>JBBDXL010000177.1:0-5609 GCA_040902335.1 Burkholderiales bacterium
CTGCCAGGCGAACTGCCCCGGCTGCGCGAGGATCACGCGCCCGTACTTGGCGTAGGTGTAGTTCCTGAAGTCCGCGCCTTCGTCGACGAAGCGCTTGCCGTGCGCATTGATATACACGCCCCAGGGGTAGGAATGCTTCTGGAACTGGTCGCCGATCGCGAGGTCGCCAAACTCGGGGGCGTTGCGCTCCCAGGCCACCGCGTGGCAGCCCGACCAGTTGCCCGCCGGCGCGGCGCCCGCGTCGAGCGCCATGCGGATCACGTCGCCGGTGTTGAAGCGCGTGCCGCGCACTTTGGCGAGCTCCCAGCCCGGCCCGAGATACCTCGCGCGCCATTCGGGGTTCGCCTGGAAGCCGCCCGCGGCGAGCACCACGCTCTTCGCGCGCACTTCGACCGTCTTGCCCGCCTTCTTCACGCGCACGCCCTGCACGCCGTCGTCGTCGGTGATGAGTCCGGTGGCGCGCGCCGAGTACCAGATGTCGATGCCGTTCTTCTTCGCCGCCCGGGTGAGCGATTCCACGAGGCCCGGCCCGCCGCCCACCGCTTCCACCGTGAGCCCGCCCCAGAACTTGAATTTGCCGCCGATGTTGAAGGCTTGCCGCCCCCAGGCGGCGGTAAAGCGCACGCCCTTTGCGCGCAACCATTCGACGGTGGCGAGGCTCCTTTTCACCAGCATCTCGGTGAGGTCGGGATCGCAGCGGTACTCGGTGACGCGCGCCATGTCGTCGAGGAACTGCGCTTCAGTGTAGGTGCCGAAGTCGGTGCGCGCGATTTCCTCCGCCGTGAGGTCCGGGATCGCGCGCTTGAGGTCGTCCACCCCGGCGTAGGCGACGCGCATCAGTCCCGCGGTGAAGCGCGAATTGCCGCCCGCCTCGTCCTCGCCCGCGCGCTCCAGCATCAGCACCTTCTGCACCGTCTCGCGCGCGGCGAGCGCCGCGCAGAACGCGGCATTGCCCGCGCCCACCACCACCACGTCGTAGCGATCCGTCATCTGTTGCCGTGTCCGCAGATGCCACTCAGTTCTTGTAGGACGGATCGATGCGGTCAGCGAGCCGGCGCATCGCCGGCCATTCGAGCAGACCGTAGGGGCGGCGCACCTCGCCCGCGAGGTTCACCTTGATCAGCGCCGAGGCGCAGATCTCCTCGTACATCAGCCCGAAGGGATTGAGCAGGAACGCCTCGGTGCCCGGGATGCGCGCCTCCCACTCGGCCGGGCTCACCCCACCCTGCAGCGAGCGCCATTGCAGCGGCGGGTAGTCCTTGTCCGGCGACAGCTCCGGATAGGCCTTGCGCAAATCGGGCACCCTGTTCGCCATCCAAACCAATCTACCACGCGCTGCGCGCAGGCACGATCGGCGCGGCCGGTTGTGCCAAACTGCCGGCCTCGAGGAGGACAGAGGCATGCCGCGTGGCGTGGTGGATCTCGACGGACTCAGGAGCCCAGAAGCGGAAAAGCTGCGGCGCATGGCGCCGCCGGCGGGATTGCCGTTCGGCATCGGCAAGCTCGGGCACGTAGTGCTCAAGGTGCAGGATCTCGCGCGCTCGGTGGCCTTTTATACCGGCGTGCTCGGCTTTCGCGTCTCCGACGTGTATCCGGAGACGATGATGAAGGGCGGCATGGTGTTCCTGCGCTGCAGTACCGACCACCACTGCCTGGCGCTTGTGGGCGGGGCCGCGGCGCTCGCCTCTGCGCGCGAGATGCACCACCTCGCGTTCGAGGTGCCGACGCTCGCCGAAGTGCTGCGCGCGCGCGAGCACCTGCGCCAGCACGGCGTGAAGGTGGACTACGAGGGGCGGCGCCGCGCCGGCTGCCAGGTGGCGGTGGAGTTTCGCGACCCGGACGGCCATTTCCTCGAGATCTTCTGGGGCCTGGACCAGGTCGGCAGCGATGGGCGCGTGCGCCCGCCCGAGGAATGGCGCGAGGAAGCCTCGCTCGAAGCCGCGATCGCCAACCCGCCGCCCGGCCAGGACACAACGCTCCACGGCAGATGAAGGCGCTCCTCGGCGACTACCCCTGCACCGCGGCGTTCAAGCTGCGCGCGTCGCTGGCATTCGAGGACATCCGCCCGCCGAGCGCCGGCTTCAAGCGCGTGGTGCGGGGCCTGGAGTTCGACGTCGCCGAGCTCGCCATCACCACCTTCCTCATGGCGAAGGCGGCCGGAAAGCCCTACCGGCTCCTGCCCGCGGTGGTGCTCGCGCGCATGCAGCATTCGCGCCTGGTGCGCAACGCGGAGCGCGGCCCGCTCGCGCCGCGCGACCTCGAAGGCCGGCGCGTCGGCGTGCGCTCCTACTCCGTCACCACCGGCATGTGGATCCGCGGCATCCTCGCCGAGGACCACGGCGTGAACTGCGACCACATCACCTGGGTGACGTTCGAAGAGGCGCATGTCGCCGAGTTCCGCGACCCGGCGAACGTCGAGTGCGCGCCGGCGGGCAGGAAGCTGGAAGAGATGCTCCTCGCGGGCGAGATCGACGCCGCGGTGACGGGCGATGCGCCGATCACCGACCCGCGCATCGTGCCGGTGATCCCGGGCGCGGAGGCCGCCGCGCGCGCCAGCCCCTCGGGGGTGCGCGGCGTGGACCCGGAGACGGGGCACTACTACGACGACACCCGGCGCTACATCGACGCCGCCGGCGGCCTGAGCGCCGCCGACCGGGAAGGAATCTACTCGGGCAACGTCAGGCGGGTGTACCCGCGGTTCGAGCGGCGCGCGGCAGGCTGAACGTCGGCCGGGGCCGATACAATTGCGGCGATGCCTCCCTCGCCCACGAAGGCCACGCCGGCCGCGCGCTGGCTGTGGCGCATCGTCGTCGTCCTGATCCTCGCCGCGGGCGTCGGCGGCTTCATCACGCTGAACCAGTTGCAGCCCAAGCCCGCGGTGCACGCGCCGGTGGAGCAGCTGCCGCTGGTGCAGGCCGAGGCAGTCGAGTTCCGCGAGGGCGCGCTGCGCGTGAGCGGCAACGGCCTGGTGAAGGCGCGCGCCGACGTGGTGCTCGCCGCCGAAGTATCCGGCCGCGTGGTGTTCGTGAGTCCCGCGCTCGCCGCGGGCGGCGCGTTCGCGCGCGGACAGGTTCTGCTGCGGCTGGACGACGAGCCCTTGCGCGCCGCCCTGGCGCAGGCCGAAGCCGAACGGCGCTCGGCGCGCGCGGCGCTGCAGCTCGCCGAGCAGCTGCTTGCGCGCACGCAGGAGCTCATCGAGAAAGGCTTCCAGTCGCGCCAGGCGCTCGATGAGCGCACGGCGGGCCGCGACCAGGCGGCCGCGGCGCTCGCCCGCGCCGAGGCGCTCGTGAGTCAGCGGCGCCTGGACGTCGAGCGCACCGCGCTGCGCGCGCCCTTCGACGGCAAGGTGCTCTCGGCGCGCGTCGACCGCGGCGAGACCGTGCAGCCTGGCAAGGAGCTCGCGCGCGTGTTCGCCGACGGCGCGCTCGAGATCGCCGTCTCGCTCACCGACCGCGAAATGGCGCTGATCGAGGATCCGTGGCGCAGGAACGGGGGGGATCGGCGCGCCGGGGCGCGCGCGAGCGTGCGCGTCGAGCACGGCGGCGGCGTGTACCGCTGGCCGGCGCGCATCGATCGCGTCGAGTCCGCCGTCGACAGCACCACGCGCACCTTCAACGTGATCGTGCGGGTGGACGACCCTGCCGCACGCGGCGAGGCCGTCTCGGGCGACCCTGCGGCGGCGCCGCCGCTCCTGGTGGGCATGTACGCCGCCGTGGACATCGAGGGCATCGACCCCGGGCCGCAGGCGCGGGTGCCGCGGCGCGCCCTGCGCGACGGCAGCGTCCTGTGGCTGCTCGACGCCGCGGGCAAGGTGTCGGTACGGCCGGTGCGCGTGCTGCAGGAGGCGAACAACCAGGTCGTGGTCTCGGCGCAAGGCCTGCCCGCGCGCGCGCGCGTGGTGGTGAGCGACCTGAAGGTGGTCACCGACGGCATGCGCGTGCGCGAGATCGGCGCCGCCGCGGGCCGCCCGCCGTCGTGAGATCGCTCATCGGCTGGATGGCGCGCCACCCGGTGGCCGCCAACCTGCTCATGCTGCTCTTCCTGGTCGCCGGGCTGTCGAGCGCGCTCACCATGAAGCAGGAGGTGTTCCCGCTGATCGAGCTCGACGTGCTCGAGGTGCGCGTCGCCTACCCGGGCGCGGCGCCCGACGAGGTCGAGGAAGCGATCGCGCAAAAGATCGAGGAGCAGATCGAGGGCATCGACGGCATCGACCGCGTCACCTCGGTCGCCGCCGAAGGCGTGGGCGTGGTGCGCATCGAGCTCGCGCGCGGCGCGCAGCCCACGGTCAAGCTCGACGAGGTCAAGGCGGCGGTCGACCGCATCACCACCTTTCCGGGGGAAGCGGAGCGCCCGGAGGTCACTCAGCTCGTGACGCGGCAGCGCGTCATCGAGCTGGCGGTGTTCGGCGAGGCCGGCGAAGCGACGCTGCGCGAGCTGGCGTACCGCATCAAGGACGACCTCACGGCCACGCCCGGCGTGTCGCTCGCGCAGGTGGCGCGCGTGCGCGACTACGAGATCTCGGTGGAGGTGCCGAACGACGTGCTGCGCGCCTACGGCCTCACGCTGCAGGACATCGCGGCGACCCTGCGGCGCGCGAGCCTCGACCTGCCGGCCGGCGACATCGAGGCCGCCGGCGAATCGATCCTGCTGCGCGCGCGCGGGCGCAATTACAACCGCGCCGACTTCGAGCGCATCGTCGTGGTGTCGGCGAAGACCGGCGCGCAGGTGCGCCTGGGCGACATCGCGCGCATCGACGACGGTTTTCGCGACGACGAGCTGATCATGCGCTTCAACGGCCGGCCGGCCGCGTTCGTGCAGGTGTTCCGCGTCGGCGAGGACAAGGTGCTCGACGTGGTCGCGAAGGTGAACGAGTACCTGGAGCGTACCCTGCGCCCGAGCCTGCCGCCGGGCCTCGAGGTGCTCGTGTGGCGCGACGACTCGGCCGAGTTCCGCAACCGCCGCGACCTGCTGGTGAAGAACGGCGCCATCGGCCTCGCCCTGGTGCTCGCGGCGCTCGCGCTATTCCTCGACCTGCGCCTCGCCTTCTGGGTGGCGGCGGGCATCTTCGTATCCTTCGTCGGCACCTTCGCCGTGATGCCGTATTTCGGCCTGTCGATCAACATGATGTCGCTGTTCGGCTTCATCCTGGCGATCGGCATCGTGGTGGACGACGCGATCGTCACCGGCGAGAACATCTACGCGGAGAACGAGCGCGGCACGCCCGAGGTGCAGGCCGCGGTGCTCGGCAGCCAGCGCGTGGCCCTGCCGGTCGCGCTCGCCGTCTCCACCACCATCGCCGCGTTCGTGCCGCTGCTGTTCGCCCCCGGGACGCTGGGCAAGTTCCTGTTCCAGATTCCGGCGGTGGTGATCATCGTGCTCGCCATCTCGGTGCTCGAGGCGCTGTTCATCCTGCCGCACCACCTCGCGCACCTGCGGGTCATCGGCTACCGCCCGCGCACCTGGATCGGCGCGCGGCTCGCCGAGCTGCGGCAGGCGGTCGACCGGGCGCTGCGCCGCTTCATCGACGGCCCGCTCGACGCGGCGCTCGGCTTCGCCACCGCGCACTACGGCGTGGTCATCGCCGCCGCGGCCTCGGTGTTCCTGCTCAC
>JBBDXL010000177.1:5709-13375 GCA_040902335.1 Burkholderiales bacterium
TGGCGCGAGCTCGCCGGGCACCCCCCCGGGGTGCGCAAGCTCACCTTCGCCTCGAACGTGATCCAGCTCGGCTCGCCGGTGCAGATCGAGCTCTCGGCGCGCACCCCCGAGGGGCTGGCGCAGGCGGTGCAGGCGCTGCAGGCGGACCTGCGGCGCATCGACGGCGTGTCCGACGTGCGCGACGACCGCGATCCCGGCAAGCAGGAGGTGCAGTTCCAGTTGAAGCCCTCGGCGCGCGCGCTCGGCCTCACGCTGGAGTCGCTCGCGCTGCAGGTGCGCGCGGCGTTCTTCGGCGCCGAGGCGCTGCGCGTGCAGCGCGGGCGCGATGAAGTACGCGTGTACGTGCGGCTGCCGCGGGGCGAGCGCGCGGCGCTCTCCGACCTGCAGCGCTACCGCATCCGTGCGCCCTCGGGCGAGTTCGTGCCCCTGCACGAGGTGGCCGAGCTCGCGCTCGGCTACGGCCCTTCCACCATCGTGCGCCGCCAGGGCCGCCGCGTGTCCACGGTGTACGCCGAGGTCGACAACCGCGTCGTCACCGGGCAGCAGGTGAACACGCGCCTCACCGGCGAGGTGATCCCGGTGCTGCAGGCGCAGATCCCGGGCCTCAGCTACGCCATGGGCGGCGAGCAGCGCGAGCAGGGCCGCACGCTGCCCTCGCTCGCGCGCAATTTCGTGCTCGCGCTGTTCTGCATGTACGCGCTGCTCGCCCTCGCCTTCCGCTCCTACGTCCAGCCGCTCATCGTGCTCGCCTCGATTCCGCTCGGCCTCGTCGGCGCGGTGCTCGGGCACCTGGTGATGGGCCTGCCGATGGGACTCACGAGCCTGTTCGGCGTCGTGGGCCTCGCCGGCATCATCGTCAACGGCTCGCTGGTGCTGATCGATTTCATCAACGAGGAGCGCGCGCGCGGCAAGCCCGCCGCGCCGGCGATCCGCGACGCCTGCAAGGGCCGCTTCCGGCCGATCCTGCTCACCGCGATCACCACCTTCCTCGGCATCTTCCCGCTGATCATCGAAAAGAGCATCCAGGCGCAGTTCCTGATTCCGCTCGCGGTGTCGATCGGCGCCGGCGTGCTGCTCGGCACCGTGATCCAGATGCTGCTCACGCCCGCGCTCGCCATGGCGGTCGAGGACCTGCGCGCGCGCTTTGCACGCGCCGCGCCGGGCGCGGCATAATGCCGGCATGAAGGTCGTCATCACCTACTGCGTTCCCTGAAACTACCTGCCCCGGGCGGTCAGTCTGGCTGCCCAGATCAAGCAGGCCCTGGGGATCGAGGCTGAGCTGGCGAAAGGCGCGAACGGCATCTTCGACGTTGCCTGCGACGGCAAGCTCGTCTTCTCCAAGCACCGCGACCGGCGCTACCCCGAGCCCGAGGAGATCATCCGGGCGCTGCAAGCGCAGCCGGGCGCCTAGCGCCCGGGAAAGCGCTGTGCGTCGCGCTCAGGAGGTCGTGCGGAAGCGCGCGGCGGCCTGCTTCACGGCGTCGTTCAGGTCCGCCCAGGCGCGCTGCAGCCCGGACTTGAGCGGCGGCGCCGCCGCCACGCTGCGCCGGCGCAGCTTCTGCACCGCGCGCTTCGCCTGCGCCTGCTTCAGGCGCAGCGCCCGGATCTGCTTCGCGTAGCGCGTCTCGACCTCGCGCTCGGTGCGCTTCGCCTGCCCGATCAGCTTGTCGAGCCTCTGCCCGAGCGTGCGCAGCGCCCTGTCCGCCTTCGTGTTCGAGGACTTGCCTGTCTTGCGTGCCATGATTTCCCCTCCTCGGTAGCGGCAGTCTACTCGGCGGCGACGAGACTCGCCAGCAGGTCGGCGTCCGCGCGCAGCCGCGCGGACGGCCCGTCGTAGACCACGCGCCCCTTGTCCATCACCACCGTGCGCTCGGAGAATTCCAGCGCCACGCGGCTGTTCTGCTCGACGAGCACGATCGACAGGCCGCCGGCGGCGCGCAGGCGCGCGAGCACGCCGGCGAGCGCCTGCACGATCACCGGCGCGAGCCCCTCGGTGGGCTCGTCCATCAGCAGCACCGAGGGGTTGGTGAGCAGCGCGCGCGCGATGGCGAGCATCTGCTGCTCGCCGCCCGAGAGCTGCATGCCGCCGTGCCCGAGCCGCTGCTCGAGATTGGGAAACAGCTCGAACACGCGCGCCAGCGTCCAGTGCCCGGGGCGCGCGCCGAGCTCGAGGTTCTCGCGCACGCTGAGCGAGGGGAAGATTTCGCGCTCCTGCGGCACCCAGGCGAGGCCCGCGCGCGCGCGCCGGTGCGCTCGCGCGCGCTCGACGCGCGCGCCCCCCAGTTCGACGCTCCCCGTGTGCAGCGTCGTGTGGCCCATGACGGTGGCGAGCAGCGTCGACTTGCCGACGCCGTTGCGGCCGATGA
Source organism: Burkholderiales bacterium (assembly GCA_040902335.1). Taxonomy (GTDB): domain Bacteria; phylum Pseudomonadota; class Gammaproteobacteria; order Burkholderiales; family SG8-39; genus JAABQT01. The sequence continues at coordinate 8,076 of JBBDXL010000177.1, forward strand.
TGGACAGGCTCTCGCCCGCGCCAAGCGCGAGGTCCACGCCTTGCAGCACGTGCGTTGCGCCGTAGCCCGCGGTGACGCCCGCCAGCCGCAGCGCCTCAGGCATCGAGCGCGCCCCCAAGGTACACCGCGCGCACGTCGCGGTTGGCGGCGATCTCCGCCGGCGTGCCCGCGGCGTAGATCGCCCCGCCCACCATCACCGTGATGTGCTCGGCGAAGCGGAACACGAGGTCCATGTCGTGCTCGATGATCAGCACCGCGATGCCGCGCGGCAGCGCGCCGATCGCCTCGAGCAGGATGTGGCTCTCCGCGCTCGGGATGCCCGCCGCCGGCTCGTCGAGCAGCAGCAGGCGCGGCTCGAGGCCGAGGGCGATGGCGATCTCCACGAGCCGCTGGCGGCCGTAGGGCAGCTCGTCGATGCGGCGCCCGGCGTCGTCGCCGAGGCGCAGCAGCTCGATGAGGCGCGCCGCCTCCGCGATGACGTCGGCGCGCCGGCCCGCCGGCCGCCACATCGCGCCGCCCGCGCCGAGGCGCTCGGCGACCGCCAGGCACACGTTCTCCAGCACCGTGAGGCCGCGGAACAACTGATTGATCTGGAACGTGCGCGCGATGCCGCGCTTCACGCGCTTCGCCTGCGCGAGGCGCGTCACGTCGGCGCCGTCGAGCAGCACGCGTCCGCTCGAGGGCGCGAGTACGCCGGTGAGCAGGTTCAAGAGCGTCGTCTTGCCGGCGCCGTTCGGGCCGATGAGGGCGTGGCGCGCGCCGGCATCGAGCCGGAAGTCGATGCTGCGCGCCACTTCCAGCGCGCCGAAGCTCTTGCACAGGCCCTCGGTCTGCAGCAGCGCGGCGCTCATCGCGCACCCCGGCGCCGGCGCAGCGCCTCGGCGAGGCCGAGGATGCCGTTGCGCGCGTACAGGGCCACCAGCACCAGGGTGAGCCCCAGGCCCAGCTGCCACGCCGTCGGATAGGCTTTGGACAGCGTGTGCTCGAGCAGCAGATAGACGAGTGCGCCGACGAATGCCCCATAGAGCCGCCCGTAGCCGCCGAGGATCAGGATGATGAGCACGCCCGCGGCGCGGTCCAGGCCGAGCACGGCAAGATTGACGAAGCCGTTCGCCTGCGTGAACAGCCCCCCGGCGACGCCGGCGAGCGCGGCCGAGATCGCGTACGCCAGCACCTGGCGCGCGCGCACCGGCGCGCCGATGGCGTGCATGCGCAGCAGGTTCTCGCGGATCCCGGTCAGGCTCCGCCCGAAGGACGAATGCACCAGCAGGCGCACGAGCAGAAAGCCGGCGAGCAGCACGGCGAGCGCATAGAGGTACTGCGTGCGGAAGTAGAGCACGTCGAACTCGAACCGCCCGAGGAGCGGCCGGAACTCGAGCCCGGGCATGCCGTCGAAGCCGCCGGTCCACGCGGCGCCCATGTTGGCCGCCTGCTCGAGCAGCGCCATGGTGCACAGCGTCAGCATGAGCAGCGTCAGGCCGTGCGTGCGCAGCACGATCCAGCCGCTTGCCAGGCCCAGGACGCCGGCGACGAGCGCGGCCGCCGCCAGCCCCGAGAGCGGCTCGCTCCAGCCGCCGTGCGCCGCGAGCATGCCCACGGTGTAGGCGCCGGCGCCGAAGAAAGCGGCGTGGCCGAGCGTGACGATCCCCGCGTAGCCGAGCACGAGATCGAGCGACAGCGCAAACAGGATCGTGATCAGCACCTGGGTGCCGAATGCGAGGTGGTTGGGAAAGAGGAGGAAGACGGCAAGGCCGGCCGCCCAGGGCAGCGCCTCCCAGGCGCGCAGCCGGTGGCGCGTCGCGTATTCCCGCGCCGCGGCGCTCAGGTTCATGCGCGCTTGCCGAACAGCCCTTGCGGGCGTGCCAGCAGAAAGGCGAGCGTCAGGGCGTAGATGAACATCGTGCCGCCCTGCGGGAAGCTGAACTTCAGCACGAAGTCCAGCACGCCGACGGCGAGCGCCGCGAAGAACACGCCGGTGACGCGGCCGAGGCCGCCGAGCGCCACCACGATGAGGAAGTAAGCGAGGTACCGGAGCGGATACTGCGGGTCGAGGCCGAGGATCTCCGCGCCCAGGCCGCCGCCCACCGCCGCGAGGCCGCTGCCCAGTGCGAACGTCAGAGTGAACAGCCGGCTTACATCCACGCCGAGCGATTCCGCCATGCGCCGGTTGTCGACCGCGGCGCGGATCTGCGCGCCGATGCGCGTTCTCTCGAAGCCGAGCCACAGCGCGAGCACGAGCGCGGTGCCGAAGGCGATGAGCGCGAGGCTGTAAGTGCGGTAGCTGAGAAAGCCGAGATCGGTCTGTCCGCGCAGCCACGCGGGCAGCACCACGACTTGCGACTCCGGGCCGATGGCGAGCGTGACCGTGGCGATCATGACGAAGACGAGGCCGATGGTGAACAGCACCTGGTCGAGCTCAGTGGCGCGATACAGCCGGGCGTACAGGGTTTTCTCGAGCAGCACCGCCAGGGCCGCCACGGCCACGAAGGCGAGCGTCAGCGCGGCGAAGAACGGCAGGCCCCAATGGCGCATCGCGAGCGCCAGGACGTAGCCGCCGAGCATGGCGAAGCCGCCGTGCGCCAGGTTGACGAAGCCCATCAGGCCCATGGTGACCGACAGGCCGACCGAGACGACGAACAGCACCATGCCCGAGGCGAGGCCCCCGAGCAGGATGCTCGCGAAATCCATCTACAAGGCGCGGTTCCGCGCTACTGCGCGCACTTGCCTGCCTTGAGCTCCTTGCACATGTCTTTCACGGCGGGGATGACGGCGAGGTTCTTCTGCACCAGGCGCCCGTCCTTCATCACCAGCTCGCTCAGGTACTCGTTCATGACGATGTCGCGCGTGGCGGGGTCGATCATGATCGGGCCGCGCGGGCTGTCGTACTTCCAGCCGCGCAGCGCCTTCATGGCGGCCTCGGCCTCGATGCGCCCATTCAGCGTGCGCACCACGTGCGCGATCGCCGCCATGCCGTCGTAGCCCTGCACGCCCATGAAATCGGGGGTGGAGTCGGCGCCGAACTCCTGCTTCCACGCCGCCACCAGGCGGCGGTTGGCCGCGTTGTCGAGGTCGGCGTTGTAGTGGTGCACGGTGATCAGTCCGGTGGCGCCCTCGCCCATCGACTGCAGCTTGATGTCCTGCGTGATGTCGCCGGGGCCGACCAGCTTGATGCCCGCCGCGCGCATGCCGAGCGCGCCATAGGTCTTGGTCACCGCCACCGCGTGGTCGCCCGCGGGCACGAAGACGTAGAACAGGTCGGGCTTCCTGTCCTTGGCGCGCTGGAAGAACGGCGTGAAGTCCGGTACCTGGCCGGGGCCGCCCATGGGAATCTCGTCCAGCACCTTGCCGCCCGCGGCCTCGAAGCCCGCCTTGAAGGCCGCGAGGCTGTCCTTGCCGGGCGGGTAGTCGGTGTAGCCCACCACCGCGGTCTTCGCATTGAGCGTCTTCGCCGCTGCCTCGCCCATCGCGAACCCCGAGTGCCACATGGAGAACGAAACGCGCGAGATCATCGGCGAGAGATTCGTGATCCAGGCGGTGCCCGCGTTCATGATGACCATCGGCTTCTGCGCCGCGGTGACGAGCGGCGCCGAGGCGATGGCGTCGGGCGAGTAGATGAAGCCGGTGAGGATGTCCACCTTGTCCTGCGTGATCAGCTCTTGCACGGCAGTCTTCGCCGGCTCGCCGCTCGGGTTCTTGGAGTCGCGGCGGATGAGCTCGACCTTGTACGGCGCAAAGGCGCCGGGATTGAGCTTCATGTACATCTGCATGCCGCGGTCCACCTGCTGGCCGAACTCGGCGCCTACGCCCGTGTAGGGCAGGACGACGCCGATCTTCACCGTCTGCGCGAGCGCGCCGCCCGTGGCGAACGCGGCGAGCGCCGCGGCGGCGGCGAGCCGCCGCGGCCAGGATTTGCTGGGTGTCATGGTGTCCTCCCTTTCCCGTGGTAGCTAGTTTACGTCCCCGAGACATCGCGCTGGAAGCGCAGCGTGGCGCCGACAACGGCGAGGCCGGCTGCGGCCGGCGCCATCGACCCGGTGCCTGCGAGCAGCATAGCATCGAGCAGCGAGATGCTGGGGCCGCCGGTGCTGGATCACCTTTTTGCCGCCTGAGGCAGCGTGATGCCGTTGTAGAGCCAGGCCACGCCCTCGAAGTCCGGCGCCGCGCCCGCCACCGGGGCGAGGATGTCGTTCCTCAGCTCGCGTACCACGCCGGTGGCGTGGTACGCATCGCCGTAGTAGCGCGACATGATCTGCACGCGCGCCGTGCGCTTGTAGCGCGCGTCCTCGTAGAGCCTGAAAGTCTTCTCCCAGTCGAAGCCCGTGATCTCGCCATACGCCGCGAGCACCACCGCGTCCTCGATCGCCATGTTCGCGCCTTGCGCGAGGTACTGCAGCGTAGGATGTGCGGCGTCGCCCAATAGCGTCGCGCGGCTCTTCGACCAGTGCCGCGCCGGCTCGCGGTCGCACAGCACCCACATCTTCCAGACGTCGATCTTCTCCAGCAGCCGGCGCACCTCGGGGCGCTCGTTCTCGAACTTGTGCTCCAGCTCCTCGGGGTCGCCGTAGACGTCCCAGCCTTCCTCGTAGCGGTCGCTGTGGAACACCGCCACCAGGTTGTAGAGCTCGCCGCGGCGTAACGGATAGTGCACGAGGTGCGTCTTCGGCCCGGCCCACAGCACGACGTTGTTCTGCCACAGGTCGTCGGGCACTGCCGCGCGCGGCAGCACCGCGCGGTAGGCGATGTGCCCCGAGGCGCGCGGCTTGCCGTCGCCGAGGAGCTGCGCGCGCACCTTCGACCACAGGCCGTCCGCGCCGATGAGGCAGGCGCCTTCGATCGCTTCGCCGCCCTCCATGTGCAGCACGACCCGCTCGCCCTGCTCCTCGAAGCCGAGGCCCTTGCGCTTCTCGTTCAACTCGAGGTTCTTTTCCGCGCAACAGGCCTCGAGCAGCACCTGGTACAGGTCGCCGCGGTGGATGACGCCGTACCTATAGCCGCGAAAGCGCTTGCGGAAGGCGTCGCTGCCCACCGGCAGGCGCGTCACCTCCTCGCCGCTGAGCGCGTCCATCATGATGAGGTTCTCGGGATGCGCCGACCAGCGCTCGATGGCCGCGGTCAGGCCGAGCAGCTCGAACATGTGATAGACGTTCGGCCCGAGCTGGATGCCGGCGCCGATCTCTTTCAGCTCGGCGCCCTGCTCGAACAGGCGCACGCGGCAGCCCTTTCTTGCGAGCGCAAGCGCCGCCGCCAGCCCGCCGATGCCGCCGCCGAGGACGAGGGCCGGCAGCGCCGTCATGGCGCGA
>JBBDXL010000178.1:0-13043 GCA_040902335.1 Burkholderiales bacterium
TTCTCCGAGATCCAGCGCCGGCGCTCGACCAGCTCGGCGTGCATGATGGCGATCTGCCCCGCGGGGCCGCCGAAGCTGATGAAGCCGAGCTTCAGCCAGAAGCGGAACGCCTGCGCGAGGCTTACCGGAGCAGGGCGGGATTCCACGTGTGCACCTCGTTCTTGTCGCTGCGGCACCAGGCGTACAGGGCGTCGTAGACGACCATGCCGTGCTCGAGCATCTCGCGGTCGTCGGCAAACAGGGCCGACAGCCCGAGCGAGATCGACACCAGCCCCGCGGCCTGGGGCGCAAGGTCCGGACGGTTGGTGTCCGCGCCGCGCACGATGAGCGCGAGCTCCTGCAGCGCGGGATCGGCGAGGCGATAGCGGTACAGGAAGGCGTCGAAGCTGCAGCGCCCGCCCACATGGGAGAACTCGACCTCCGGCACGTCATAGGGTATCGCCGCACGCCCCTTGGCGATGCGCAGCACATCCGCCGCAGGCACATAGAGGAATTCAGCCTCCGGGTCGATGAAGCGCCGGATTAGCCACGGGCACGCGATGCGGTCCACCTTGGGCCGCTCCCGCGTCACCCAGCGGGTCGGGGCGCCCGCGGGCTTCGCCATGCGCTCGCCGTCCCAGTGCTCGATACCGCCCTCCAGATAGCGCGCGCCCAAGGCCTTCGCCACGCCTTGGCTGACCTCGTGGCCGTGCACGCAGTAGACGACAACTTGGGCGGCGGCGGGCAGGGTCCGGCGCCAGGACTCGACCGCCGCAGGGTCGCGGCGCAGTGCCCCGCGCATCATGTCGGTGGCGGCGAGAAACGTCGGCGTCTTCCGCACGTCGATGACGAGCGGCGGCTGGCTTGAAAGCAGGGCTTGCCGCAATGCGGCGGGGGTGAGGCTCGCGTCCATGGCTCTCTCCTTGAGAGATGGCAGAGCTTGGACGCGAGGGCGTCTTCGGAGGGGAGTCTGCAATTCCCCGCGACGCGGACTATGCGCGCGCGCCGCTGGGGGTGTCAAGACCGACCCACCCAGGTCAATGCCGCATCGAGCGCCTCGCGGCGTCCCGCCTGCGACGCATCGTAGCCGGGGAGGCGCGCCGCGCGGGTGATGAAGGCGGAGCTTTTCAGCGCCTCCAGCAGCGCCTTGGCGGCCGCGCCGCGCAGCGCCGCCTTGGCGCAGGCGAAGAAGTAGCGCTCGGTGGCGAGCAGGGTGAACGCGAGCTTGTGCCGCGTCGCATCGGCGCGCAAGCCGAACCCGGCGTCGGCGCGACCGGCGGCGACCGCTTCGGCCACCGACAGCTCGTCGCCCTCGGCGCCGCGCGACTGGCGGTGGATGAAGCGCACGCCCGGGCGGGCGAGATCATGCACGCCGCGGATGCGCGAACCGGGTCGCGCGATGAGGCCCTGCTCGCGCGTAACGAAGTGGATCAGCGTGTGCTTGCGCGGATCGAGCCAGCGCCCGAGGGCTGCCGCGGCCGCTGCCGCGCGCGGCAGGGCGTTGGCGACGTGAAAGCCGGCGAGGTCGCACTCGCCGCGCGCGAGCGCCGCGAGGCTCTCGTCCGCGCCGCGGATCACCACTTCCAGGTCGAGGCTGCGGCCGCAGGCCTCGCCCAGCGCGGCGAGCGCCAGGTCGTGGCTGGCGTGGACGCTGAGGTGCGGCCGCGCGCCGGGCAGGGCATCCGCGAGGAGCGCCGGAATCTCTACGCGCAGGCGCTCGAACTGGCCACCCAGCTCGCGGCGCACGCGCTCGTCCGCGTCCAGCACCTTGCGCCCCAGGGGACTCAGGCTCGCACGCCGGCCGCGCTGCATGTCCACGAGCGGTGCGCCGAGCAGGCGCGCGCCATCGCCCAGCGCGCCCCAGGCGGCGCGGTACGAGATGCCGGCGCGCTGTGCGGCTTAGCCCCGCGAGCCCGACTGCGCCAACTCTGCAAGGAGCCGCAGCAGGGTACGGCCGCGCTCGCGCGGAAAGTCGCGCCCCGCCAGCCAGGCGTGGTCGAACTCGACGGTGAAGCCTGTATGCATATGCGTGCCTATTTAAGTACACGTGCCGGGGCCTGTAAAGTCATGCTGAAAATATAGATATGCATGCGCATGCATAAGAACGATGCTTGACGCGATCCTGGGCGGCCTGCGCCTGGTGGCGACGCTCGACCTGCGCCTGTGGGAGATCGTGGCCTTGAGCCTCGCGGTGAGCCTGTCGGCCGTGGTCTTCGCCACGCTGCTCGGGCTGCCGCTCGGCGCGGCGATCGCCGTAGGCCGCTTTCGTGGCCGTCAGGCGGTGATCGTGGTGCTGAACGCGCTGATGGGCCTGCCGCCGGTGGTGGTGGGCCTGTTCGTCTATCTGCTGCTGTCGCGCGCCGGCCCGCTCGGCGAACTCGGTCTGCTATTCACGCCTCCAGCGATGGTCATTGCGCAAACGATCCTCATCGTGCCGATCATCGCCGCGCTCGCGCGCCAGGCGGTCGAGGACGCCTGGCGCGAGTACGAGGAGCAGCTGCGCTCCCTCGGCGTGCAGGGGTTGCGCGGCGCGCTGACGGTGCTGTGGGACATCCGCTTCTCGCTGCTGACCGCGGTGCTGGCGGGACTCGGGCGTGCGAGCGCCGAAGTGGGAGCAGTGATGATCGTCGGCGGCAACATCGACGGTGTCACGCGCGTGATGACCACCACCATCGCGCTGGAGACCTCCAAGGGAGACCTGCCCCTCGCGCTCGGACTCGGCATGGTCCTGATCGCCATCGTGCTGGCGCTCAACGCCGCCGCGCAGATGATCAGGGACGCGGCGCAGCGGAGGTACGGATGAACGGCATCCTGCCGTTGCGGCTCGAGCGAGTGTCGTTCGCGGCGGGCGGGCGCACGATCATCGAGCCTCTCGACCTGACGCTCGAGGCCGGCGCCAGCACCGTCATCCTCGGCGCCAACGGCGCGGGCAAGAGCGTGCTCATGCGCCTCATGCACGGTTTGCTCGCCCCGAGCACCGGGCGGGTGGCCTGGAGCACCGAGGGGCCGAGGCGGCGCCAGGCGATGGTGTTCCAGCGGCCGGTTATGCTGCGCCGCTCGGCACTCGCCAACGTGGTCTATGCGCTCGACGCGGCAGGTGTCCCGGTGGGGCAGCAGTTGCGGCTCGCGCGCGAGGCGCTGCAGGAGGTGGGCCTCGCCTACGCGGCCGGGCGTCCCGCACGCGTGCTCTCCGGGGGCGAGCAGCAGCGCCTCGCCCTGGCGCGCGCCTGGGCGCTGCACCCGGAGGTGCTGTTCCTCGACGAGCCGACCGCCAACCTCGACCCGGGCGCGACGCGCGAGATCGAGGCGGTGATCAAGGCCTTCGACGTCGCCGGCACCAAGATCGTCATGAGCACGCACAGCCTCGGCCAGGCGCGCCGCCTGGGCGACGAAGTCATCTTCCTGCACCAGGGGCGCGTCGCCGAGCGCGCGCCGATCGACCGCTTCTTCCCGCAGCCGGCCTCGCCCGAGGCCGCTGCCTTCGTCAAAGGAGAGTTGCCATGGGCCTAGCGGTCGCAGCCGTCATCGGATTCATCACGGTCGCCTCCACGACATCCACGGAGCAGTCGGGCCTGTTCAGGCACTTGCTGCCGATCTTCGAGAAGCAGAGCGGCATTCAGGTGCGCGTGGTCGCCCTGGGCACCGGGCAGGCGCTCGACCTGGGCAAGCGCGGCGATGCCGACGTGGTGTTCGTGCACGCGAAGGCGCTCGAGGAGAAGTTCGTCGCCGAAGGCTACGGCGTGAAGCGCTTCGAGGTCATGTACAACGACTTCGTCCTCGTCGGGCCGAGGTCCGACCCGGCGAAGATTGGCGGCACGAGGGACATCGTCGCCGGGCTGCAGAAGGTCAAGGAGGCGCAGGCGCCCTTTGCCTCGCGAGGCGACAAGAGCGGCACGCACTTCGCCGAGCGGCAGCTCTGGAAGATGGCCGGCTTCGACATCGCCAAGGACAGGGGGCCCTGGTATCGGGATACCGGATCGGGGATGGGGCCCACGCTGAATACCGCTGCCGGCATGAACGCCTATGCGCTCACCGATCGCGGCACCTGGCTGTCGTTCAAGAACCGGGGGGACCTCGTGATCTCGGTCGAGGGCGACCAGCGCCTCTTCAACCAGTACGGCGTGATTCTGGTGAACCCGGCGAAGCACGCGCACGTGAAAAGGGACATGGGGCAGGCGTTCATCGACTGGATCGTGTCGGCCGAGGGACAGGCGGCCATCGCCGCCTATAAGATCGGGGGCGAGCAGCTCTTTTTCCCGAACGCAAAGAGGTGACATGGGTCGTTATCGCGGCCTGACTCTGCGGATCCTCGGCCGGGGCACCCCGGCCATGGGCCCGGGCAAAGCGGAACTCATCGAGCGCATCGCCGAGACCGGATCGATCTCGGCGGCCGCGCGCGCGATGGGCATGTCCTACCGGCGCGCCTGGCAATTGGTGGAGGCGCTCAACGCCGCGTTCAAGGAGCCGGTAGTGGTGACCGCCGTCGGCGGCGAACGGGGAGGCGGGGCGCGCGTGACGCCGTATGGCCGCCGCCAGGCGGCCCTGTTCCGCAAGATGGAGGACAAGGCCTCCGCGGCGATCGCCGCGGACCTCAAGCGCTACCTGCGTCAGTTGCGCTGAGATTCGTCGCTATATTCTGTGATATACAACGGAGGGCGTGGATGACACGATCCTCCTGCTGCTCGCCGCCGGCATGCTGGTGGCCGCTTTCGTCTACGCCTCGGTGGGGCACGGCGGAGCGTCGGCCTATCTCGCCGCCATGGCGCTCGCCGGCCTCGCGCCTGCTGAGATGCGCCCGATCGCGCTCACGCTCAACGTCATCGTGTCCTCGCTGGCGACGTGGAAATTCTGGCGCGCGGGGCATTTCCGCTGGCGCCTGTTCTGGCCGTTCGCCGCGGTGTCGATTCCGTTCGCCTACCTCGGCGGCGCGATCACGCTCCCCGGGCAGGTCTACAGGATCGTCGTCGGGCTGGTGCTCGTGTACGCCGGATGGCAGTTGTGGCGCAGCTTTCGCGCCGGCGAGGAGATGCGCGAGGTGCGCGCGCCCGCGGTGCCGCTCGCCATGGCGATCGGCGCGGCGATGGGTCTGCTCTCAGGCCTCACCGGCGTGGGCGGGGGCATCTTTCTCAGCCCGCTGCTCCTGATGCTCGGCTGGGCCGGAACCAAGCAGACCTCCGCAGTGGCCGCGCCTTTCATTCTGGTAAATTCGATCGCCGGCCTGGCGGCGGGCTTTGTCGCCGGCACCGCGGCGCTGCCGGGCGCGACGTGGGCGCTGGCCGCGGCGGTGCTCGCCGGCGGCTGGCTCGGCGCGGAGTACGGCAGCCGGCGTTTCACCAATCCCGTGGTGCGTCGCTTCCTCGCCGTCGTTCTGGGAGTAGCAGGAGCCAAGATGGTGCTCGTATGAAGGTGTTCGGCTTCGCCGGCTGGTCCGGCAGCGGCAAGACCACGCTGATCGAGAAGCTCATTCCGCGCTTCACGGCGCGGGGCTTGCGCGTGTCGCTCATCAAGCACGCCCACCATACGTTCGACGTGGACCAACCGGGCAAGGACTCCTACCGCCACCGCCACGCCGGTGCGAGCGAGGTTCTCGTGACCTCGTCGCGGCGCTGGGTGCTGATGCACGAGCTGCGCGGTACGCAGGAACCTTCGTTCGAGGACCAGCTCGGGCATCTGTCGCCCTGCGACCTGCTGATCGTCGAGGGCTTCAAGCACGCGCCGATCCCCAAGCTCGAAGTGTGGCGCGCGGCGACGGAGGAGGGGCTGCTGCACCCGCAGGACGCGCATATCGTGGCGGTGGCGAGCGACGCGAAAGTGCAGACGACGCTGCCGCTGCTCGATCTGAACGACGACGCCGGCATCGCCGAATTCATCCTCAAGCACCTGAAGCTCGCATGAACAAGGGGCTGCTCACCGTGGACGAAGCGCTGGAGGTGCTGCTCGCCGGCGCGCGGCCGGTCACACAGATCGAGGAAGTGGCGACGCTCGAAGCCACCGGGCGCGTCCTCGCGCGCGCGCAGCGCTCCACCATGGACGTGCCGCCGCTCGACAACAGCGCCATGGACGGCTACGCCGTGCGCACCGCCGACGTGCAGGCACCCGATACGAAGCTGAGGATCGCACAGCGCATCCAGGCCGGCGCGGTAGGCAGGGCGCTCGCGCCCGGCACCGCCGCCCGCATCTTCACCGGCGCGCCGATTCCGTCCGGGGCCGATGCCATCGTCATGCAGGAATTCTGCGCCGCCGACGGCGATGCCGTGGTGATCAAGAAGGTGCCCGAGAAGGACGCCTGGATCCGCCGCCGCGCGAGCGACATCGCCAGCGGCGCGCAGGTGCTCGCCGCGGGGATTCGGCTCAGGCCGCAGGACACGGGCCTCGCGGCTTCCGTAGGCATCAAGTCGCTGCCGCTCTGCCGGCGCGTACGCATGGGCCTCTTTTTCACCGGCGACGAGCTGGTGATGCCGGGCGATCCGCTGCCGCCGGGACGCATCTACAACTCCAACCGCTTCACGCTGAACGGCCTGGCGCGCGTCTTCGGCTGCGAGGTGCGCGACTACGGCATCGTGCCCGATTCGCTGGAGGCGACGCGCGCGGTGCTGAAGCGCGCCGCCGCCGAGTGCGACGTGATCGTCACTTCGGGCGGCGTGTCGGTGGGCGACGCCGACTTCGTCAAGCCCGCGGTCGAAGCCGAGGGGTCGCTGCTCATGTGGAAGATCGCCATGAAGCCCGGACGGCCGCTCGCCTTCGGGCGCGTCGGCGAGGCGGCCTTCATCGGCCTGCCGGGCAATCCGGTTTCCAGTTTCGTCACTTTTCTTATCTTCGTGCGCCCGTTCCTGCTGAAGACGCAGGGCATCGCCGAAGTGAGGCCGCGCGCCATTGGTGCGCGCGCCGACTTCGACTGGCCCGAGCCCGATCCGCGGCGCGAGTACCTGCGCGTAAAATGGAACGCGCAAGGCGGCCTCGAGATCTACCCGACGCAGGACTCGGCGGTGTTGACTTCCACGGCCTGGGCCGACGGCCTGGTCGACAATCCGCCCAACCATGCGATCCGGCGGGGCGACTCGGTGCGCTTCCTGCCGTACGCGGAGCTCTACGGATGAAGGTCAAGGTGCTTTACTTCGCATCGCTGCGCGAGCAGCTCGGCACTGCGGGCGAGGAGATCGAGCTGCCCGCGGGCGTCGGCACGGTGGCGGCGCTCCGCTCGCACCTGCGCGGGCGCGGCGGCGCCTGGGAGCTCGCGCTCGCCGAGACGAAGCTCGTGCGCACGGCAGTGAACCAGGACATGGCGCCGCCGACGGCGGCGCTGAAGGCGGGGGACGAGGTGGCGTTCTTTCCCCCGGTGACCGGCGGATGAAGGTCTCGGTGCAGCGCGAGGACTTCGACGCGGGCGCGGAGATGCGCGCGCTGTCGCGCGACCCGAAGATCGGCGCGGTCGCGAGCTTCGTCGGCGTGGTGCGCGAAGTGGCGATGACGCTCGAGCACTATCCGGGCATGACGCAAAAGGCGCTCGAGAGAATCGTCGAGGAGGCAAAGGGCCGCTGGCAGGTGATGGACTGCACCGTGATCCACCGCTACGGCGAGCTCGCGCCCACCGACCAGATCGTGCTCGTCGTGGTGGCGAGCGCGCACCGCGGCGACGCCTTCGCCGCGTGCGAGTTCATCATGGACTACCTGAAGACGCAGGCGCCGTTCTGGAAGAAGGAAGCCGCTGGGTGGGTCGAGGCGCGCGCCTCGGACGACCAGGCCGCGGAGCGCTGGGGCGGGTTGCCGGGGACGCGCAAGCTCGGCTAGACTAACCGCGCAAGGGAGATGGCATTCCTCCCCAACCGCCGCAAGGCTGATGATGCCTACGTGACGTGCCGGAGCAGGGCGGGCCCGTAGGCGTTGCTTCTCCTCCTCCGACGCATCCAGGCGGAACAAGAACGTTGGAGGTGCTGGCATGACGGACATCTACGCCCTCGCGGCGCTGTGGATCGGCCTGGCGCTGGCGGCCGCGCTGCTCGCCATCCGGCTGCGCATCGCGAACGCGCTCTCGGAGATCGTGGTCGGGACGATCGCCGGCGCGATCCTGGGGACTGCGCTGCTCGGCGTCGACGAATCCTGGATCCGGTTCATGGCCGGCGCCGGCGCGATCGTGCTCACTTTCCTCGCCGGCGCGGAGCTCGACCCGGACGCCTTTCGCCGCCAGTGGAAGGAAGCGACCGCGATCGGCCTGATCAGTTTCTTCACGCCGTTCATCGGCTGCGCGGCAGGCGCCTACTGGCTGCTCGGCTGGAGCGCGCAGGCGAGCCTGCTCGCCGGCATCGCCATGTCCACCACTTCGGTCGCCGTGGTGTACGCGGTGATGCTCGAATTCGGCTTCAACCGCACCGACTACGGCAAGATGGTGCTCGCGGCCTGCTTCATCACCGATCTCGGCACGGTCGTGGGCCTGGGCTTGATCTTCGCACCATTCACCTTGAAGACAGTCGCCTTCGTGGGCGGGCTGGCGCTCGCCGCGCTCGCCCTGCCCTGGCTCGCGCCGCGCTTCTTCCGGCGCTACGGCGGCCGGCCAGCGGAGATCGAAACGAAGTTCGTGCTGCTCGTGCTGCTCGGCCTGGGTGCGCTCGCCGGCTGGGCCGACAGCGAAGCGGTCCTGCCCGCCTATGTGATCGGCATGATGCTCGCGGGAACGGTGGGCAGGGACCATGGCTTCATCCGGCGCCTGCGCACGCTGACCTTCGGCTTGCTGACGCCGTTCTACTTCCTGCGCGCGGGCTCGTTCGTCTCGCTCCCGGTGCTGGTGGCGGCGCCGGCGGCGTTCCTGGCGATGCTCGCGCTCAAGCTCGCGTCGAAGAGCGCCGGCGTCTACCCGGTCACGCGGTCCTTCGGCTCCTCGCACCAGGTCGGCATGTACACGACGCTGATGATGTCTACGGGGCTGACCTTCGGCACCATCTCTTCGCTCTTCGGCCTGTCGCACGGCGTGGTCGACCAGGCGCAGTATTCGGCCTTGGTGGCGGCGGTGGTCGCGAGCGCGGTCGTGCCGACCCTGATCGCCAACGCCTGGTTCCTGCCGCGCCACCTGCTGCCGGCGGCGGACGAGCTCGAGCCGGCGGCGCCCGTGCCCGCAGCGCGCAAGGAAGGCTGATGGTCTACCGCAGGATACTGGTCGGCTACGACGGCTCGGCGGCGGGCCGCAAGGCCTTCGACGCCGCGCTCGAGCTCGCCCGGCGCGACGCGGCCGAGCTCTTCGTGCTGTCGGTCGCGCGCCCGCCGGAGATCGGCGACGACGTCGAGACCGAAGCGGTGATCGAGAACTCGCGCCGGCACCACCGCGCCCTGCTCGCGGAGCTGCGCGCCGAGACGTCGAAAGCGGGCGTGAAGGCGCATTACGAGGTGTCGGTGGGCCATCCCGCCGAGCAGATCATGCATCAGGCGGACTTGCACGAGGTCGATCTGATCGTGGTCGGCGACCGCGGCCGCTCGCAGTTCGCCCGCCTGCTGCTCGGTTCGGTGTCGAAGCAGGTGGTGCAGTACGCCGGACGGACGGTGCTGGTGGTGCGATAGCGTGGCTGGGCCGGCCCGCCTGCCGCGCGGCATCTGGATCCTCGGCTTCGTCAGCCTGTTCATGGACGTCTCCTCCGAGATGATCCACAGCCTGCTGCCGGTGTTCATGGTCTCGAGCCTCGGCGCTTCGGCGCTTGCGGTCGGGCTGGTCGAGGGCGTCGCGGAATCGACCGCCCTGATCGTCAAGGTGTTCTCCGGCGCCATCAGCGACTACGTCGGCAGGCGCAAGACGCTGGCGGTGATCGGCTACGGGCTCGGTGCCTTGTCCAAGCCGCTGTTCGCCCTGGCGAGCACCGTGAACGGGGTTCTGGTCGCCAGATTCACGGACCGGATCGGCAAAGGCATTCGCGGCGCGCCCCGCGACGCGATGGTGGCGGATCTGGCGCCGCCGGAAATGCGCGGCGCGGCGTTCGGCTTGCGCCAGTCGCTGGATACGGTGGGCGCATTTCTCGGGCCGCTGCTCGCCATCGGATTGATGCTGCTGTTCGCCGGCGATTTCCGGACCGTGTTCTGGTTCGCGGCGATTCCCGCGGCGATCGCCGTGCTGCTGCTGGTGTTCGGCGTCGAGGAGCGCGGCAGCGGCGCCGCAAGTCGCATAACGCCCGTACCGATTGAATGGCGTTCGCTGGGCAACCTGCCTCGCTCCTATTGGCTGGTGGTGATCGCCGGTGGCGTGTTCACCCTGGCGCGCTTCAGCGAGGCCTTTCTCGTGCTGCGCGCCCAGGAGCGGGGGCTGCCCGACGCGCTGGCCCCGCTGGTCTTCGTGCTCATGAACGTCGTATTCGCGGCGTGCGCCTACCCCGCCGGGAAGCTCGCCGATCGCATGAACGGCCGCGCGTTGCTCGGCATGGGCCTGGTCGCGCTGGTCGCCGCCGACGCAATCCTCGCTCTCGCGCAGGACCTGACGGCAGTCGCGTTCGGCGTTGCGGCATGGGGATTGCACATGGGGCTGACGCAAGGCGTGTTCGCCGCAATGATCGCTGGCGTGGCGCCCACGCATCTGCGAGGCACTGCTTTCGGTGTCTTCAACTTCGCCTGCGGCCTCGCCATGCTCGTGGCGAGCGTTCTTGCCGGCCTGCTGTGGGACCTGCTCGGACCGTCGGCCACGTTCATCGCGGGCGCCGCGTTCTCCTTGATTGCCCTCGTCCTGCTGTTCGGCGTCTCCGGCCGGGCATGAGGGCGGCGACCTGGCGTCGCCCGGCGCTTGAATCCATGCGGACAGCCCCCAAATCCCCTGCATGCGCATCGACAAATTCACCACCCGGCTGCAGGAAGCCCTGGCCGAGGCCCAGAGCCTCGCTGTGGGGCGCGACCACCCGTACATCGAGCCCCAGCACCTGCTGGCGGCGCTCCTCGAGCAGGAGGACGGCGGCGCCACCTCGATCATCGCCAAGGCCGGGGGCAACCCCGGGGCGCTGAAGAAGGCGCTGGCCGAGTCCCTCGGCCGCATCGCCAAGGTCGAAGGCACGGCGGGCGAGGTGAACATCTCGCGCGAGCTCGCGGCGCTCCTCAACGTCACCGACAAGGAGGCGCAGAAGCGCGGCGACCAGTACATCGCCTCGGAGCTGTTCCTCCTCGCCGCCGCCGCCGACAAAGGCGAGGTCGGCCGGATGCTGAAGCAAGCCGGGGCGACGAAAGCGGCGCTGGAGAAGGCGATCGAGGACGTGCGCGGCGGGGCGAGCGTCTCCGGACAGGCGGACGAGTCGCAGCGCAAGGCCCTTGAGAAATACACGCTCGATCTCACCGAGCGCGCGCGCCAGGGCAAGCTCGACCCGGTGATCGGGCGCGACGACGAGATCCGGCGCTGCATCCAGATCCTGCAACGGCGCACGAAGAACAACCCGGTGCTGATCGGCGAGCCGGGCGTGGGTAAGACCGCCATCGTCGAAGGGCTGGCGCAGAGGATCATCAACGGCGAAGTGCCCGAGAGCCTGAAGAACAAGCGCGTGCTGGTGCTCGACATGGCCTCGCTGCTCGCGGGCGCGAAGTACCGCGGCGAGTTCGAGGAGCGGCTCAAGTCCGTGCTCAAGGACCTCGCCAAGGACGAGGGCAACACCATCGTCTTCATCGACGAGCTGCACACCATGGTCGGCGCGGGCAAGGCCGAAGGCGCGATCGACGCCGGCAACATGCTCAAGCCCGCGCTCGCGCGCGGCGAATTGCACTGCATCGGCGCGACGACGCTGAACGAATACCGCAAGTACGTGGAGAAGGACGCCGCGCTCGAGCGCCGCTTCCAGAAGGTGCTGGTGGGCGAGCCCTCGGTCGAGGCGACCATCGCCATCCTGCGCGGCCTGCAGGAGAAGTACGAGGTGCACCACGGCGTCGAGATCACCGACCCGGCGATCGTCGCCGCGGCCGAGTTGAGCCATCGCTACATCACCGACCGGTTCCTCCCCGACAAGGCGATCGACCTGATCGACGAGGCCGCCTCGCGCATCAAGATGGAAATCGACTCCAAGCCCGAGTCCATGGATCGCCTCGAGCGGCGCCTGATCCAGCTCAGGATCGAGCGCGAGGCGGTGAAGAAGGAAAAGGACGAGGCCTCGAAGAAGCGCCTCGGCCTGATCCAGGACGAGATCAAGCGCCTGGAGAAGGACTACTCCGACCTCGAGGAAATCTGGAAGGCGGAAAAGGCGCAGGTGCAGGGCGTGCAGCACATCAAGGAAGAGATCGAACGCGTGCGCCAGCAGATGGCCGAGCTGCAGCGAAAGGGGCAGTACGACAAGCTCGCCGAGCTGCAGTACGGCAAGCTCCCCCAGCTCGAGGCGCAACTGAAGAGCGCCGAGAAGGCCGACGCCAAGGCGGCGAAGACGCGCCTCGTGCGCACGCAGGTGGGCGCGGAAGAGATCGCCGAGGTGGTGTCGCGCGCCACGGGTATTCCCGTCTCCAAGATGATGCAAGGCGAGCGCGAGAAGCTCATCAAGATGGAAGCGAAGCTGCACGAGCGCGTGGTCGGCCAGGATGAGGCCGTGCGCCTCGTCTCGGACGCCATCCGCCGTTCGCGCTCGGGCCTTTCGGACCCGAACCGGCCCTACGGCTCGTTCCTCTTCCTCGGCCCCACGGGCGTCGGCAAGACGGAGCTGTGCAAGGCGCTCGCGAATTTCCTCTTCGACTCGGAAGAGCACCTCATCCGCATCGACATGTCGGAGTACATGGAGAAGCACTCCGTTTCGCGCCTGATCGGCGCGCCGCCCGGGTACGTCGGCTACGACGAGGGCGGCCAGCTCACCGAGCAGGTGAGGAGGAAGCCCTACGCCGTGATCCTGTTCGACGAAATCGAGAAGGCGCACCCCGACGTCTTCAACGCGCTGTTGCAGGTGCTGGACGAGGGCCGGCTCACCGACGGCCAGGGCAGGACCGTGGACTTCAAGAACACGGTGCTGGTCATGACCTCGAACCTCGGCTCGCAGATGATCCAGCAGATGGCCGGGAGCGACTACGCCGTGGTCAAGCTGGCGGTGATGGCCGAGGTGAAGAACCAGTTCCGGCCCGAGTTCGTCAACCGCATCGACGAG
>JBBDXL010000179.1:0-68843 GCA_040902335.1 Burkholderiales bacterium
TGCAGAAGGCCGACTTCAGCAAGGCCTACGAAGGCAAGTCGCGCAACATGCCGCTGGGCGAAGCGCCGCTGCTGCTCGGGCGCATCCAGACCGGGCACGACCGCAAGGGCCAGCCGGTGCTGGCCATGCACCCGGCCGAGGGACAGGGCGTGACGCTGACCCTCGACGCGGTGCTGCTGCACTCGGTATGCCGGCTGCTGCAGGCGGCGGTGAAGAAAAGCGGCTGGGACATGGAGCTGAAGCTGCCGGGCAGCGATGCGGCGCCGGCCGCCGACGAGCGCGCGCGGCGCACCATCAATTAGCGTCGTCGCGCAAGGCTTCGAGGCGCGCCGAGGCGTGCAGCCAGTCCTCCTCGGCGCTTGCCAGGGCCTCGGCGAGGCGCGCTTGCGCGCGGCCGAGCTCGGCGACGCGGTCCTTGTCCTGCCTCTCGTAGAGCGCCGGATCGGCCAGCGCCTCGCGGATTTCGCCGATCTCGCGCGACAACTGCGCGAGGCGCGCCTCGATGGCGGCGAGCTGTCTTTCCAGCGGTTTGAATCGCTGCCTGAGGCCGGTGCGCGAAGCGGCGGCCGCGCGCCGCTCGTCCTTGCGGGAGACGCGCGCATCGCCATCGCGCACGCGGCCTTCCTTCAGCTTCAGCTGCCGGTAGTCGTCGAGGTCGCCGTCGAACTCGCGCACGCGGCCGTCCGCGACCACCAGGATGCGGTCGGCGCATGCAGCGAGCAGGCTGCGGTCGTGCGACACGATGACCAGTGCGCCGCTGTAGCTCTGCAGCGCCATGGCGAGGGACCGCCGCATTTCAAGGTCCAGGTGGTTGGTCGGCTCGTCCAGGAGCAGCAGGTTGGGCCGGCGCTTCACCAGCGCGGCGAGCGCCAGGCGCGATTTCTCGCCGCCCGACAGCGGCCCGATCGGCCGCTCGGCGCGCTCGCCCGAGAAGCCGAAGCGGCCGAGGAAATCGCGCAGCGCCTGCTCGCGCTGCCCGCGGTACAGGCGGGTCATCATTCCCAGCGGTGTTTCGTCGGCGCGCAGCAGCTCGACCTGGTGCTGCGCGAAGTAGCCGACGACGATATCGCGCGCCGCGATGCGCTCGCCCGCGAGTGGCGCGAGCTCGCCGGCGAGCAGGCGCATGAGCGTGGTCTTGCCGTTGCCGTTGGCCCCGATCACGGCGACGCGGTCGGCGCTGGTGAGCGCGAGCTCCACGCCGGCGAGGACCGTGCGCCCGGCGTAGCCCGCGTCGAGCGCGTGCAGCGCCAGGATGCGCTCGGGCTGGCGCTCGGGCTCCTCGAACTCGAAGCGATAGGCGTCTGCAGCGATCACCGGCGCGACGCGCGCCATGCGCTCCAGGCGCTTCAGCCGGCTCTGCGCCTGGCGCGCCTTGGTGGCCTTGGCGCGGAAGCGTTCGACGAACGCGGTGATGCGGCGGATCTCGCGGTCCTGGCGCGCCGCCGCCGCGGACTGCTGCTCCAGCTCGAGCGCGCGCGCCTGCTCGAAGCGCGAATAAGCGCCGTCGTAGAGCCGCACCAGGCCGGCGCCGCCCTCGGCGGGCAGGATGGCGAGCGAGTGGTCGCAAACGCGGTCGAGGAAGTCGCGGTCGTGCGACACCACGATCAGCGTGCCCGCGTAGGCGCGCAGCCAGCCTTCCAGCCACAGGATGGTGTCGAGGTCGAGGTGGTTGGTCGGCTCGTCGAGGAGCAGGAGGTCCGAGGGCACGACGAGCGCGCGCGCGAGGTTCAGGCGCATGCGGAAGCCGCCGGAGAATTCGCGTACCGCGCGCGCCGCGTCGCCCGGCGCAAAGCCCAGGCCGGCGAGCAGCGTCTGGGCGCGCGCGCGCGCCGTGTAGCCGCCGGCGCGCGCGTGGCGCTCGTGCGCGTGCGCGATCGCCTCGCCGTCGCCGTGCGCTTCGGCATCGGCGATCTCGCGTTCGGCCGCGCGCAGCGCGGCGTCCGCGTCGAGCAGGTAGTCGAGCACCGGGCGTTCCAGCGCCGGCGCCTCCTGCTCGACGCGCGCGAGGCGCGTACCGGGCTGGATCTCGCAGTCGCCGGCATCGGGCGCGAGCTCGCCCGCGAGCAGCGCGAGCAGGCTCGTCTTACCGCTGCCGTTCGCGCCCACCAGTCCGACGCGCCAGCCGCGCTCCAGCGTGAGCGAGACGCCGGAGAACAACGAGTGCGGCCCGCGGGCCAGGGCCAGATTGCGCAGGAGAATCATGCGGGGAACGGAGTATAATTCGCGGCCTTGGCAGTGACTTCCTTCGATCAGCTCGGACTCCTCGCACCCCTCCTGCAGGCGGTGCGCGATCAGGGTTACGAGCAGCCCACGCCGGTGCAGGAGCAGGCCATTCCGCTGGTGCTCGCGGGCCGCGATCTGATGGCGGGCGCGCAGACCGGCACCGGCAAGACCGCGGCGTTCGCGCTGCCGATCCTGCAGCGGCTCGCGCCGCTCGCGAGTTCGAGCGCCTCGCCCGCGCGCCACCCGGTGCGCGCGCTGGTGCTCACGCCGACGCGCGAGCTTGCGATCCAGGTCGAGCAGAGCTTCCGCGACTACGGCAAGCACCTGCCGCTGCGGAGCACCGTCGTCTACGGCGGCGCCGACATGGACGCGCAGATCCGCGAGCTGCGCCGCGGCGTCGAGGTGCTGGTGGCGACGCCGGGGCGGCTGCTCGATCACGTGCAGAGCAAGACCGTGATGCTCAACCAGGTCGGCATCCTGACCCTGGACGAGGCCGATCGCATGCTCGACATGGGGTTCCTGCCCGACATCCGCCGCATCATCGCGCTGCTGCCGCCGGTGCGGCAGAACCTGCTGTTTTCGGCGACTTTCCCGGACGAGATCCGCAGCCTGGTGAAGTCCCTGCTGCGCAACCCCGCCGAAGTGCAGGTGGCGGCGCGCAACGCCCCGGCGGAGCTGGTGACGCACGTGGTGCACCCGGTGGCGCGCGAGAAGAAGCGCGAGCTGCTGTCCTACCTCATCCAGACGCGCGGCCTGACGCAGGTGCTTGTCTTCTGCGGCACGCGCATCGGCGCCAACCGGCTTGCACACCAGCTGCGCAAGGACCGCATCCATGCCGACGCCATCCACGGCGACAAGTCGCAGGCCGAGCGCCTGGTGGCGCTGGAGAACTTCAAGGCTGGCAAGACGGCGGTGCTGGTGGCGACCGACGTCGCCTCGAGGGGCCTCGACATCGAGGGTCTGCCGCAGGTGATCAATTTCGACATCCCGCACTCGCCCGAGGACTACGTGCACCGCATCGGCCGCACCGGCCGCGCCGGCCTGGGGGGCGAGGCGATCTCGCTGGTCGCGCCTCCGGACCTCGAAGCCCTCGCCGCGATCGAGCGCCTGATCAAGAGAAAGATCGAGCGCACGCTGGTGCCGGGCTTCCAGCCCGACGGTGGCACGGTGGCGACGCTCGTCAGCCGCGAGGCTCGCCGCGGGCCGCGCCGCAGCGAAGCGCCGCGGCCGCAGGCGCAACCGCAGAAGGCGCCGCGTCCGATCGGCGACCCGATCTTCTCGCGGCCTTACGAAGCGAAAGCGCCCGCGCCTGAAGCGGCGCAGGCGCCGCAGTCGCAGGAGTCGCAGCAGTCCGGGCGGCGCCCGCGCCAGGTGGCCGCCCTTTTGGGCGGCGTGAAAAGGGCCTAGCGCGTTTTCTGAAAGTAAGGCGCTGCTGCGCAGGCTGTATCTGCGCTGCAGCGCGTCGTGGTTCTTACACGCAGCGCGCGCCGTCCACCTCGATACAGCTTCCCGAAATCATCGACGCCTCGTCCGAGGCGAGATACAGGCAGGCGTTCCCCACGTCGAGCGGCGTGGAAAAGCGGCCCAGCGGTATCGTCGCCAGGAAAGCCTTTTTCGCCTCCTCGGTGACCGCGCCGCCGGCGAAGTCCGCGGACAGCGCGGTCTCGGGGCTGAACACCGGGTTCACGCAGTTCACGCGCACCTTGTCGGGGCCGAACTCGGCGGCCATCGACTTCGACATCAGGATCACTGCGCCCTTCGAGCTGTTGTACACCGTGAGCCCCGGGCGCGGGCGCAGGCCGGCGGTGGAAGCGATGTTGACGAAGCAGCCGCCGCCTTGCTTCCTCATCACCGGCAGGGCGTGCAGCGCCGACAGGTAGATGCTCTTCACGTTGATGGCGTACACCTTGTCGAACTCGGCCTCGGTGACCTCGAGGTAGGGCTTGCGCCGGTGCGTCCAGCCGGCGTTGTTGACCACGATGTCGAGCCGGCCGAACTTCGAGGTGGCGGCTTGCACCAGCTTCGCCCAGTCCGCGCCTTTCGCCACATCGGCCTGGACGAACTCGCCGCCCACCTGCTTCGCGATGCGCGCGCCGCCCTCGGCGTCGATGTCGTTGACGACCAGCCTGGCGCCTTCCTCGGCGAAGCGCCGCGCGATGCCGGCGCCGAATCCCGACCCGCCCCCCGTCACCAGCGCCACCTTGTCCTTCAGTCTCATGGCTCCTCCTTTGCCGGGAATCATACTTTGAAGGGCGTGTGCTCGTTCAGCTCGTTCACGTAGCGCGCGATGCCGAGCGCCTCGCGCTCGAGGTAGTCCTCGACGGCGCGCGCGAAGCGCGGGTGCGCCAGCCAGTGCGCCGAGAGCGACTGCGCGGGCAGGAGCCCCCTGAACAGCTTGTGCTCGCCCTGCGCGCCGCCCTCGAAGCGCGCGAGGCCGTGGCGGATGGCGTACTCGATCGCCTGGTAGTAGCAGGCCTCGAAATGCAGGAGCGGCACGTGCTCCAGCGCGCCCCAGTAGCGCCCGTAGAGCGTGTCGCCCGCGACCACGTCGAGCGCCGCCGCCAGCGGCGCGCCGCGGCGCTCGGCGAGCACCATCAGGAAATGCCCGGGCAGCGCCGCGCCGACGCGCAGAAAGAACTCCAGGTTGAGGTACGGCGGCATCCCGTGCTGGGCGTAGGTGTTGGCGTAGCAGCGGTGGAAAAACGCCCAGTCGCGCTCGCCGATCTGCGCGCCGCGCAGCCAGCGCAGCTGCACGCCCGCCTCCTGCACGCGGCGGCGCTCCTGGCGGATCATCTTGCGCCGCCGGTGGGACAGGCGCGCCAGGAACGCTTCGAAGTCGGCGTAGCCCGCATTGCGCCAGTGGAACTGCACCGTGCGCCTGAGCAGCATGCCCGCCGCCTGCAGCTCGCGCGCCTCGTGCTCCGGGGCGAACAGCACGTGCAGCGAGGAAAAATCGCGCGCCGCGGCGAGCGCGGCCGCGGCGAGCGCGCCGCGCGCGCGCGCGTCGGCGGCGAGCAGGCGCGGCCCGCTCACCGGCGTGAACGGCACTGCGCACACCAGCTTCGGGTAGTACTCGAGCCCGTGCTGCGCGTAGGCGTCCGCCCAGGCCCAGTCGAACACGTACTCGCCGCGCGAATGCGACTTCACGTACAGCGGAGCCGCGCCCGCCAGGACGCCGTCGCGCTCGAGCAGCAGGAACTGCGGCTGCCAGCCGGTTCTCGCGCTGGCGCAGCCGCTGTCCGCGAGCGCGCCGAGGAACTCGTGGCGCAGGAACGGGTTGGCGCCGGCAAGCGCGTTCCACTGCGCCGCGGGCACCGCGGCGAGCGAATCGGCGACGCGCAGTCGTTCCAACGCGGGCTACTTCTCGAGCGCGGCGCGCGAGGCGTCCAGGCCCTTGCGGGCGCGGTCGATGCCCGGATCGAGGGCGAGCGTCCGCTCGAAGCGCGCGATGGCCGCCTCGTGCCGGCCGAGGCGCTGCAGCAGGTAGGCGACGTTGAAGTGCGAGCGCGCATCCTGCGGCTCGAGCGCCAGCACGCGCTCGAACGCCGCGATCGCCTGTTCGCACTCGCCGCGCGCCGCGAGCAGGAAGCCGATGCCGCTCCACGCCGGCGCGTGCCGCGGGTCGGCGGCGACGGCACCGCGGAACGCGGCGAGCGCGCGCGCCGGGCGCCGGGCGCGCGTCAGCACCCGGCCGGCGCCGAACCACAGCCGCGCGCGCAGCGAACCGGTCGTGGCCATGCGCCCATTATAGAATCCCCGCGATGTCCGAACGCATCCTGATCGCCGCGGCGCAGATCAACTGCGTCGTCGGCGACCTTTCCGCCAACGCCGCGCGCATCCTGGAAACCACGGAGCGCGCGCGCGCCGCGGGCGCCGACCTGGTGCTGACGCCCGAGCTGTCGCTGTGCGGCTATCCGCCGGAAGACCTGGTGCTGCGCGAGGGGTTCCTCGCCGACTGCCGCCGCGAGCTCGAGGCGCTGGCGAGCCGCGTGCGCGGCATCGCCCTGGTGGTCGGCTTTCCGGAGCTCGCGGCAGGCGGCGCGCGCTACAACGCCGCGGCGCTGATCCGCGACGGGCGCGTCGCCGCGGTGGCGCGAAAGCGCGAGCTGCCCAATTACGACGTGTTCGACGAGAAGCGCACCTTCGATGCCGGCAGCGAGCCGTGCCTCGTCGAGCTGAAGGGGGCGCGCTTCGGCCTCGCCATCTGCGAGGACGTATGGTTCGGGCGGGTGCCGGCGGCGGCGCAGGCGGCGGGCGCGCAGGCCATGCTGACGATCAACGCCTCGCCCTACCACAAGAGGAAGCAGGCGACGCGCCACGGCGTGTTCCGCGACTGGATCCGCGATACGGGCATGCCGATGGTGGCGGTCAACCTCGTCGGCGGCCAGGACGAGCTCGTCTTCGACGGCGCCTCGTGCGTGCTCGATGCGCGCGGGCAGCTGGTGCGCCAGGCGCCGTTCTTCGCGGAGGCGCTGGCGCTGTTCGAGTTCGACGGCGCGGTGCCCGTGCCCGGGGAGGTGGCGGCGGAGCTGCCGCTCGAAGCCGAGATCTACCAGGCGCTGGTGCTCGGCACCCGCGATTACGTCGACAAGAACGGCTTTCCCGGCGCGGTGCTCGGCCTGTCGGGCGGCGTGGATTCGGCGCTGACGCTGGCGCTCGCCTGCGACGCGCTCGGCGCCGAGCGCGTGCACGCGATCATGATGCCGTCGCAGTACACCGCGCGCATGAGCCTGGAGGACGCCGCCGAGATGGCGCGGCGCGTCGGCGTGCGCTACGACACGATCCCGATCGGCCCGGCGTTCGATGCGTTCCGCGCCAGCCTCGCGCCACTGTTCGCCGGCCGGCCCGAGGACCTCGCCGAGGAGAACCTGCAGGCGCGGGTGCGCGGCACGCTGCTCATGGCGCTTTCCAACAAGTTCGGCTCGATCGTGCTCACCACCGGCAACAAGTCGGAAATGGCGGTCGGCTATTCGACCCTGTACGGTGACATGGCCGGCGGCTTCGCCGTGATCAAGGACCTGTTTAAGACGCTGGTGTGGCGCCTGGCGCGCTACCGCAATACGCTGTCCGACGTGATTCCGGAGAACATCATTACGCGCGCGCCCTCGGCCGAACTGCGCGCCAACCAGACCGACCAGGACAGCCTGCCGCCCTACGAGGTGCTGGACGGCATCGTCGAGGCGTACATGGAGCAGAATCGCTCGGCGCGGGAGATCGTCGGCCTGGGATACGCCCCGGCGGACGTGCGCCACGTCGTCGGCCTGATCCGCAGGAGCGAGTACAAGCGCCGCCAGGCGCCGCCGGGCGTGCGCATCACCCTGCGCGGCTTCGGCAAGGACTGGCGCTACCCGATCACCTCGCGCTACCGCGACGAGGGCGGCCTGTCGCTATAATGGGGGCCGCATCCCGGGAGGATCAGGCATGAGCATGAAGAAGATCGAAGCCATCGTGAAGCCGTTCAAGCTGGACGAGGTGCGCGAGGCGCTTTCCGAGGTCGGCGTCACCGGCCTCACCGTCACGGAAGTGAAGGGCTTCGGCCGCCAGAAGGGCCATACCGAGCTTTACCGCGGCGCCGAGTACGTGGTCGACTTCCTGCCCAAGGTGAAGATCGAGGTGGTGGTGCCGGAAAAGCAGCTTGAGCCGGCGATCGAGGCGATCGTGAAATCGGCGCGCACCGGCAAGATCGGCGACGGCAAGATCTTCGTCACCACGGTCGAGCACGTGATGCGCATCCGCACCGGCGAGACCAACGAGTCCGCGATCTAGCGCGCCTTCAGGAGCACGAGCAACGCGCCCGCGCCGCCTTCGGCCGCCGGCGCCTGGCAGAAAGCCAGCACCTCGTCGCGCGGCGCGAGCCACGCGCGCAGCTTTCCCTTCAGCACCGGCTCGCGGTTGCGCGAGCCCAGGCCCTTGCCGTGCACGATGCGCACGCAGCGCAAGCCCCTCACCGCGGCGGCGCGCACGAACTGCGCCACCTGCAGCGCCGCTTCCAAGCGGTTCATGCCGTGCAGATCGAGGCTGTCCTGGACCACCCAGTGACCGCGGCGCAGGCGCCGCAGCACCAGGCGCGACATGCCCTCGCGCAGGTAGCTGAGCTCGACCCCTGAGTCGAGCGCATCCTCCGCCGAGAGCGGCGCGCTCAGGCTCTCGGCGAGCGCGGCGCGCTCGTCGCGGCGCGTCTGCGCGGGGACCGGCGCCGGCGCCGGGCGCTGCGCCGGCGCGCGCCGCGCGCGCGCCAGCGGCTTGACGCCGGCGAGGGCGCGGCGCAGCGCCTCGAGGTCGTCGGCGTCCGCCACCGCGCGCCTCAGCCCGCCTGCTGGTCGAGGAATTTCTCGGCGTCGAGCGCCGCCATGCAGCCGGTGGCGGCGCTGGTCACCGCTTGACGGTAAACGTGGTCCTGCACGTCGCCCGCCGCGAACACGCCGGGCACGCTGGTGGCGGTGAAGCCGCCCTCGCGCCCGGTGCGCGCCACGATGTAGCCGTTCTGCATCTCCAGCTGGCCATCGAAGAGCTGCGTATTGGGCGTGTGGCCGATGGCGATGAACAGGCCCTTCACCGGCAGCTGCTTCGTGGCGCCGTTGCCCAAGTGCCGGATGCGCGCACCGGTGACGCCGCTCGCATCGCCCAGCACCTCGTCGAGCGTCGCGTCGAGCTCGAGCACGATCTTGCCGTCCGCCACGCGCTGCATGAGCTTGTCGACCATGATCTTCTCGGCGCGGAACTTGTCGCGCCGGTGCACCAGCGTCACCTTGCTGCAGATGTTGGCGAGGTACAGCGCCTCCTCCACGGCGGTGTTGCCGCCGCCGATCACGGCGACCTCCTGGCCCTTGTAGAAGAAGCCGTCGCAGGTGGCGCAGGCGGACACGCCCTTGCCCATGTAGCTTTGCTCGGAGGGCAGGCCGAGATATTTCGCCGATGCGCCGGTGGCGATGATGAGCGCGTCGCAGGTGTAGGTGCCGGCATCGCCCTGCAGCACGAACGGCCGCGCGCCGAGCTGCGCGCTCTGGATATGGTCGAACACCACTTCGGTCTCGAAGCGCTCGGCGTGTTTCTGGAAGCGCTCCATCAGCTCCGGGCCCTGCACGCCGGCCGCGTCGGCGGGCCAGTTGTCCACGTCGGTGGTGGTCATCAGCTGCCCGCCCTGCGCCAGTCCGGTGATGAGCACCGGCTTCAGGTTGGCGCGCGCCGCGTACACCGCGGCCGTGTAGCCGGCGGGACCGGAGCCGAGGATGAGGAGTCGGTGGTGGTGGGTGGTCATGGGGCCTACGCCCAGATAGGGGCCGCATTATAGATAACAAGGGGCGGCCAGTTTGCTACCATAGCCGAAAGGACCCTCGCCCATGGCGCACCCGATCTCCTCGGCAGTCCTGCGCACGGTGCCGCTCTTCTCGAGCGTGCCCGAGGAGCAGCTGCGCATGCTCGCCACGGTGGTCACGCGCCGCAGCACGACGCGCGGCTCGATCATCATGGCCGCGGGCGACCCCACGGATTCGCTGTACATCATCCTGTCGGGCCGCCTCAAGGTGATGATGAGCGACGCCGACGGCAAGGAAGTCATCCTCAGCATCCTCGGCCCCGGCGAGTTCTTCGGCGAGATGGGTCTCATCGACGACAACCCGCGCTCGGCGAGCGTGGTGGCGATCGAGCCCTGCGAGCTGCTGGCGATCACGCGCCGCGACTTCAAGAAGTGCATGACGGAAAACGCCGAGATGGCGATGGCGGTGATGCGCGGCCTGGTGCGGCGGCTGCGCGAGGCCGACCGCAAGATCGGCAGCCTCGCGCTGCTCGACGTCTACGGGCGCGTCGCGCGGCTGCTGCTCGACATGTCCGAGACGGTCGACGGCCAGAAGATGGTGACCAAGCGCCTGCCCAAGCAGGACATCGCGAAGATGATCGGCGCCTCGCGCGAGATGGTGAGCCGCGTGATGAAGGACCTGCAGGTCGGCGGCTTCATCGAGATGCGCGGCTCGACCATCCTGCTGCGCGACAACATCGTGCTGCCGGAGTGAGCCGGGCGCGCGTGCGGTAGAATCGGCGGACCCGATGGGCCGCGATGGCAGCAGCGCAGAAAACCACAGCAGCGCCCCTTCCCGCGAAGCTCGGCAACCTGCTGCGCGAGGCCCGCTGGCTGGTGCTGGCGGGGCTCGCCGGCTACCTGCTGCTCATCTTCCTGACGTTCGACCGCGCCGACCCGGGCTGGTCGCACAGCGCCGGCGGCACGGCGGCGCATAACGCCGGCGGGCGCGCCGGCGCCTGGCTCGCCGACCTGCTGCTGTACCTGTTCGGGGTCTCCGCGTACTGGTGGGTGGCGCTGTGCCTGGTGGGCGTGGCCTGGGGCTACCGCGCGCTCGGGCGCTCGACGCTCGTCGACCGGCGCCCGCTCGCCATCGCGCTGGGCGGCTTCGCCCTGCTGCTGCTCGCCAGCGCCGCGCTCGAGGCGCTGCGCCTGCACTCGCTCAGCGCCCAGTTGCCGCTCGCGCCCGGGGGGCTCCTCGGCGACGCCATCGGCGGCGCCGCCGCGAGCGTGCTCGGCTTCACCGGCGCCACGCTGGTGCTGCTCACCCTCGTGGCGGTGGGCTTCAGCCTGTTCACCGGCGTGTCGTGGCTGGCGGTGGCGGAGCTCGCCGGCGCGCTGCTCGAGCGCGCCGCCGATTTCGCGCGGCACGCCTGGGACAGCCGCGCCGACCGGAAGATCGGCAGCATCGCGCGCGAAGAGCGCGAGCTGATGCTCGAGGCCGACCGCAAGCGCGAGGAGGAGCACCCGCCCCTGGTGATCGCCGCGCCGCCGCCGGAGATCCGCAAATCCGAGCGCGTGCACAAGGAAAAGCAGGCGCCGCTGTTCGAGTCCCTGCCCGACACGCCGCTGCCGCCGGTGAAGCTGCTCGACGACGGCGGGCACGACGGCGAGCCGCTCAGCGCGGAGTCGCTGGAATTCACCTCGCGCCTGATCGAGAAGAAGCTCTCCGACTTCGGCGTCTCGGCGAAGGTGCTGGCCGCCTATCCCGGCCCGGTGATCACGCGCTACGAGATCGAGCCCGCCGTCGGCGTGAAAGGCAGCCAGATCGTCAACCTGGTGAAGGACCTGGCGCGCGCCCTGTCGGTGGTGTCGATCCGCGTGGTCGAGACCATCCCCGGCAAGTCGTGCATGGGCCTCGAGATCCCGAATCCGCACCGCCAGACCGTGCGCCTGTCGGAGATCCTCGGCTCCGAGGTGTACGCGGACATGCACTCGCCGCTCGCGCTCGCGCTCGGCAAGGACATCGCCGGCAACCCGGTGGTCGTCGACCTGCAGAAAATGCCGCACCTGCTGGTCGCGGGCACCACCGGCTCGGGCAAGTCGGTGGCCTTGAACGCCATGATCCTGTCGTTGCTGTACAAGGCCGAGCCCAAGCAGGTGCGCCTGATCCTCGTCGACCCGAAGATGCTCGAGCTCTCGGTGTACCAGGATATTCCGCATCTGCTTGCGCCCGTGGTCACCGACATGAAGCAGGCGGCGAACGCGCTCATGTGGTGCGTGGCGGAGATGGAGCGGCGCTACAAGCTCATGTCCTGGGTGGGCGTGCGCAACCTCTCCGGCTTCAACCACAAGGTGGCCGACGCGCAAAGAGCCGGGCAGCCGCTCGAAGACCCGGCGACGCTCGATTCGGGCGCGCCGCAGGCGCTCACGCAGCTGCCCTACATCGTCGTCGTCATCGACGAGCTCGCCGACCTGATGATGGTGGTGGGCAAGAAGGTCGAGGAGCTGGTGGCGCGCCTCGCGCAGAAGGCGCGCGCCTCGGGCATCCATCTCATCGTCGCCACGCAGCGCCCGTCGGTGGACGTGATCACCGGCCTGATCAAGGCCAATATCCCGACGCGCATCGCTTTCCAGGTGGCGAGCCGCGTCGATTCGCGCACCATCCTCGACCACCAGGGCGCGGAGGCGCTGCTCGGCGCGGGCGACATGCTCTACCTGCCGGCGGGCACCGGCCTCGCGCAGCGCGTGCACGGCGCGTTCGTCGGCGATCACGAGGTGCACAAGGTGGTGGACCACCTCAAGTCGCTCGCCTCGCCCGAGTACCTCGAGCACGTGCTCGATCCCGGCGCCGGCGAGAGCGGCGCCTTCGACGGCGCGAACGGCGAGGGCAGCGAGAAGGACGCGCTCTACGACCAGGCGGTGGAGATCGTGCTGCGCACGCGCCGGCCGTCGATCTCGCTCGTGCAGCGCCACCTGCGCATCGGCTACAACCGCGCCGCGCGCCTGATCGAGGACATGGAGCGCGCGGGGCTGGTGTCGGCGATGCAGTCCAACGGCAACCGCGAGGTGCTGGTGCCCGCGAAGGCGGAGTAGGGTGCGCGTGCTCCTGCTGGCGCTCGCGCTCGCGCCCGCGCTCGCGCAAGCGGACCCGATGGAGCGCTTCCGCGAATTCCTGCGCGGCACGCAGAGCGCGCGCGCCACGTTCGAGCAGAAGGTCTACGACCGCGAGCGGCGCCTGGTGCAGGAATCGAAGGGGACGTTCTCGTTCCTGCGCCCGGGGCGCTTTCGCTGGACTACGGCGCTGCCCTACGAGCAGCTGATCGTCGGCGACGGCGAGCGCGTCTGGATCCACGACCCGGACCTCAACCAGGTGACGGTGCGCAGGATGGCGCAGGCGCTCGGCTCGACGCCCGCGGCGCTGCTCGCCGGCGCGGCCGACGTGGAGCGCGCCTTCCAGTTCGCGGATGGCGGGCGCGCCGGGGGCCTCGAATGGCTCGAGGCGACGCCGCGCGAGAAGGAAGCGGGCTTCGAGCGCATCCGCCTGGGGCTGGGCGCGCAAGGCGTCGAGGCGATGGAACTGCACGATCACTTCGGGCAGACCACGGTGCTGCGCTTCAGCGCGCTCGAGCGCAACCCGCCGCTCGCGCCGGCCGACTTCCGCTTCGTGCCGCCCAAGGGCGCGGATGTCCTCGGCCAGTGAGGGTCTGTTCGGCGCGCCGGCGCCGGCGGCGCCACTCGCCGAACGCCTGCGCCCGCGCGCCATCGACGAGGTGCTCGGCCAGCGCCACCTGCTCGGGCCGGGCCGGCCTCTGCGGCTCGCGTTCGAGTCCGGCAAGCCGCATTCGATGATCCTGTGGGGACCGCCCGGCACCGGCAAGACGACGCTCGCGCGCCTCATGGCGCAGGCGTTCGACGCCGAGTTCATCGCGCTCCCGGCGGTGTTCTCGGGCGTGAAGGACATCCGCGACGCGGTGAGCCGCGCCGAGAACGCGCTCGCCGAGCGCGGCCGCTCGACGATTCTGTTCGTCGACGAGGTGCACCGCTTCAACAAGGCGCAGCAGGACGCGTTCCTGCCGTACGTGGAGAAGGGCCTGTTCACCTTCATCGGCGCCACCACCGAGAACCCGTCTTTCGAGGTGAACTCGGCGCTGCTGTCGCGCGCCACGGTCTATGTGCTCGAGCCGCTGTCGGCCGAGGACCTGGGCGTGCTCCTCGATCGCAGCGGGCTCGCGGCCGACGCCGGCGCGCGCGAGCGTCTCGTCGGCTTTGCCGACGGCGACGCGCGGCGCCTGCTGAACGCGGTGGAGATCCTGCAGAATGCGCGCCCGCGCGGCGCCATCGACGCCGCGTTCGTGGAAGCGACGCTGGCGAAGAACCTGCGGCGCTTCGACAAGGGCGGCGAGCAGTTCTACGACCAGATCTCGGCGCTGCACAAGGCGGTGCGCGGCTCGGATCCCGATGCCTCGCTCTACTGGCTGGTGCGCATGCTCGACGGCGGCGCCGATCCGCTGTATCTCGCGCGGCGCATCGTGCGCATGGCGACTGAAGATGTCGGTTTGGCGGATCCACGGGCGCTGCGGCTCGCGCTCGATGCCGCCGAAACCTACGAGCGCCTGGGTTCGCCCGAGGGCGAGCTCGCGCTCGCGCAAGCGGTGCTCTACCTCGCCGTCGCCGCCAAGTCGAACGCGGTGTACAACGCCTATAATGCCGCGCGCGCGTTCGTGCAGGAGGACGGCACGCGGCCGGTGCCGCTGCACATCCGCAACGCGCCCACCAAGTTGATGAAGAACCTGGGCTACGGCAAGGACTACCGCTACGCCCACGACGAGGCCGATGCGTTCGCGGCGGGCGAGAACTACTTTCCCGAGGGCATGCCGGCGGTCGAGTGGTACCAGCCGACCGGGCGCGGGCTGGAGCAGCGGATCCGGGAGAAGCTCGAGGAGCTGCGGCGGTTGAACGCTGAAGCGCGCGCGAAGAAGAAATGATCGACATTCAACTTCTGAGGAATGACATCGACGGCGCGGCGAGGCGTCTCTCGACGCGCGGCTTCACGCTCGACGTCGCCGGGTTCAAGGCGCTGGAGGATGCGCGCAAGAAGATCCAAACCTCGACCGAGCAGGTGCAGGCGCAGCGCAACGCGCTTTCCAAGCAGGTCGGGCAGGCGAAGGCGAAGAAGGACGAGGCGCAGGCCGCTGCGCTCATGTCGCAGGCGGGCGAGCTGGGCGAGAAGCTCAAGCAGATGGAACGGGAGAACGAAACGCTGCAGGAGCGGCTGCGCGAATTCGTTTCCCTGATTCCCAACCTCCCGCACGAGAGCGTGCCGGTCGGCGTTTCTGTCGAGCAGAACGTCGAGGTGCGCCGTTGGGGCACGCCGCGCAAGTTCGATTTTCCAGTGAGGGACCACGTCGACGTGGGCACGCCGCTTGGCCTGGATTTCGAGACCGGCGCCAGGCTCGCCGGCGCGCGCTTCGCCGTGATGAAGGGCGCGCTTGCGCGCCTGCACCGCGCCCTCGCGCAATTCATGCTCGACGTGCATACCACGGAGCACGGCTACACCGAGGTGTACACGCCATACATGGTGAGCGGAAAGTGCGCCGACGGCGTCTCCAGCCTCGCCAAGTTCAAGGGCGACCTGTTCAAGATCGAGGAGAGGGATCTCTACCTCATTCCCACCGCCGAGTACCCAGTGACGAACTTCGTGCGCGAGCAGATCCTGCCGGGCGAGGCGCTGCCGATGAAGTACGTGTGCCACTCGCCGTGCTTCCGCTCCGAGGCCGGGGCGGCGGGCAAGGACACGCGCGGCATGATTCGCAACCACCAGTTCGACAAGGTAGAGCTGGTGCAGATCGTGCATCCTTCGCAGTCCTACGAGGGGCACGAGGAGCTCACCGCGCATGCGGAAGTGATCCTGAAGAAACTCGAGCTGCCCTACCGCGTGGTGACGTTGTGCGCCGGCGACACGGGATTTTCTGCCGCGAAGACCTACGACCTCGAGGTATGGCTGCCGGGGCAGAACGCGTACCGCGAGATCAGCTCGTGCTCGAACTTCGAAGCGTTCCAGGCGCGGCGCATGCAGGCGCGTTTTCGTAACGAGAAAGGCAAGGCCGAGCCGGTGCATACGCTGAACGGCTCGGGGCTCGCGGTCGGCCGAACGCTGGTCGCGATTCTGGAGAACTTCCAGAACGCCGACGGGTCGGTGAGCGTGCCGTCAGCGCTGCGTGCTTACATGGGCGGGGTCGAGAAGCTGGCGCGGCCCTGATAAAATCCGCCCTGCCGCGGAGAGATGGCAGAGTGGTCGATTGCGGCAGACTCGAAATCTGTTGTACGCGTAAGCGTACCGGGGGTTCGAATCCCTCTCTCTCCGCCAACTTTCAACTACTTGCGGCTGCATCGCTTCTCGTCACCGAATCGCTGTTGTGACGAATTTGTGCCGTAAGGCTGAGGCGCGCTGCATGTGCCTTCAGATGCTCGGGGGCGAGGTGCGCATAGCGATTCACCATTTCCAGCGTTTCCCAACCTCCCAGCTCCTTCAGTACGTAGAGCGGCGTGCCTAGCTGCACGTGCCAGCTCGCCCAGGTGTGGCGCAGATCGTGCCAGCGGAAATTCTCAATGCCCGTCCGCTCGCACGCCGCCTTCCACTCCTGCTGAGCCCCGTAGCAGTGCCAGGAATCGATCTGGCCGCCATCCGGGCCGACGAAAACGCACCGCAGGTGCTTCCCGAGCTGCTTGCGAATCACCGCGACCGCGTCATCGTTGAGCGGTAAGCCGATTGCCCTGCGCGCCTTCGCCTGGTCTTTCCGCTTCCCCTCGCGTGACGGGGTCGCCACGACAGACCTTTCTCGATGTTAACTCATTGGTTATCTTTACATAAACATATAACTCTTGTATCCATAAACACTAGACTCTTGTGATGATATGCAATAAACTCTTGTAACCGTAAACATCTAACTCTTGTGCCCAAGCCCAACGTAAAACTTGCTTCTGCCCTGGATGCTCTGAAGGGCCTCCAACACGGCGGACTCCAGGCCATCGCTGGACCGAAGCTTTCACGGACGGACCGTGAGGCTCTGCTGCGTGCTGGCTTCCTCAAGGAGGTCATCCGCGGCTGGTACATCCCCCGCCGTCCAGACGAGGCAGATGGCGACAGCACCCCTTGGTACGCCAGCATGCGCGAGTTCATTGCCGACTACGCGCAAGAGCGATTCGGCGATCGCTGGCACGTCAATGCGGAGCAATCAGTCTCACTGCGGTCCGGCGAGAGGACCATTCCGAAGCAGACTCAAATCTGGGCAATTGAGGGCACCAACCAGACTGTGCAGCTGCTCCACGGTTGCTCGCTTTTCATTTACAAGGCTGTGAAGTTACTGCCTTCTTCGCCCGTGCAGGATTGCGGGGGGCTTCGCCTCGTGGAACTGCCGGCGGCACTTGTGGCTGCGAGCCCGACGCTCTTCGCACAGAATCCCATCGCGGCGCAGATTGCACTTGGTTCGTTGCCGGATGCTTCAGATCTGCTGCGGATATTGCTCGATGGGCCGCATCCGTCGGTGGCTGGGCGCCTTGCCGGTGGCTTCCGAGCTATTGGCCGAGAGGCGCTTGCCAATGAAATCTTAGGCGCTATGCGCGGCGCCGGCCATACTGCAAGCGAAGTAAATCCCTTCGAGAAACCTCGCCCGGCTCTATTGCCCGGCGCGCGATCCGAGTCGCCTTACGTGCAGCGGCTGCGCTTGATGTGGGCAGAAATGAGGGAGCGAGTAATCCCGGCATTCCCGCACGCGCCAGGGGCGCCAAAGGACATTGATGTACTTCTCAAGGACGTGGAGGCGCGCTATGTGACCGATGCCTATCACTCGCTTTCCATAGAGGGTTACCGCGTTAGCGCCACCCTTATTGAGAAAATCCGTGATGGAAATTGGAGTCCAGATGACGACGAGAAGGATCGCGCGACCCGCGATGCCATGGCGGCGCGCGGCTATTTCGAGACCCATAACCTTGTCAAGGATGATCTCGTACGCGTGTTCAAGGGCGAAAACGCGGGCACTGTGTTCCGCAACGCCGTCGCCCGCTGGTATCAGGCGCTGTTCACCCCAAGCGTGCAGGCCGGAATCCTCAAGGCCTCCGGCCTCGCGGGATACCGCAACGATCAAGTGTTCATCCGCGGCGCGCTGCACGTTCCGCTGTCGAAGGAGGCGGTGCGGGATTGCATGCCTGTTCTATTCGAGCTTCTCGAAGCAGAAACCGAACCCCAGGTACGCGCCGTCCTCGGTCATTTCCTTTTTGTCCATATCCATCCCTACATGGACGGAAATGGCCGGCTCGCGAGATTCTTGATGAATTTGATGCTTGTTCCCGCGGGCCATGTTTGGACGGTAATTCCGGTAGAGAGGCGCAAGGACTACATGGACGCGCTCGAGCAGGCGAGTTCCTTCGCAAACATCGCGCCCTTCGCCGCTTTCATAGCCGACCTGGCGAAAGCGCAGGCGAAGCAGCCGCTCCCGCGGCCGCGCTGATCGTGGCGAACAAGTATTTCAGCTATGCTGCGTTGAGAGGCGCCGGAAAACCGGCTGTTAATCCGCGAGAATCGCTGTGCCGAATTTGTGCCGTAAGTGAGATTGGACTGCGCTTTTTGACATTTGAAGCGGAAGACAAGGCAAGCGCTGCGAGCTTGATTACATTACGTTTCTGAATTTGGAGAGTTTGGGCCGCTCTCGCCTCCCGCGACTCGAAATCTGTTGTGCGCGTAAGCGTACCGGGGGTTCGAATCCCTCTCTCTCCGCCATTCCACCATGCGCGCGAACCTGCTGGGTCGCTCTGTCCTCCTGACCGGAGCCGCGGGCGGCATCGGCCGCGTGCTCGCGAAGGCGTTCCTGCGGGCCGGCGCATCTCTGGTCGCAGGGGACATCGATGCGAAGGGCCTCGAGGAACTGCAGCAATCCCTGCGCGATCGCGATCGGTTCGCCAGTCTGGTCCTCGACATCGCCGACCCGGCGGCCTGCGAAGCGGCAGTCAAGGACACGGCCAAGCGCTTCGGCGCGCTCGACATCCTGATCAACAACGGCGCGCTGGGCATGCAGGTACTGCGCGAGACTTGCATGACCGATCTCGTGCGCATCGACGAGATCACGCCGGAGTTCTGGAACCGAATGGTCACGGTGAACCTGTCCGGCGCGTGGTACCTCACGCACGCCGCGGTTCCGGGGATGCGCGCGCGCGGCTGGGGCCGGATCATCAACGTCACGACGAGCTTCTTCACGATGCTGCGCGGGCGCTTCCACCCGTACGGCCCGGCCAAGGCGGCCCTGGAAGCGATGTCGGCCGGGCACGCGAGTGAATTCGCCGGTACCGGGATCACGGTCAACGTCGTGGTGCCGGGCGGGCCGGCCGATACCCCCATGGTGCCGGCGGCCTCGGGAATACGCCGTGAGGACCTGATCCCGCCGGCGAGGATGGCGCCGCCCATGCTGTGGCTGTGCACGGGGGACGCCGACGCCGTCACCGGAAAGCGCTACATTGCGGCGAAGTGGGACGACGCACTGTCCCCTGAGGCGGCGCGGCGCGCGTCCGAGTCGCCGATCGCGTGGCCCGAGCTCGCCGGTGTGCCCGTATGGCCGGGAGGCAAGCCGCCCGAATGAAGCAAACACAAAGGAGGACGCTGATGAGCCAGAGCAAACCCTTGAGCGGCAAGCGC
Source organism: Burkholderiales bacterium (assembly GCA_040902335.1). Lineage (GTDB taxonomy): Bacteria > Pseudomonadota > Gammaproteobacteria > Burkholderiales > SG8-39 > JAABQT01. Next base: position 19,146 of record JBBDXL010000179.1, read on the forward strand.
TGGGGCTTCGTGCACAACCTGGCGAGCGAGGCCAAGTGGACGCCGGGACTGCGCGAGATCTTCGAGTACCGCGACCTCGGCGTGAAGGACGGCACCCGGGGCGATTACGTCGCGCACGTCATCCGCCACAACGCCAAGAAGGTCAAGGACCGCGTGCAGGAGTGGCACGTGCACGACTGCACCTTCCAGTTCGTCTATGTGCTGAACGGCTGGGCGACCTTCGACTACGAGGGCCAGGGCCGGCACACGATCCGCAAGGGCGACATGATCCTGCAGACGCCCGGCATCGCGCACCGCGAGATCGAATGCTCCGAGGATTTCGAGGTGCTCGAGATCGTCGCGCCCGCCGATTTCGCCACCCGCACGGTCGAGGCGCCGCGGCAGACCGCCGCCGCGTAGGCCGGATCAGCCGAGCGGCTTGGCGAGGCTCACCTCATGCCCGTCCGGATCCGTGAGGTGGAAGTAGCGCTCGCCCCACGGCGCGTCCGCGGGCGCCGCGTGCGGTGCGAGCCCGGCCTGCAGCGCGCGGCGGTACATCGCGTCGACGTCGTCGACGTGGAAGATCACGCGGCCCCACCATGACCAGCGCTGCTCACGTTCCGCTGCAATGAGGTTGAGATACGACGCGCCCGCCACGAAGCTCGAGAAGCGGGCGTCGCCGTAGCGCAGGACGAATCCGAGCGCCTGGTAGAACGCGACGGCGCGCGCCATGTCGTGCGTGGCGAGTGTGACGGCGCTCAAGGATCGGATCAGCGCGCTCATGTGAGCCTTGCGCCGATCTCCTTCTCGTACTCCGGAAAATAACGCGCGATCACGGGCAGCTCGAAGCTCGCCAGGATCGACGTGTTCGGCTCGCGCTCGAGCAGAAACCGGAAGCTCTCCTCGATGACGCGCTCGGGCGCCACCGCGGCGAGCCCGAGCTTCTCGAGATAGCCCTCGGGTATCGTGACTTCGTGCGAGCTCGTCGAGCCCGCGCGCACTTCGACTCGCCAGCGGCGGGCGCCGGCGGGTGCGACCGTGATGGACGGCGTGCTCACCGGCGGAATTCTGCAGCAAAACGGGATTAGCATGGCCGCGTGGAGTCTACGGTCCACAGCCTGTTCCCCACGCTGGTGTGGGAGGCGCGGCTCGCGCGCGAAGCGTGTGCGCCGCTAAACGACGCCATTCTGCGGCGACTCGCCGCGCTGCGCCGCGGCGCGCGCGAAGAACAAGGCATGATCTGACGGGGGCACTTACGTTCCTCCGGAAGCACTGTGCAGGCCCGGCTGTTTCGTGGGGACTGGGCTTCGCGACGCTCGGGCTCGGGGGCATGACTGCCTTACTCTGCGCCCTGGCGCTGCGCCGTTTTTGATGGATTTCCATCCTTCTCGCTACGTGCGCTTCGTGGCCGGCGGCCGGCAGGTAGGCTGGCTGCGGCCGGAGCTCGCGGCGCGCCTCGCCGCCTGGCCGGCGGTGTTCGACGCGAACCCCGATGCGGTCACCCTGTTGCAAAAGGACGCGCTGGCGCCGGTCGTCGAGCAGCTGGCACAGGAAGGCTTCATCCGGGGCTGGCGCAGCGAGCGCTACCGCATTTCGGAGCTCTTCGAGATCGAGCGCGCCGCCGCGCGGCCCTTCGGGCTCACCACCTACGCCGTGCACGTCAATGGAATTTCCTTCGATAATAAAAACATGTGGGTCGCGAGGCGCAGCACGGAGAAGCCGATCGACCCGGGCATGCTCGACAACCTGGTCGGCGGCGGCTTGACGGCGGGACTTTCGGTCGAGGAAGTGCTGGTGAAAGAAGCGTGGGAGGAAGCCGGTATCGGCGCCGAGCTGGCACGCAGCGCGACGCGCGGCGGTACCGTGCGCATCCTGCGCGAGGTGCCCGAGGGCGTGCAGTCGGAGGTGATCTACGTCTACGACCTCGCGCTGCCCGACGACTTCGAGCCGCGGAACCAGGACGGAGAAGTTTCGGAGTTCAGGCAGTTGTCTTTTGAAGCAGTTCTCAACTGCCAGGAATTCACGTTCGAAGCGGCGCTAGTCGCGATGGACTATTTCAGCCGACGAAGCGAACCCCCCGGGTCTGGGCGCAGAGTCGTGGATCCGTCGACTTGACGGTGACCGGCCGGCCGTCCAGGACTTCGCGGCAGCGCTCGAGCGTCTCCGCTTCCAGGCGCGCCATCGCCTCGTAGCTGTAGAAGCCGAGGTGCGGCGAGAGGATCACGTTGTCCATGGCGTAGAGCGGGCTCAGGGGATGCCCGGAGCGCGCGAGCGGCTCGCTCGAGAAGACATCGAGCGCTGCGCCCGCGATGCGCCTTTCCTGCAACGCGCGCAGCAGCGCCATCTCGTCCACGATCGCTCCCCGCGACACATTGACCAGGAACGCCGTCGGCTTCATGCAGCACAGCGCCCCCTCTCCGATCAGATGCCGCGTCTCGGGCGTGAGCACGCAGTGCACTGAGACGAAATCGCACTCCGCGATCATGGTCCGGAGGTCTGTTCGCAGATCGGCGTGCGCGCTCTGCGACACATGCGGGTCGCAGGCAAGCACGCGCATCCGGAAGGCCGCGGCCATGCGCGCGAAGCTTGAGCCGATCCGCCCCAGCCCGACGAGACCGACCGTCTTGCCCGCGAGATCGCTCGCCAGCCATTCTCGCGCCGGCCAGATCCAGCCTTCGCGGTCCATCGCGCGCTGGATCGGCTTCAGCTTTTTCGCGAGCGCGATGAGCAGCGCAAAGGCGCCTTCGGCGACGGTTTCCTCGGCGTACTCGGGCACGTTGACCACCGGGATGCCGCGGCTGCGCGCGGCCGCGATGTCGATCGCGTCAATGCCGACGCCGTACTTGACGATGCCCTTGAGCCTCGCCGCGGCCTCGATGGCGCGACGCGTGACCGGCGTGTAGCACATAAGCAGCAATTCGGCTTCGCGCAATTCGCGCAGCAGCTCGTCTTCGCTGACGCCGCCAGGCAGAAGCACGAGCTCGTGGCCAGCCGCGCGCAGCGCCGAGTCGACGCGCGGCACCTCGAGCTCGCGGTCGGTGCGAACTATCCTTGCCACGGTGCCTTGAGCGCGGCCTTCGCCGCCACCACGCGGCCCGAGACCTCGATCTCGTAGCGGCCGGCAAGAACGCCTTGCGCGGTCTCGGGCTTCGCCGAGTAAACGAATCCCATCGCCACCATGGTGCCGAGCGAGGCGCTGTAGCCCACCGAGGTCAGCTCGCCCACCGGCTTGTCGTCGCGCAGGATCGGCTCTCCGCCCCAGGCGAACAGTTCCGTCGCGGGGAAGGTGAACATCAGCAGCCGCTTCGCCAGCCCCGGCTTCGGGGGTTCGCGCTTGTCGCGCCTTACCGCAAACTCAAGCCCGGCCTCGTAAGGCGTGCAGTCCGGGGACAGCTCGGCGCCGAAGGCGCGCCGGCCGGCCTCGATGCGCAGTGCGTCGAGCGCGTAGTAGCCGCAATCCTTCAACCCGAGGTCGCTGCCGGCATCCCACAACCGGTCGTAGAGGCTCGCCGCATCCTCCACCGGCACATAGAGCTCCCAGCCCGGTCCGCCGGCATAGGATGCGGGCACGGCTCGCGCCTCGTCTTTCAATGTCAGTCTTGAAAGCAGAGTGCCGGCGTTCGGCCCGAGCACCGAGATCACCGACCAGGCGTCGCTCACGTCTTCGACGGTGACGTTTTCGTTGCTCCTTATTTGACGGCGAATCCACGCCGCATCGCGCACCGGCTGCGCCGAGCCCGTGACTATGAAGAACGCATCGTCGCCCCAGCGCTGCACGGTGACGTCGCTCTCGTAGCCGCCCTTGCGGTTGAGCATCGGTGTATAGGTAAGGCTGCCAATGCGGTTCGCGCAGACCCGCTCGAGCAGGGTCTGCGCGTCCCGCCCGCGCACGAGAAGCTTGCCGAACGAAGTCTGGTCGAACACGCCCGCCGCCCCGCGCACCGCGCGCTGCTCGGCAATGCAGGCGTCGAGCCAGTTCGGCCGGCCGAGGGTGTATTGAAGTTTTTCGCCAGTAACGGAAAACCAGTTGGCGCGTTCCCAGCCGAACTTTGATCCGAACAAGGCGCCTTTCGCCTTCAAGCGCCCGTAGAGCGGCGAGACGCGCAGCGGCCGGCCCGATTCCAGCTCGTGGCGCGGCCAGCGCATCGCGTAATGCAGGCCGAGCGTCTCCACGGTACGCTCCTTGAGCCATTTCGAATCCGCGGCGAACGCGCCGAAGCGCCGGATATCCACCTCGAACAGGTCCATCGGTGCCTCGCCGCCCGCGATCCACTCGGCAAGCAGCTTCCCCGCGCCGCCGGCGTTGGCGATCCCCGCGGAGTTGAAGCCGGCGGCGACGAAGTAGCTCCTGAGCTCCGGTGCCTCGCCCAGGATGAAGTTGCCGTCGGGGGTGAAGCTCTCCGGGCCGTTGAGCAGCAGCTTCACGCCCGCGGTCTCGAGCGCAGGCACGCGATGCATCGCCGCCTCCATCAACGGCTGGAACTGCTCCCAGTCCTCGGGCAGCAGCTGGAACTCGAACTTCTCCGGTATGCCGCCCATCCCCCAGGGCTTGGCCACCGGCTCGAAGCCGCCCATGACGAGACCGCCGACCTCCTCCTTGAAATAGATGAAGCCGTCGGGATCGCGCATCACCGGCAGCATCGGATGCACGCCCGCGATCGGCCCGGTGACGAGGTAGAAGTGCTCGGCCGAGTGCAGCGGGATGTTGACGCCGCTTTGCGCGCCGAGCGCCCGCGCCCATTGCCCGGCGCAATTGACCAGTACCGAACATTGAACGTCACCCGCCGTGGTCGCTACACCCGTTAGGGCATTGTTATGCAAACGAACGCCCGTCACGCGCACGCCTTCGTGGATCTTCACGCCCAGATTGCGCGCCCCCTTGGCGAGGCTTTGCGCCAGGTCCGCCGGGTTTGCCTTGCCGTCGGCGGGAAACCAGAGCGCGCCCTGCAGGTCGTCGATGCGCAGCAGTGGCCATTTCTCCAGCGCTTCGCGCGGCGTGAGCAGCTCGACCTCGATGCCGAAGCTGCGCGCCATCGCCGCCTGGCGCCGGAACACGATCCAGCGCTCGGGCGTTCGCGCGACATTCACGCTGCCGCAGCGCTTCCATCCGGTGGCGAGGCCGGTTTCCTGCTCCAACGTCGCGTAAAGCTGCGTGCCGTACTGGCTCATGCGCGTCATCGAGCGGTTCGGCCGCATCTGGCCGACCAGCCCCGCCGCGTGCCAGGTGGTGCCGCAGGTGAGGCGGCCCTGGTCGAGGAGGACGATGTCGCGCTTGCCGAGCTTCGCCAGGTGGTAGGCGACGCTTATGCCGACGATGCCGCCGCCGATGACGACGATTGCGGCATGCGAAGGGAGCCCGGTCATGCCTTGAGCGCGATCACGCCGGCCGCGACCGCGAGCGCACCGGCGATGCGGCGTGCGCCGAAGGGTTCCTTCAGCAGCCAGGCGCCGAGCAGCGCCGCGAAGATCACCGAGGTTTCGCGCAGCGCGGCAATCGCGGCGATCGGCGCGCGCGTCATCGCCCACAGGGCGATGCCGTAGGCCACCACCGAGCCGGCGCCACCCACGAGACCGCGCACCCAGTAGCGGCCCGCGTAATGCAAAAGCTCGCCGCGGCGCCCCCAGGCGACCATCAGCACGTAGGGAAAGCCGTCGAGAAAAAAGATCCACAGCGCGTAGCTCTCCGCACGACCCGAGAGCCTGACGCCGGCGCCGTCCACGAGGGTATAGGTAGCGATGATGACGGCATTCGCGAGCGCCCAAGCGGTCGCGCGGCGGTTATGCAGCCACGAGCCACCGCCGGCGAAGCTGATGCCGATGACGCCGGCGCTGATGAGCATGATCCCCGCCCACATCCACGCACCCGGGATCTCGCCCAGCATCAGCACCCCGAAACCGGCCACCAGAAGCGGGGCGATGCCGCGCATCAGAGGATAGCCGTGCGAGAGATCTCCGGCGCGGTAGGTCGCCACCAGCGCGACGAAATAGCCGATATGGATCGCCACCGACGCCGCGAGGTAGGGCCAGCTCTCCGGCGCCGGGAGCGGAACGAAAAGCAGAAACGGGACTGCAACCAGGGCGCCGCCGCCCACCACGCCGGCGAGGTCGAGCGCCGGGTCGCTGCTGCCCTTGATCATCGCGTTCCACGCTGCGTGGAGCAGCGCGGCGCCGAGCACGGCGAGCGTGACCGGAGCCGACAGCCCGGCCGCTTCGCTCATGCAGCGATCGCGGCCTCGACGATGTCGAGCGCGCGGTCGAGCTCTTCTTCCCGGATGATGAGCGGGGGCGCGAGCACCAGCACGCGACCCTGCCCGACCTTGAACGAGAGCCCCTGCGAGAGGCAGCGGTACATGACCTCCTCGGCCAGCGCCGCGTCGTTCAGCTCGATCCCGAGCAGCAGGCCGATGCCGCGCACGTCGGCGACTGCAGGATGCCTCATCTCCCGTAACCGGGCGAGGGCTCGTTCACCGAGGCGCGTTGCGCGTGCAAGCAGATCCTCGGATTCGACGACCTCGAGCGCGGCAAGTGCCGCGGCGCAGCCGACCGGGCTCTTCTCGTGCGTGTAGTGGCCGAGCGCGCGCTCGCCCGCGATATCGAGGCCGGCGCGCGCGACGAGCGCCGCCATCGGAAACACGCCCCCGCCGAGGCCTTTCCCCAGCACCACCATGTCGGGAACGATGCCGTAGCGCTCGAAAGCGAACATCGTTCCGGTACGGCCAAGGCCCACCGCGATCTCGTCGAGGACGAGAAGCGCGCCGTGACGGTCGCAGGCCGCGCGCAGCTTCTCGTAGTAATCGGGCGGCGGCACCTGCACGTCGGTCGAGCGCACCGTTTCCACCACCACCGCCGCGACGTCCTCCTCCTTGCCGAGCACGTACTCGACGTAGTCGGCGCAGCGCGCGTTGCAGGCGCCGTTGCAGCCGAAATGGCAGTTGCGCGGATCGCAGGGCTGCACGTGCTCGGTGCCGGACAGGAGCGGCCCGATGTCGCGGCGAAACAGAGCTTCACCGCCGAGCGAGATCGCGTCCAGGGAGGCGCCGTGGAACGAGTCCCACATCGAAAGCGTCTTGTGCCGGCCGGTGGCGAGGCGCGCGAGCTTGAGCGCCATGCCGATCGCCTCGGTGCCGCCGGGCGCGAATAGGACCTTCCCCAGATCGCCGGGCGCAAGGCGTGCGAGCCTGCGCGCAAGGGCGACGGCGGTCTCGTTGGTGTAGCGGCGCGGCGAGAAGGGAAGCGTATCGAGCGCGCGCTTCACCGCTTCGATCACGCGCGGATGGCCGTGGCCGACCTGGTGCACGCTGTTGCCGTGGAAATCCATCACCCGGCGGCCTTCCAGGTCCTCGAGCCAGATTCCCGAGGCCGACTTGAGCGCGCTCAGGCAGGGCGTGGACAGCGACTGGTGCAGGAAATAGCGCGCGTCCTCGGCGAGCAGCGCCCGGGTGGCGGGACCGAGCTTGTCCGCTTGCCATTGTCCGCGCCGCGGCGAAAGATTGACGTCGCCCTCCGCGGACCGGTCCCTAGGCATGCTTTTGGTTGGCCGTGCCGTTGACGAATTCCTCGCGCAGGCGCGTCGGCGCGAGCGCCCCCGCCTGCTCGAGGATCGGGTAGGCGACCGAGCAGATGTGCGAGTTGATGCGCTTGAAGTCGTTGATGATGTCGAGGTGAAGGGAGCTCGTCTCGATCGACTGCACCGTCTGCCAGGCGAGGCGGTTCAGGTGCGCGTCGCCGTACTGGCGCTCGAGGTTGCGGAACTCGACCTTGGTCCCGAGCAGCATCTGCGCGCTCTTCAGGTCGCCGTTGAGGAATACGTTCAGCCCCAGGCGCAGGTTTGCGACCAGGCGCCCCCAAACGAGCAGCGCGATTCCCGAGAGGATGCTGACCAGCGTGTGCATCAGGTTCTTGCCTTTGGCGTCAGGCCGCTTCCCCGCGTCGGATGCGCGCCTGAATGTCGTCGATGCAGGGCATGATATCCGCGATGGTATCCACTACATAGTGTGCACCGCATTGCCCCATGCGTGTGCGGGCGCGCTCGCGCTTCACCCGCTGCTCGGCTTCCGCTAACGCCTGCCACTGCTTGAGCGTCAATCCCACCTCGTTGCCGCTGACCGCGAGCCCGATGGTCCACATTCCGGCGTTCAGGCCCTCCTCGACGCCGGGAACGGTGTCGTCGATCTTGACGCAGGCCTGCACCGTGCTCACGCGGAGATTGATCACGTTCTGCAGGCACATATAGGGATAGGGGCGCCCGGCGGGCACGTCGGCCGCGCAGACCGTGGCGTCCGGCTGGTAGCCCTGGCGCTTCGCGTCTGCGAGATTGATCTTCATCATTTCGGTGAGATAGCCGGTGGTCGAGCCGATCTTGATGCCGCGCGCGCGCAGCTCCGCGACCGCCTCCAGCGTGCCCGGAATGAGGGCCGAATAGTTGGACAGGCACTCGAGCTGCAGCGGCACGAAATCGGCGAACATCGCGCTCACGTCGTCGTCGTCAGGTGTCCGCCCGTGCGCCTCCTGCCAGCGCCGGCGCACCGAGTCGAGCTCGGTGATGCGCTGGATGTGCACGCGCTTGTGCGCTCCCATGGGCGCGCGCGCCTCCTCGATGGTGATCGGCACCTGCTTGCGCCGGAATACCTCCACGAACACCACTGCCGGCGCCATGCAGCCGAAGTCCATGGTGGTTCCGGCCCAGTCGAGCAGCACCGCCTCGATCGGCCCGCGGTAGCTGCGCTTATAGCTGAAGTTCATTCACCCTCCCCCGCGAGTTAAGTGTATCGTATGTCGCTTGTGGTCCACCAAGGGGAGGGAGTCATGAATAGCTTTCGTTTTGCCCTTATCGCGGCCGCTCTGCTGGCCGCCGCAGGCACCGGGACGGCGCACGCGAAGACCGACCTGCTCGTCTACACGGCGGTCGAGGCGGACGAGCTCGCCAAGTTCAAGGGCGCGTTCGAAAAGGCGAACCCCGATATCGAGATCAAATGGGTGCGTGACTCGACCGGCATCGTCACCGCCAAGTTGCTTGCAGAGAAAGCCAACCCGCAGGCCGACATCGTCTGGGGTCACGCGGCAACGAGCTTGCTGCAGTTGGTGGCCGAGGGTTATTTCCAGCCTTACGCGCCGAAGGGCGTGGAAAAGCTCAGTCCCAAGTTCGTGGATCAGCAGCACAAGCCGCCGCTGTGGGTAGGCCAGCGCGCCTATGCCGCGTCGGTGTGCTACAACACCGTCGAGGGCAAGAAGAAGAATCTGCCGGTCCCGACATCGTGGCAGGATTTGACGAAGCCCGTTTACAAGGGCAGCGTCGTCATGCCCAATCCGAATTCCTCGGGTACCGGCTTCCTCGACGTCTCGAGCTGGATACAGATCTGGGGTGAGCAGAAGGCCTGGAAGTTCATGGACGGATTGCATGAAAACATCGCGTGGTACACGCACTCCGGATCGAAGCCCTGCAAGCAGGCGGCGGCGGGCGAGATTCCGATCGGCGTGTCGTTCGATTATCGCGTGGTGAAGTCGATCGAGGAGGGGGCCCCGCTGAAGCTCATCCTCCCGAAGGAAGGCCTCGGCTGGGAGCTGGAAGCTTTTGCCATCGTCAAGAACACGAACAAGCTCGACGCAGCGCGCAGGCTCGCGGACTGGACGATCACGCCCGAGGCGATGAAGCTTCATGCCCCCGGTTACTCGATGGTCGCGCTTCCCGGTGTGCCCAACCCGCTCAAGGATTTCCCGAAGCTCGAGGACAAGATGATCAACAACGACTTCGCGTGGGCCGGCACCAACCGCGAGCGCATCCTGAAGGAGTGGCAGAGGCGCTACGACGCGAAGTCGGAGAAGAAGTAACGCGGCCGATACGGTTCGGCGGGGCCCTTGTTTCCAGCGGCGCCATGGTCATTGAACGCGACACGTCGCCGGGAGCGCCGTACCTGCGGATCGCGGGCCTCACGAAGACGTTCGGCGCCTTCACGGCGCTGAAGGACATCTCGCTCGAGGTCTATCAGAGCGAATTCATCTGTTGCCTCGGGCCGTCGGGCTGCGGCAAGACCACATTGCTGCGCTGTATCGCCGGGCTCGACATCCAGACGAGCGGCCGCGTCGAGCAGGCGGGCCGGGACGTCTCGGGGCTGCCGCCCTCGGAGCGCGATTTCGGCATCGTGTTCCAGTCCTACGCCTTGTTTCCGAACTTGAGCGTCTTCAAGAACATTGCCTACGGGCTCGAGAACCGCAGGCTCGGCAAGGCCGAGGTCAGGCGGCGGGTGAGAGAGTTGCTGGAGCTGGTCGGTATGCCGGAGGAGGTGCAGAAGTACCCGGCGCAGCTCTCCGGTGGACAGCAGCAGCGCGTGGCGCTCGTGCGCGCGCTCGCGCTCTCGCCGGGGCTGCTGTTGCTCGACGAGCCGTTGTCGGCGCTGGATGCGCGGGTGCGGGTGCACCTGCGCCACGAGGTGCGAGGGCTGCAAAGGCGCCTTGGCGTGACCACGATCATGGTCACCCATGACCAGGAAGAGGCGCTGACGATGGCCGACCGCATCGTGGTGATGAACCGGGGTGTGATCGAGCAGGTCGGTAGCCCGATCGAGATCTACCGCGAACCGGCGACCGCGTTCGTGGCTGATTTCGTCGGCACGATGAATTTCATGCCTGCCGTCGTTGCCGGCCCGAACAGGGTCCGGCTGGGCCGGATCGAGCTCGAATGTGCAGGCGGCCTCGACGGGGCGATCCCGGGGGCGCGGGTCACGCTCGCCCTGCGCCCGGAGGACGTGGCCGTGCGCAACGTGGCGAGCGACGGGGTCAACGGCTTCGCGGCAAGGATCGTGGACATGGAATTTCTCGGCTCCTTCTACCGCGTCCAACTCGCGGCCGACGACATCGACAAGAGCCGAATCACGGCCGATCTCTCGATCAACGATGTGCGCGATCTGTCGCTCGCGCGGGACATGACCATCGCGGTCGCCCTGCCGCGGGAACGGATTCGCGTTTTCGCCGGCGGCTAGGCGCCGCACGCATGGCCAACGCCACAGCCGCTCGAGCCGTTCTACCCAGGATTCGCGCCTCCCTGAGCCTCGACGACTGGGTCATGCGCGCGGCCGTGGTGGTCCTCGGCCTGTGGCTGCTGGCCGCAGTCATCGTGCCCCTCTACGTGCTGCTGTCCAAGAGTTTTCAGGCGAAGGGCGGCAGCTTCATCGGTCTTGCGAACTACGTCGAGTATTTCTCCACGCCGGCGCTGTTTTACTCCATCTACAACAGCCTGACGATCGCCGTCATCAGTACGGTGATCACGATCGCACTGGCGTTCGTTTTCGCCTATGCCCTGACCCGCAGCTGCATGCCGGGCAAGGCGTTCTTCCGCGGCGCCGCCTTCGTCCCGATCCTCGCGCCCTCGCTGCTCCCGGGGATCTCCTTCGTCTATCTCTTCGGCAATCAGGGCATGATCAAGGAGCTGCTGATGGGGCACTCGATCTACGGTCCCATCGGCATCGTCATGGGCGAGGTGTTCTGGACCTTTCCGCATGCGCTGATCATCATCACCACGGCGCTGTCGCTCTCCGATTCCCGGTTGTACGAGGCGGCCGTGGCTTTGCGCGCGAGCAGGCTTCGGGCCTTCTTCACGGTGACTTTGCCGGGGGCCAAGTACGGTCTGCTCAGCGCCTGCTCGGTGGTGTTCACGCTGGTGATCACCGACTTCGGCGTGCCGAAGGTGATCGGCGGCCAGTACAACGTGCTCGCCGTCGACGTCTACAAGCAGGTGATCGGCCAGCAAAACTTCGAGATGGGAGCGGTCGTGGGCATGGTGCTGCTGCTGCCGGCCGTCATCGCCTTCATCGCCGACCGGCTGGTGCAGCGCAAGCAGATTGCGCTGCTATCCGCGCGCGCCGTGCCCTACGAGCCAAAGCCGAACAAGGCGCTCGACAGCTCCATGTTCATCTTCTGCACCGTCGTCAGCATCCTGATCCTCGGCATCCTCGCGGCCGCGGCCTTTGCCTCGCTGGTCAAGCTCTGGCCGTACAACCTGACGCTCTCGCTCAAGCACTACCAGTTCGACTTGATGGACGGCGGCAGCTGGGGTGCGTACTACAACAGTCTCAAGATGGCGCTCTGGACGGCGGTGGTGGGAACGGCCGTGATCTTCAGCGGCGCCTATCTCGTCGAGAAGACCAAGGGGTTCGGCCGTACACGGTCGTTCGTGCAGTTCATGGCGATCATACCGCTCGCCGTGCCCGGCATCGTGCTCGGACTTTCCTACATCTTCTTCTTCAACGATCCGGCGAACCCCTTTCACTTCATCTACGGAACGATGGCGATCCTCGTGATCTGCACCATCGTGCACTTCTATACCGTCGCCCATCTCACGGCGGTCACGGCATTGAAGCAGCTGGATCCGGAGTTCGAGGCGGTCTCGGCCTCGCTCAAGGTGCCGTTCTACAAGACCTTCGCCCGCGTCACCGTGCCCGTGTGCGTACCGGCGATCCTGAGCATCTCCATCTATCTGTTCCTCAACGCCATGACCACGGTGTCGGCCGTGGTCTTTCTGTACTCGCCGGACACGGCGCTCGCCTCGGTAGCCGTGCTGAACATGGACGACGCGGGCGACATCGCCCCGGCGGCGGCCATGGCGATGATGATCGTCTATACCTCGGCCGGCGTGCGTGTGCTGCACGCGCTCGCCACGCGCGGCATCGCCCGCAGGACGCAGCGCTGGCGCACGCGCTAGCTTCAGGGAGCCCCGTGAAATGAAACAACCCATCCTGCTCACCCCCGGCCCGCTCACCACCTCGAGCGCGACCAAGCTCGCCATGATGCGCGACTGGGGCTCGCGCGATTCGGGCTTCATCGAGCTCAACCGTCTGGTCCGCGACATGCTGTTGGATGTCGTTCATGGAAAGGAAATTCACGTCTGCGTGCCGCTCCAGGGCAGCGGCACCTTCGCCGTCGAGGCGGCGCTCGGCACGCTGGTGCCGCGCGAGGGCCATGTGCTGGTGCCGCTCAACGGCGCCTACTGCAGGCGCATCGCGCGCATCTGCGCCATCCTCGGCCGGCGCACCACTACTCTCGATTTTCAGGAGGATGAACCTGTGAAAGCCGCGGACATCGACGCCATCCTGTCCCGCGACCCCTCGATCACGCACGTTGCCCTGGTGCACTGCGAGACCAGCACCGGGGTTCTCAATCCTCTAGAAGAGATCGCCGAAAGTGTCGCCCGCCACAAACGCAGCTTGATCGTCGACGCCATGAGCTCGTTCGCGGCGCTCGAGATCGACGCGCGCAAGACCCCGTTCGACGCGCTGGTGGCGGCCTCCGGCAAATGCCTCGAAGGCCCGCCGGGAATGGGCTTCGCGCTTGCCCGCCGCGCGGCGCTCGAGAAATGCGCCGGAAATTCGCCCTCGCTGGTGCTCGACCTCCACGACCAGTGGGTCAACATGGAGAAGACCGCGCAGTGGCGCTTTACGCCGCCGACCGTGGTGCTCGCCGCGCTGCACGCCGCGCTCGAGCAGTTCGTCGCCGAAGGCGGCCAGCCCGCGCGCCTCGCGCGCTACCGCAGGAACTGCGAGGTGCTGATCGAGGGCATGACGCGTCTCGGCTTCAAGCCGTTCCTCGAGCCGCGCCACCAGGCGCCGGTCATCGTGACGTTCCACGCCCCCGCCGATCCGAGCTACGATTTCCAGCGCTTCTACGACCGCGTGCGCGAGAAGGGCTTCGTGCTCTACCCCGGAAAGCTCACCCAGGTCGACACGCTGCGCGTGGGCTGCATCGGCGCGATCGACGAGAACGTCCTGCGCGCCGCGGTGCACGCGATCGCCGACACGCTCGCCGAGCAGGGCATCCGGCTCCATGAATCTGGTTCTGTTCGATCTCGACAATACGCTCCTTAGCGGCGACACCGATTTCGAGTGGCTCGCTTTCCTTGTCGAGCAAGGGGTTCTTTCCAGTTCCGACCAGGAAGCAAATGCCGAAATGGATCACCGCTACCGCAGCGGCGACGCCGGCGCGCTCGAGTATGTACGCTTCTACCTGGGCTTCTATGCGCCCCACGGCATGGCTGCGCTCCTCGCCTGGCGCGACAAGTTCTTCCGCACCAGAATCGAGCGGCGAATTTCGCGCGCGGCGCGAGCGCTGGTGGAGTCGCATCGCAACGACCTCGTCGCGATCGTCACCGCGACCAACCGCTTCCTCACCGAGCCGATCGCCGCGGCGTTCGGCGTCGAGCACCTCATCGCCACCGAGCCCGAGATGGTCGCGGGCCGGTTCACGGGCGAGGTCGCCGGGACGCCGTGCATGCGCGAGGGCAAGATCGAGCGGCTCGAAGCGTGGCTTGCCTCCCGCGGCAGCTCGCTCGCCGATTACGCCGAGACCTGGTTCTACAGCGATTCGATCAACGACCTGCCGCTGCTCGAGCGCGTGACGCACCCGGTGGCCGTGGATGCCGACTCAAAGCTCGAGCGGCTCGCGCGCGAGCGGGGGTGGACGATATTGCACCTGCCCCGCTGACGGCCGGGGGGCGCTGCCGAGCCAAGTGCTCGACGATTTCGAGGAACGCGCTGACGAGCCGCGCGAGTGGCCGCAAAACGCGGTCCTTCCCCTCATGTACCATCCCATCGCCGACATCGCGCCCTACATTGGCGGCGTGCCGGCGGGCAATCGAGCCCTTTGACGTAAGGAGCATTGCGATCGGGCTGCGCTTCGCCTCGGCCTGGAATTCAGCCCTTCGCTTCTTGACGCTTTCTGGAACCCGGAGCGAGACAGCCATGGTCTCGCGTTTGTATCACAATTGAGATAGATCGATTATGAGTGAAACGGAAGCTGGGCCGAGGGGAATGCTTCAGCCCGAGCAGCTGCGTACGCTGGTCGGGAAAGGCGAGATCGAAACCGTCGTCGTCGGCTTCACCGACCACTACGGCCGCCTGCTGGGCAAGCGCTTCGACGCCGAGTTTTTCGTCGAGGAGATCTGCAGCCAGGGGGCGCACGCCTGCGACTATCTGCTGACGGTCGACATGGAGATGGATCCGGTGCCGGGGTATCGCTTCGCCAACTGGGAGCTCGGCTACGGCGACTTTCATCTGGTGCCCGACCTGGGCACGCTGCGCCTCGCGAGCTGGCTCGACAAAAGCGCGCTGGTGCTCTGCGACGTGAAAAGTGAAAAGATGCACGAGTATGTGGCCGTGGCGCCGCGCTCGATCCTGCGCCGGCAAATCGACGCCGCAAGCGCGCGGGGATACACAGCCTTCGCCGCCTCCGAGCTCGAGCACTACCTCTTCCGCACGAGCTACCGCGAGGCGGCCCAGCGCGACTACCGTGACCTCGAGCCCGCGGGCTGGTACCTGGAGGACTATCATATCCTGCAGGGCACGCGCACCGAAAGCTTCCACGCCGCGGCGCGCCGCCACCTGAAGCTCTCGGGCGTGCCGGTCGAGAACTCGAAAGGAGAATGGGGCGCGGGGCAGCACGAGCTGAACGTGCGCTATGCCAGCGTCCTGGAAATGGCCGACCGCCACGTGGTGTTCAAGCAATGCCTCAAGGAGCTCGCGGAGGCGGCAGGCATGAGCCTCACCTTCATGGCCAAGTTCGCCTCCGACCGGGCAGGCTCGAGCTGCCACATCCACTTCAGCCTCCGGCGCGATGGGAAGAACGTCTTTGAGAAAGGCGGCGACCTTTTCCGCTGGTTCCTCGCGGGCTGGATGGCACACGTGCCCGACGTCATGGTGTTCTACGCGCCGACCGTCAATTCGTACAAGCGCTACGTGGACGCCTCCTGGGCGCCGACGCGGCTCGCCTGGAGCTACGACAACCGCACGGCGGGCTTCCGCGTCGTGGGCGACGGCCCGGGCCTGCGCATCGAATGCCGCATTCCCGGCGCCGACTGCAATCCCTACCTCGCTTTCTCCGCCGCGCTCGCCTCGGGCCTTGACGGCATCGCCGGCCGGCTCGAGCCGCCCGCATGCTTCGTCGGCGACGTCTACGCGGCGAAAAGCCTGCCGCGGGTGCCGCATACGCTCAGCGAAGCAGCAGATCTTTTTTCAAACAGTGATTTTACGAAGCGCGCGTTCGGCGCGGAGGTGGTGGAGCACTACACGCATTTCTTTCGCACCGAAGCAGCCGCCTTCGACAAGGCGGTCACCGATTGGGAGCGCAAGCGCTACTTCGAAAGAATATGAGACTCGAACACAAGGTTGCCCTGATCACCGGCGCCGGCAGCGGCATCGGCCGGCAGACCGCACTGCTTTTTGCCAAGGAAGGCGCGGCGGTGCTCGCGGTCGACGTGAACGAGCAGGCCGCCGCCGAAACCGTCGTGCTGATCAGGCAGGCGGGCGGCCGCGCCGTCGCCTGCCACGCCGACGTGTCGAAAGCGCGCGACTGCCAGCAGATGGTCGCCGCGGTCGAGAAGGAGTTCGGCCGGCTCGACGTGCTGTTCAACAACGCCGGCATCATGCACGCCACGGACGACGACGCCGTCTCCACCGACGAGAGCGTCTGGGACCTGACGCTCGACATCAACGCCAAGGGCGTCTTCCTCGGCTGCAAGTACGGCATCCCGGCGCTGCGCCGCGCAGGCGGCGGCTCGGTCATCAACACCGCTTCGTTCGTGGCGCGGCTCGGCGCCGCCACGCCGCAAATCGCCTACACCGCGAGCAAGGGCGCCGTGCTCGCGATGACCCGCGAGCTCGCGGTCGTCCACGCCCGCCAGGGCATCCGCGTCAACGCGCTCTGCCCGGGGCCGCTGCGCACCGAGCTTCTCATGAGCTACCTCGACACCGAAGAGAAGCGCCAGCGGCGCCTGGTGCACGTGCCGATGGGGCGCTTCGGCGAGGCGCAGGAAATCGCCTACGCCGCCCTCTACCTCGCCTCCGACGAATCCTCCTTCGTCACCGGCACCGAGTTCCTGGTCGACGGCGGCCTCACCGCGGCCTACGTCACGCCGGAATGAGATATCTCGAAGACTTTGCGGTGGGTCAGACCTTCGGCTCCGGCCGGCTGCGCGTCGACAAACAGCGGGTCATGGCCTTCGCCGCCGAATTCGCCCCGGCGACGAGTTGCACCTCGACATCGAAGTGATGGAGGTGCGGCCGTCGAAGTCGCGCCCGGAGCAGGGCTTGATCAAGGTCAAGACCACGACGCTCAATCAGGACGGCGAGGCGGTACAGGTCACCATCGGGAATCTGGTCGTGCCATGCCGCCCGGTGAAAGAATGATCAGCCCGGTCGACGGCTCGGTTTATGTACAGCGCGAGCCGCCCTCCGACGCGGCGATCGAAGCTGCGCTCGCCAAAGCGGCAGATTCTCAACAAATTTGGAAACGAGTGCCGGTCGCCGAGCGCGCCGCGATCTGCTGCCGCATGGCCGACTGGTGCGTCGAGCGGGCCGACGAGCTTGGCAGAGAACTGACCTGGCAGATCGGCCGGCCGATCGCGCACAGCCCCCTGGAGCTGCGCCGCGGTTTCCATGAGCGCGCTCAGCACATGTGCGCCATCGCCGAAGAGGCGTTGGGAGATCTGAATTCAGAGCCCAAACCCGGATTTCGCCGCTTCATCCGCCGCGAGCCGCTCGGCGTGGTGCTGGTGCTCGCGCCCTGGAATTACCCCTGGCTCACTTCAGTCAATGCGGTGGTGCCCGCGCTGCTAGCCGGCAACACGGTGCTCCTGAAGATGGCGGCGCAGACACCCCTTGTCGCCGAGCGCTACCGCCAGGCTTTCGACGCCGCCGGGCTGCCGGAAGGCGCATTCCAGTTCCTGCATCTCGATCACGCTCAGGTGGCGCGCGTCATCGCAGACTCCCGCATCGGCTTTGTTGCCTTTACCGGCTCGGTCGGCGGCGGGCATGCCGTGCAGCGCGCCGCGGCCGGGCGCTTCATCGCCACCGGGCTCGAGCTCGGCGGCAAGGATCCCGCCTACGTCCGGGCCGACGCGCCGCTCGAGGCGACCGTCGAAAACCTGGTCGATGGCGCCTACTTCAACTCAGGGCAGTCCTGTTGTGCGGTGGAACGCATTTACGTCCACAAGAATGTTCTTAAGAACTTCGTGGAAGGCTTCGTCGAGCTCACCAGGCAGTACCGGCTCGGCAATCCGCTCGATCCGCAAACCACGCTCGGGCCGCTGGTGCGCAAGGAAGCCGCCGACAACGTGCGCGCGCAGATCCGCGACGCGCTGGACAAAGGGGCCAGGGCGCTTCTCGACACGAGAGGCGATAAAGCGGGCACCCCGTATCTTCCCCCGCAGGTGCTGGTCGATGTCCATCACGGCATGGCGGTGATGGCCGATGAGACCTTCGGGCCGGTGGTCGGTATCCAGCGCGTCGAGAACGACGAGGAAGCGATCGCGCTCATGAACGACAGCCGCTACGGGTTGACGGCCTCGATCTGGACCTGCAACGTCGAGGCCGCCATCCGGATCGGCGATCGCGTCGAGACCGGCACCTGGTTCATGAATCGCTGCGACTACCTCGATCCTGCGCTCGCCTGGACCGGAGTCAAAGACTCGGGGCGCGGCTGCACGCTTTCCCGGCTGGGGCTCGAAACTTTCACCCGACCGAAGTCGTTTCACCTGCGGCTGAGCCTGTGATAGATTGCCTGCGCCCTAACGCCTCGCGTGGGAGAGACCGACTCCGGCCGGCGCCGAAGGGGTAACGCGCCCCGCAAAACTCTCAGGCAATAGGACCGCGCGAGGCTGGGCACTCTGGAGAGAAGGCCCGAGCGGCCTCGCCGAAGGCTACAAGCTGAAAAAACCGGGCTATGCACATCGGCCTGCTTGAATGCGATAACGTCGCCGGACGCTTTTCCCATATCGAGGGCGGCTATCGCGAGATGTTCGCCGCGCTGCTGCCCGGCGCGCGATTCAGCTATTACGAGGCGTGGAAGAACGAGCTGCCCGCGAGCGCGGACGCCTGCGGCGCATGGGTGTGCAGCGGATCGCAGTATTCGGTCTACGACAAGATGGAATGGGTCGGCGCCCTGTCGCGGCTCGTGCAGACGTTGCATGAAGAAAAGCGACCCTACGTCGGCATCTGCTTCGGCCACCAGATGCTGGCGCAGGCGCTGGGCGGCGAGGTGGCGCGCGCCGCGCGGGGATGGGGAGTGGGCGTCCACGACGTGCAGGTCCTGCGGCAGGAACCGTGGATGCAGCCGCCCCAATCACATTTCCGCATCCATCACATGCACGCGGATCAGGTGCAGCGGCTGCCGCCGGACAGCGTGGTGCTTGGAAGCAGCGCCCACTGCGAGGTGGCGATGTTCCGCGTCGGCGACTCGATGCTCGGCATCGAAGGGCATCCGGAATTCACCGCGGCATTCAGCGAGGCGCTGATCCGGGCCCGCGCCGACCGTATCGGCGTCGAGCGCGTGCAGGCCGGGCTCGCCAGCCTTGGCCAGCCAACGGACGGCGCCGTTGTCGGGCGATGGATCGCGCAGTTCCTGGAACGGAAGGATGCGGGATCGTCGGTCTGATGCGGCGCCGATTCAGGCGGTGGCTGCGGCGAGAGCTACGCGGTCGAATTCACGGTGCGCAATCCGGCGAGGGCGGGTGCGACCGTGATGAAGCGGGCGCTCATCGGCGGGATTTTGCGGCAAAACCGGATTAGCATGGCCGCGTGGAGTCTACGGTCCACAGCCTCTTCCCCACACTGGTGTGGGAGGCGCGGCTCGCGCGTGAAGCGTATGCGCCGCTGAACGACGCCATTTTACGCCGGCTCGCCGCGCGGCGCCGCGGCGCGCCGGACCCGCCGGCGGGCGCCGGCTGGCAGTCGGGCGTGGCGCTCCACCGCCACGAGGAGCTCGCGCCGCTCCTCGCCGCGATCGACCGGCTGGCGAAAGGGGTGCTCGAGTTCCTGCGCATCGGCGAGTGCGAGGCGCCGCGCATCACCGGCTGCTGGGCGAACGTGAACGCGCCCGGCGCCGCGCACCGCATGCACGCGCACCCGAACAACTTCCTCTCGGGGGTGTACTACGTGCGGGTGCCGGCGGGGGCGGACACCATCAATTTTCACGACCCGCGGCCGCAGGCGGCGGTGCTGCGACCGCCCGTCACCGAGCTCGCCGCCCAGAACACCGACCAGGTGGTGGTGCGCGTCGCCGAGGGCACGCTGCTCCTGTTCCCGGCCTGGCTCGCGCATTCGGTGGATGCCAACGCGAGCGGCGAGACGCGCGTCAGCGTCAGCTTCAACCTGATGTTCCCGCGCTTTGCCGAGACCCTCGCGCAGCCGCTGTGGGGTGAGGACTAGGGGCACCCGCGCGCGTTTGCTGCACCGCTCGTCCGGGGCGCGTGCGCCATTCGTCAGCTTCCGGCGCAAGATTCTGTAGCGGCACGGCATTCGTTCCTCGCCCCGCACGCCCCGGCGCGCGACGCTGGCGGCGCAGGAGGTGGCACATGAACGCGCTACAGCACAGTACCGAGTTCATCGGGCTGGAGTCCGATCTGGCCGCGCGCCTAGAGGCGCTGTTCCAGCGCTGCCCGGCGCTGCACGGCTTCTCGGTGCAGCCCGGCTCGAGCGTGACGCGCGAGCGGGTAGTCCTGGACCTGCAGCCCGATCTGTATCTCGCCGACGTTGTCTGGCACCAGCCGCTGAACGGCGAGCAGGCCGCGACGCTGGTCGGCGAGATCTCGCAGGCGCTGCTCGAGCTGGTGGACGAGCAGCCGGACGCGATCGAGCTGCTGCGCGGCCGCACCTTCGCCAGTGTCCTGCATTGAGGAGGGCATATGCTGAAACATGCACTCGTCGCGATTGTGCTGATCCTGGGCGCCAGCACGTCCGACGCGCAGGACCTGGGCAAGCCGCTCGTCCTGGTGGCCAAGCCGGAGCTGCAGGGCCCGTACAACCACACGGCGCTGCTCGTCGTGCCGATGGACGGCCGGCACATCGGCTTCATCCTCAACCGCGCCACCGAGGTGACGCTCGGGTCGCTGTTTCCCGAGCACGCGCCCTCGGCCAAGGTCGCCGACCCGATCTTCTTCGGCGGTCCCGAGCGCGTCAACGCGATCTTCGCCATCGTGGCGCGCAATCCAGGTGCGCCGTCGGTGCGCCTGTTCGGCGATCTGCACGTCACCGCGCAGGCGGAAGTGGTCGACCGCATCATCGAGCAAACGCCGAATGACGCGCGCTACTTTGCCGGGTTCGTCGGCTGGAGCCCGGGCGAGCTCGCCGCCGAGCTCGAGGCCGGCTACTGGTACACGGCCGACCCCGACGCGGCCCTGGTTTTCAGCGACGACACCGGTACCATGTGGGAGGCGCTGATCAAGCGCCTGGGCAAGCGCCCGGCGCCGGCCAAGGGCATGCAGGAGGCATAGCGCGGCCCCGCGGTAAACTTCTCCCCTGGAAGTTCGAGCGCCCCTCACGGGGCGCTTTTTTTCGTTTACCGTGGACGCCGAGATGAACGCACCCGAAATCCAGTTCGACCCCGAAGCCGCGCGCTTCGGCGCCTCGCGCACGCAAAAGCGCCTCGAAGACGACCGGCTGCTCGTCGGCAAGGGGCTCTACAGCGACGACCGGCGCTTCGACAACGAGGCGGCGCTGGTTGTCGTGCGCTCGCCCCACGCGCACGCGAAGATCCAGTCCGTGGAGCTCGCCGCGGTGCGCGCCGCACCGGGCGTGATCGCCGCCTGGACGCTCGCCGAGCTCGACGCCGACGGCGTGAAGCACATCCCGGTGCCGCCGCTTTTCAAGCGCGCCGACGGCCAGCCGATGTCCGCACCGCTGCGTACGCCGCTCGCCGGCGAGCGCGCGCTCTACGTCGGGCATCCGGTGGTGGCGGTGGTGGCGCAGACGCGCGTGCAGGCGCAGGACGCCGCCGAGCTCGCCGAGATCGAGTACGAAGACCTGCCCTGCGTGGTCGAACCGCGCGCGGCGGTGAAGCCGGGCGCGCCGCAGCTGTGGCCCGACGCGCCCGGCAACGTCGCCGCCGAGACGCGCTACGGCAAGGCGGACGAGACCGCGGCGGCGTTCGAGCGCGCCGCGCACGTCACCCGTATCGAGCTGCACAACCAGCGCCTGATTGCGGTGGCGATGGAGCCGCGCTGCTCGATTGGCGTGCACGAGAAGGGCCGCACCACGGTATACACGCAATGCCAGCAGCCCACCGGCGCGCGCGATCTGCTGGCCGCGGCGCTGGGTGGCAAGCCCGCGGACTTCCGCATCGTCAACGGCGACATCGGCGGCGGCTTCGGCATGAAGACCGGGCTGACGCCCGAAGAGGTGCTGGTGGCCTATGCGGCGAAGAAGCTCGGGCGGCCGGTGCGCTGGCGCGGCGAGCGCAGCGAAGAGTTCCTCGCCGCGCACATGGGTCGCGACATGCACTTCCAGGCCGCGCTCGCGCTCGATGCGCACGGGCGCATCCTCGCGCTGCGCATTCACTCGCTCGGCAACATGGGCGCCGTGCCGGTGGGCTCCTCGGCCATTATCCCGCTCATGCTGATGGCCAAGGTGGCGACGTCCGTCTACCGCGTCCCAGTAGTGGACTACCACTTGCAGGGCGTACTCACCAACACCATGGCTACGGGCGCGTACCGCGGTGCGGGCCGCCCCGAGGGCAACTTCCTCATCGAACGCCTGGTGGAGAAGGCCGGTCGGGAGATGGGCATCGACCCGGTGAGCATGCGCCGGCGCAACCTGCTGCAGCCGGCGGACTTCCCCTACACGACGCACGCGGGCGAGATCTACGACACGGGCGACTTCCCGCGCATGCTCGACGGGCTGCTGGAAGTCGCGGACTGGAAAGGCTATGCGGCGCGCGCCGAGCAATCGGAGCGGCGCGGCAAGCTGCGCGGCCGCGGTCTCTCGGCCTACCTCGAATGGACCGGCGCACTGCCCACCGAGACCGTCGACATCGAGGTCGATGCCGAAGGGCAGGTCACGGTGTTCTCCGGGACGCAGGCCATGGGGCAAGGGCTCGAGACCACGTACGTGCAGCTCATCACCGAGGTGCTGCAGATCCCTGCCGGGGCGGTGACGATCGTGCAGGGCGACACCGACCGCGCCAACGGCGTCGGCAGCGTCGGTTCGCGCTCGGCGTTCGTCGGCGGCTCGGCGGTGGTGGCGGCGGGGCGCACGCTCATCGTTCGCGGCAAGGAGCTCGCCGCCGACGCGCTGGAGACGGCGGCTGCGGACATCGAGCTCCGCGACGGGCGCTTCGTCGTCGCCGGCACGGACAAGTCCGTAGGCCTGGCGCAACTTGCCGCGCGCCAGCCGGAAAGGCGCGTGCGCGTTTCGGCGACGCAGACGCCCTCGACGCCGTCGTGGCCGAACGGCGCCCAGGCCTGCGAGGTGGAGATCGATCCCGAGACGGGCGAGGTGGCGCTCGCGCGCCTCTCGAGCCTCGATGACATCGGCCGCATCATCAACCACGCCATCGTCGAAGGCCAGATCCAGGGCGGCATGGCGCAGGGCGTGGGACAGGCGCTCTACGAGCAGGCGGTGTACGACCCGGAGTCGGGGCAGCTGCTGTCGGGCTCGCTCATGGACTACTGCGTGCCGCGCGCCGACCAGTTCCCGCCGATGACGAACGCCTTCGACGAGAGCGTGCCTTGCACGACCAACCTCCTCGGGGTGAAGGGCTGCGGCGAGATCGGCACCATCGGCGCGGTGCCCGCGGTGGTACACGCAGTGCTCGACGCGCTTTCCGGCTTCGGCGTTACGCATCTGGAGATGCCGCTCACGCCGGAGAAGGTCTGGCGCGCGATGCGCCGCAGCTGATTCCGATGCGCGACGGGGCGAGCCGCGTTCTCGGTTACGCCGTCCTCGCGTCGTTCCTGCTGCACGCGCTGTTGTTCCTTGTCCTGCCCGCGGCGCGCGAGTTCACCGCGCCGGTGCCGCCCGAGGCGGAGCCGCTCGTCGCGCGCGTCGAGCAGCTCGAGCCGCCGCCTGCGCCTGCGCCCGCCGTCGTACCCGAAGAACGTAAGCCGGCACCCCAAGCGCCCGTGCGCGTCGTCAAGCCGGCACCTGCGCCGGCGCCCGTTGCCGAACCTGTAGCGGAGCCCGCACCCCCTAAACCCGATCCCGTCGCGCTGGCGCCGCAGCCTTCGCCCGCGCAACCGGCGCCGGCGCCGACCGCGCCCGCACCCGCGCCGCCGCCTGCCCTCGATCCGCGCATCCGCAGCGACTACGCACAGCGCATCAACGAAGCGGCCGAGCGCGACAAAGTCTATCCGCGCGTCGCCATCGACAACAACTGGCAGGGCGAGGTCGGCCTGGTGATGGCGATCGGGAGCGACGGCCGCATCGCGTCGCTGCGCGTCACGAAGAGCTCGGGCCACCGCGTGCTCGACGACCAGGCGCTCGAGATGTTCGCGCGCGCCAAGCCGCGCGTGCGCATGCCCGCGGCGCTGCGCGGCCGGGAGTTCGAGCTGGAGCTGCGCGCGGTGTTTCGCCTCGAGCGCTAGCGCTCGGGCTGAAATGCCACCACGTGGTCGACGTCGAGGCGGATGCCGATCCTCTCGCCGAGCGCATGGTTGTGGTGGCTCGGCACGAGCGCGAGCACGCGGCGCCCGCTTTCGAGCTTGAGCGTGTACATGATGTCGGCGCCGCGGAAAGCCTTGTGCACCACCTCGGCCTGCGTGGCGGCGTCGTCGTCGTGCACCACGTCGTCGGGCCGCAGCAGGATGTCGGTGAGGCAGCCCTTGCCGCAGGCGTCGCAGCCGATCTGGCACGCGCCGGGGATGTCGCCTTGCAGCGTGCCGAGCTCGATCTCCACGGTGCGCGCGTTGAGCACCTTCGCCGGCAAGAACACGCCCTGGCCGACGAAGTCGGCGACGAAACGGTTGGCCGGCCGGTGATAGAGGTTGTAGGCGCTGTCCCACTGCTCGATGCGCCCGTCGCGCATGACGCCGATCTCGTCGGCCATGGCGAAGGCCTCGTTCTGGTCGTGCGTGACGAGCATCGCGGTGGCGCCGCTCGCCTTGATGATCTCGCGCACTTCCAGCGACAGGCGCTCGCGCAGGTCCACGTCCAGGTTGGAAAAGGGCTCGTCGAGGAGCAGCAGCTCGGGCCGCGACGCGAGCGCGCGCGCCAGCGCCACGCGCTGCTGCTGGCCGCCCGAGAGCTCGTGCGGGTACTGCGCGAGCGCGTCGGCGAGCCCGGTGAGCTCGGCGAGCTCGCGCACGCGGGCTTCGCGCGCCGCGCCCGTCGCCCCGTGCAGGCCGAAAGCGATATTGCGCGCCACGCTGAGGTGGGGAAACAGCGCGTAGTCCTGGAACACCATGCCGATGCGGCGCGCTTCCGGCGGCAGCATGACGCCGGGGCCGGAGACCAGCGCGCCGTTCAGCAGGATGCTGCCGGCGCGGATCGGTTCGAAGCCGGCGATGCAGCGCAGGACCGTGGTCTTGCCGCAGCCGCTCGGGCCGAGCAGGCAGCCGATGGCGCCGCGCGGCAGCGCCGCGTCGAGCCCGCGCACCACCAACTTGCCGTTGTAGCCGTGCACCAGTGCGCGGATTTCGAGCTGCATCATGAAGGCCTGTATTGTACGGCAACGAGGAACAATAATCGTTCTTGTTAGAATGCCGAGTGCTTTCTATTCAATCGGTTAGGCGCGGAGGGCAGATCCTCGCGATCGCGGTGGCCTTGCTGCTCGCGCTGCCGATGCTGATCGTCGCCGCGAGCGTGCTGCAGCCGGCGGGCGAAGCGTGGCGCCACATCGCGGACACGCTGCTCGCCCGCTACACGCTTAATACGGCGCTGCTCGTCGCGCTGGTGGCCTGCGGGGTGATGTCGATCGGCGTGATCTCCGCGTGGCTCGTCGCGACCTACCGCTTTCCCGGCGTGCGCGTGCTCGAGTGGGCGCTGGTGCTGCCGCTCGCGGTGCCCGCGTACGTCATGGCGTACGCCTACACCGACTGGCTGCAATTCACGGGCCCCGTGCAGGGCGCGCTGCGCGCGCTCACCGGCTGGGGCGCGCGCGAGTACTGGTTCCCGGAGATCCGCTCCCTTGGCGGCGCGGCCGTCGTGCTCTCGCTCGCGCTCTACCCCTACGTGTATCTCATCGCGCGCGCCGCATTCCGCGACCTGCCGAGAAGCGCCATCGAGGCCGGGCGACTGGCCGGCTACTCCGCCTGGGGCAGCTTCGGGCGCGTCGCGCTGCCGCTGGCGCGGCCCGCGGTGGCCGCCGGCACCGCGCTCGCGCTGATGGAGACCCTCGCCGACTTCGGCACGGTGTCGTACTTCGCGCTGGAAGTGTTCACCACCGGGATCTTCAAGGCCTGGTTCGGCATGGGCGACGCCACGGCCGCCTCGCAGCTCGCCACTTGCCTGCTGGGCTTCGTGGTCCTGGTGGTCGCGCTCGAGCGGGTCACGCGCGGGCGCGCCGCCTTTCATGCCACGGCGCCCGCCAAGCCCGTCCCGGCGCAGCGCCTGCGCGGCGCTCGCGCGGCGCTCGCCAGCCTTGCCTGTGCGCTTCCCGTCCTGATGGGGTTCGTGCTGCCCGCCGGGATCCTCGTCGGGCTCGCGGCCTCGAGTCCGGAGGCCCGCGCCGAGGCGCGGCTGCTCGCGCTCGTCGGCAACAGCTTCACGCTCGCCGGGGTGACCGCGCTCGCCGCGGTGCTGCTCGCCGTGGCGCTGGCCTACGCCGCGCGGCTCTCGAAGAGCCGCGTTGCCGCCGCCGCGAACCGGGTCGCGGCGCTCGGCTACGCCGTCCCCGGTGCGGTGATCGCCGTGGGCGTGCTGGTGCCGCTCGGCCGCCTGGACAACTGGCTCGCCGGCGCGCTCGAGGACCTGACCGGGGCGCGGGTGGGGCTGCTGTTCACGGGCACCATCGCCGCGCTCGTCTACGCGCTGCTGGTGCGCTTTCTGGCGGTGGCCCTGCAGACCACGGAAGCGGGGCTCGCGCGCATCACGCCGAGCATGGAAGACGCCGCGCGCAGCCTCGGCGCCTCGCCCGCGGCGGCGCTCGCGCGCGTGCACGCGCCGCTGCTCGCGCCCAGCCTCGCCACCGCGGCGCTGCTCGTGTTCGTGGACGTGATGAAGGAGCTGCCCGCGACGTTCGCGCTGCGGCCCTTCAATTTCGACACCTTGGCCGTGGAAGCCTACCACCTGGCGCAGGACGAGCGGCTCGCGGAAGCCGCCGTGCCATCGCTGGTGATCGTCGCCGTGGGCTTGGTGCCGCTCGCGGCGCTCGCGCGGCGCTACTTCCAGGCGACGCGGTCGTAGAGCTTCTGCGCGGCGGGCTGGTTGCGCCCGAGCACCGCGACGTTGATCGGGTCGTACTTGAACGCGCCCAGCTGCGCCAGCACCGGGTTGTCGACGCGCACGCCCGGCACCACCGGCCACTCGTTGTTGCCGTCGGCGAAATAGCGCTGCGCCGCGTCGCTCGCCAGGTACTCGAGGAACTTCACCGCGGCGGCGCGGTGCGGCGCGTGCTTCAACACGCCGGCGCCGGAGACGTTGACGTGCGCGCCTCGGCCCGCCTGATTGGGAAATACGATGCCGACCTTCTCGGCGACCGTGCGCTCGTCGGCCTTCGCCGAGCGCGCGAGGCGCGCGTAGTAGTAATGGTTGCTGATCGCCACGTCGCACTCGCCCGCGGCCACGGCCTTCAGCTGGTCGGTGTCGCCGCCCTTCGGCTCGCGCGCCATGTTGGCGCGCACGGCCTTCGCCCAGCCTTCCGCTTGCGCTTCGCCCAGCTGCTCGATGAGCGAGCCCATGAGCGACAGGTTGTAGATATTCGAGGACGAGCGCACGCAGATGCGGCCTTTCCACTTCGGCTCGGCAAGCGACTCGTACGTCGGCACCTCCGCGGGCTGCACGCGGTCCCTGGCATAGGCGATGACCCGCGCGCGCATGGAAAACCCGTACCAGTGCCCGCCCGGCTCGCGGAAGCTCGCCGGAATGCGCGCATCGAGCACCGCCGACTTGACCGGCTGGAACAGCCCCATCTGCTCGGCACGCCACAGGCGGCCCGCGTCCACCGTGATCAGGACGTCGGCGGGGCTGCGCTCGCCCTCGCTCCTGATGCGCGCGATCAGGGCGTCCTCGCCCGCTTCGATGCGGTTGATGCTGATGCCGGTCTGCCGGGTGAAGCCGGCGTACAGGGCCTCGTCGGTCTGATAGTGGCGGGAAGAGTAGAGGTTGAGAACGTCGTCCTGGGCAAGGACGGGAGCCGAGAATGCCAGGGCGGAAATGAGAATAAAAGTTTTAAGAACAGACATTTGGGCCTCGCATGGGAACAAGGCGCAAATGATAATGGCTCTCATCAAAAGAGTCAACGGTAATGAGAACTCTTATTGAAAACTATAGCCGGGCTGGCCGAATGCGCCGCGCGCCATCGAAGCGCCGCATCCAGTAGGTGCCATCGATCGGCTCGACGCGCACCGGCGCGCCGGTCTTCGGCGCGTGCACGAAGCGCCCGTCGCCGAGGTAGATGCCGACGTGCGAGAAGGGGCGGTTGAGCGTGTTGTAGAAGACGAGGTCCCCCGCGCGCAGTTCCGATAGACTGACGCGCACCCCGAACTCGCTCTGCGCGCGGGCGTTGTGCGGCAGCTCGATGCCGTAGGCCTCGCGGAACACATGCGCCACCAGGCCGCTGCAATCGAAGCCCGACTCGGGCGACTTGCCCCCGTAACGGTAGTCCACCCCGAGCGAGAGCAGCGTCTGCAGCAGCGCCTCGGCGCGCTGCTCGCTCATCGGCCCGGTGTCGGCCGGGGGCAGCTTCGGGGGCAAGCTCGTGCACCCCAACGGAACCGCTAAAAACAATAAATACATGTGCTTGCGAATCATACCTAAAGTAATCTAGTCCAGCCCGGTAATGAAAGCAACTACTTACATTTCGCTGCTCCTTTGCTGCTGCGTGGCCTGGGCGCAGGCGAGCCTCGAGGTGATCGAGCTGCGCCACGCCACTGCCGAGCAGGTGCTGCCGGCGCTACGGCCGCTGCTCGAGCCCGGGGGAGTGCTGACCGGACAGCGCAGCCAGCTCATCGTGCGCACGAGCGCGCGCAACCTGGCGGAGCTGCGCCGGGCGCTGGAAATCCTCGATGCGCCGGCGCGGCGGCTGGTGATCTCGGTGAGATTCGACAGCGCCGGCTCGTCGGCGGAATCGGCAATCGAGGCGGGCGGGCGCATCTCGAGCCGCGGATCGCGCATCGATGCCCGTGTCACGGAGTCCCGATCGGCCGCGACCGAGCGCGTGGACCAGCGCCTGCAGGTCCTTGAAGGCGGGCGCGCAGTCATCGCCGAGGGTACGAGCCGGCCCCTGCAATTGCGCGACGGCGTCCTGGTTCAGGACATCGTCACCGGCTTCGAGGTGGTGCCCAGGGTTGTGGGCGACACCGTGATGCTCGAAGTCGCGCCGCAGCGCCAATCCCCGGGCGTCGCGCCGGGCACCGTGCAGACCCTGGGCAGCGCCAGCAC
Organism: Burkholderiales bacterium; assembly: GCA_040902335.1. Classification (GTDB taxonomy): domain Bacteria; phylum Pseudomonadota; class Gammaproteobacteria; order Burkholderiales; family SG8-39; genus JAABQT01. The sequence continues at coordinate 48,416 of JBBDXL010000179.1, forward strand.
GATCCGCGCGCGCTTGGGCGAGTGGGTGGAGCTCGCCGGCGGCGACGAACGCGCGGCCCGCGACGAGCGCGGCATCCTTTCCCGCTCGCGCGGCGGCAGCAGCGGCGCCCGGCGCATCTGGGTGAAAGTGGACGAGGTCCGTCCCTGAGCACGGCGGCGGCGCGAGCGATGCAGCGGCTGTTCGCCGAGGGCGGACCGCTCGCAGCGCAGATTCCGGGATATCGCTTGCGTGCGCAGCAACTCGAGCTTGCGCGCGCCATGCTCGAGGCCATCGAGCGCGACGCGCCTTTCGTTGCCGAGGCCGGCACCGGCACGGGCAAGACGCTCGCCTACCTCGTGCCGGCGCTCCTCGCCGGCGGCAAGGTGATCGTGTCGACGGGCACCAAGACGCTTCAGGACCAGCTGCACGACCGCGATCTGCCCGCGGTGCGCAAAGCGCTCGCGAGCGGCGCGGTCACCGCGCTGCTCAAAGGGCGCGCCAACTATGTGTGCCTGCACCGCCTGGAGCGTGCGACGCTCGCGGCGCGCCTCGGCAGCCGCGAGGAGGCGGCGCAACTGCGGCGGATCGAGCGCTTCGCCGCGGCGAGCGCGAGCGGCGACCGCGCCGAGCTGCCCGACGTGCCCGAGGACGCACCCGCGTGGCAGCACGCCACCTCGACGCGAGAGAACTGCCTCGGCCAGGAATGCCCGCGCTACCAGGACTGCTTCGTGATGAAGGCGCGCCGCGCCGCCCTCGCCGCCGACGTCGTGGTCGTGAACCACCATCTCTTCTTCGCCGACGTGGTGCTGCGCGACGAGGGCGTCGCCGAGCTGCTGCCGGCCTGCAATACCATCGTCCTGGACGAAGCACACCAGCTTCCGGACACGGCGCGCCTGTTCTTCGGCGAGATTCTGGCGAGCGGCCGGCTCACGGAGCTCGCGCGCGACGCGCGGCTCGAGCTCGTCGCCGCGGGCGGCGCCGCGCCCGAGCTCGAGCGCCCCGCCGCGCGCCTGGATAAAGCGGCACGCGACCTGCGGCTCGCTTTCGCCGAGGAGCCGGTACGCATGGCGTGGTCGCAGGCCGCGGCGCGGCCGGGGTTCGCCGGCGCCCTGGCGGAGCTCGGCGATGCACTCGCGGCGCTCGCCGCGGCGCTCGCCGCGCAGGCCGAGCGGAGCGAAGGCCTCAAGTCCTGCGCGCAGCGCGCCGCCGCAGCGCAGGAGCTGCTGGCCCGGCTCGCCGGCGCGCAGGACGAGAAACGGGTGCGCTGGGTGGAGGTGTTCCCGCACGCGGTACAGCTGCACCTCACCCCCCTTTCCTGCGCCGAGCTGTTCCAGCGCCAGCTCGAGGAGGCGCCGCGCGCCTGGATCTTCACCTCGGCGACGCTCGCCATCGGCGGCGACTTCTCGCACTACCAGCGCGAGATGGGGCTGGAGGCGGCGACGGCGCGCAGCTGGCCGAGCCCTTACGACTTCGCCAGCCAAGCACTGCTCTATGTGCCTATGGCGATGCCCGATGACCCGAACGATCCCGGGTTCACCGAGGCGGTGGTGAACGCCGCGCTGCCGGTGATCGAGGCGAGCCGCGGGCGCGCGTTCCTGCTCTTCACGACGCTGCGCGCGCTGCGCCGCGCGCACCAGCTGCTGCGCGACGAGCTGCCGTATCCGCTCCTCGTACAGGGCACCGGCTCGAGGAGCGAGCTGCTCGAGCGCTTCCGGCGCCTGGGCAATGCCGTTCTGCTCGGCAGTGCTTCGTTCCGCGAGGGCGTGGACGTGCGCGGCGAGGCGCTGTCCGTGGTGGTGATCGACAAGCTGCCCTTCGCACCGCCCGACGACCCGGTGCTCGCGGCGCGGATCGACGCGCTGCGCGCCGCCGGCGGCAACCCGTTCACCGAGTTCCAGCTGCCGCAGGCGATCCTGCAGCTCAAGCAGGGTGCGGGGCGCCTCATCCGCGATGAAACGGACCGCGGCGTGCTCATGCTGTGCGATCCGCGCCTGTACTCGCGCCCCTACGGGCGGCTGGTGCGCGAGAGCCTGCCGCCGATGAAACCGACGCGCGAGCTGGCGGAAGTGCGCGCGTTTCTCGCTAGAATCGGCGCATGAAGATCCTCATCACGGGCGGCGGCGGTTTCCTCGGCTTCAGGCTCGCCAGGGCGCTCGTCGCCCGCGGGCAACTGGGCGGCAAGCCAATCACTTCGATCACCTTGCTCGATGGCGCCTTTCCGGACGCGGCGGCGAAGGAGCCGCGCCTGAATGTGGTCACGGGGGACATCTCGGACGCGAGGACGCTGGCGCAAGTCTGCCCGCCGGACACCGACGCCGTGTTCCACCTCGCGGCGGTGGTGAGCGGCGCGGCCGAGGCCAACTTCGATCTCGGCATGCGCGTGAACCTCAAGGGTACGGAGCTGCTGCTGGCGCAGATGCGCAAGTGCGCCAAGCCGCCGCGGCTGGTCTACACCAGCTCGGTGGCGGCGTTCGGCGGCGAGCTGCCGGCGGTGCTGGACGATTCGACCATCGCCAACCCGCAGACCTCCTACGGCACGCAGAAAGTGATCGGCGAGTACCTCGTGAGCGACTATTCCAGGAAGGGCTTCATCGACGGACGGTCTCTGCGGCTGCCCACCATCGTGGTGCGCGCGGGCAAGCCGAACGCGGCCGCGTCCTCGTTCGCGAGCGGCATGCTGCGCGAGCCGCTGAACGGCGTCGTCTCCGAATGCCCGGTGGGGCCGGACACCGGCGTATGGATGCTCTCGCCGGGGCGCGTGGTCGAGGCTTTCCTGCACGCCTGGGAACTCCCGGCCGCGGCCTGGGGCACGCAGCGCTGGCTGAACCTGCCCGGCATCACGGCGAGCGTCGCGCAGATGATCGAGGCGCTGAAGAAGGTGGCGGGCCCCAAGGTTGCGGCGCTGGTGTCCTACGAGCCGGACGCCCGCATCCAGGCCATCGTGGAGACCTGGCCGGTGAACTTCAGGACGCCGCGCGCGCTGGCGATGGGCTTCGCCCCGGATCGCGACGTCGAGTCGATCATCCGCGACTACGTCGCGGACGAAGGCCTCGGGATCTGATCACCAATCCGGGTCCCAGATACGCCACCACGAGACGTCGCGCTTCACCGGGCCCTTGAAGTAGGGGCTGTCGGGGAAGTTGCGGCGCATGACGCGTTCGGCGTCGGCGCGCAGGTCCTCGACGCCCAGCGCCTCGTAGGCGCGCATCATGATGAACAGCGCCTCTTCGGTGGCCGGCGCCTGCGGGTAGTCGGCCAATGCGGTCTGCGCGCGATTGGCGGCGGCGAGCCAGGCGCCGCGCTTCATGTAGAAGCGCGCCACGTGCACCTCGTGCCGCGCGAGCGAATTCACCAGGTAGCGCATGCGCGCCGCCGAGTCCTCGGCGTACTTCGAGCCCGGAAAGCGGGTCACCACCTCGCGGAACGCGGCGAAGGCCTCGCGCGCCGCCTTCGGGTCGCGCTCGGCGAGGTCCGGGTCGGAAAGGATGGCGAACAGGCCCGAGTTCTCGGTGAAGTTGATCAGTCCCTTCAGGTAGTACGCGTAGTCGAGCACCTCATGGTTGGGATAGAGCTTGATGAAGCGGTCGACGGCGGCGATGGCCGCGGCGCGCTCGTCGAACTTCCAGTGCGCGTAGGCGACGTCGAGCTGCGCCTGCTGCGCGAAGCGCCCGTACGGAAAGCGCGCCTCGAGCTTCTCCAGGTACTTGATGGCCTTCGCCCAGTCGCGCTCCTTCATGGCGCCGCGCGCCTCGCCGTGCAGGCGCTCGACCGACCAGCCGGCAGTCTCGTCGGGCGCTTCCTGCGTGCCGCTGCAGCCGGCGAGCGCCAGCGCGGCGGCGGCGGCGAGAGCAAGTACACTTGTTCGCATGGGGCGCGATTATACGGACGCGGACGACCACGCCGGCTGGGACGCGAGCTTCGTCGCGCCGATGAGCGCCGAGGCGCCGCGCGCGCTGGCCGGACTGCGCTTGGACCAGGCGCTGGCGCGCATGTTCCCGCAGTACTCGCGGAGCCGCCTGCAGGCCTGGCTCGCCGCGGGCCACATCACCGTCGACGGCGCGGGCGCCGCGGCCCGCACCCTGGTGCGCGGCGGCGAGCGCGTGGCGCTCGCGCCGCCTGCGGCGCCCGATGCGGCGCCGCGCGCGCAGCGCATGCCCCTCAAAGTGGTCTACGAGGACGACGAGCTGGCGGTCATCGACAAGCCGGCCGGGCTGGTAGTGCACCCGGGCGCCGGCCAGCCGGACCGCACGCTCATGAACGCGCTGCTCGCGCACGCGCCGCAGCTCGCCGGCGTGCCGCGCGCCGGCATCGTGCACCGCCTCGACAAGGACACCACCGGGCTCATCGTGGTGGCGAAGACGCTCGAGGCGCAGACCAGCCTCGTGCGGCAGCTCGGCGAGCGCAGCATGCGCCGCGTGTACTGGGCGGTGGTGCAGGGCGACCCGCCGGCGAGCGGCGTCATCGATGCGCCGGTGGGGCGCGATGCGCGCGCGCGCACGCGCATGGCGGTCACGCGCCGCGGCAAGGACGCGGTGACGCGCTACCGCGTGCTCGAGCGCTACGGGCGCGCGGCGCTGGTCGAATGCCGCCTGGAAACCGGGCGCACGCACCAGATCCGCGTGCATTTCCAGCACATCCGCCACCCGATCGTCGGCGAGGCGACCTACCGTCGCGGCACGCGCCACGGGATCGCGTTCACGCGCCAGGCGCTGCACGCGGTCGAGCTCTCGCTGACGCATCCGCGAACCGGCAAGCCGATGACCTGGCGCACCGAGCCGCCCGCCGACTTCCGCGGCCTGCTCAAGCGCTTGCGCGATGATCGTCCCTGATTGGCCGGCAGCGCAACGCGTGCGCGCGCTCCTCACCACGCGCGGCGAGGGTGACCCGCCGCTGCCCGCCGCGCCCGTGTGGCTCAGGCAGGTGCACGGCAGGCGCGTCGTCGACGCGGAGCGGGCAGGCGAGCGGCCGCAGGCGGATGCGTCGGTGGCGAGGCGAGCGCACGTGGTCTGCGCGGTGCAGGCGGCGGACTGCATGCCGGTGCTCTTCGCCGACGAGGACGGATCGGTGGTCGGCGCCGCGCACGCGGGCTGGCGCGGGCTCGCCGCCGGGGTGATCGAGGCGACCGTGGACGAGATGCGCGTCCCGGCCCGCACGCTCATGGCCTGGCTCGGGCCCGCCATCGGGCCGGCGCACTACGAGGTGGGCGCCGAAGTGCGCGACGCGTTCCTCGCGCGCGATGCCCGTGCCGCGGCTGCATTCGTCCCCAATCGCCCCGGGCACTGGCTGCTCGACCTTTACGCCGTGGCGCGCCAGCGGCTCGCCGCGCGCGGCGTGAGCCGCGTCTACGGCGGGGGCTTCTGCACCTACAGCGACGCGGCTCGCTTTCCCTCGTGGCGGCGCGATCGCACGCGCGAGCGCATCGCCGCGTTCGTGTGGTTAGAATCGCGCTCCCCATGACCCTCACCTGGATCGTGCTGGCGTGCCTGGCGGGCGGCGTGCTCTCAGTCGGCGCCGCCGCGTTCGCGCTGGTGCTGCGCGCGACTTGGGTGCCGATGCTCGTGTCCTTCGCCATCGGCACGCTGCTCGGCGCGGCCTTCCTCGAGGTCGTCCCGCACGCCTTCGAGGCCGGGGACGCGCACCAGGCGGCGGCCGCGATCCTCGCCGGCATCCTGGGCTTCTTCCTGCTGGAGAAGCTCCTGCTGTGGCGGCACTCGCACGAGCACGGCGAGGAGGGCGGGCCCACGCACCATCAGGAGCACGCGCGTGCCGGCACGCTCATCCTGATCGGCGACACGGTGCACAACTTCATCGACGGCGTGCTCATCGCGGCGGCCTTCCTGCAGAGCCCTGAGCTCGGGCTGGTGACCGCGATCGCCATCGTCGCGCACGAGATCCCGCAGGAGGTGGGCGATTTCCTCGTGCTGCTGCACTCGGGCTATTCGAAGGCGAGGGCCTTCGCCCTGAACGTCGTGTCCTCGATGGGCAGCGTGGTAGGCGGCGTGCTGGGCTACTTCGCGCTGCAGCGGTTCGAGGACTGGGAGCCTGCGCTCCTCGGGATCGTCGCGGCGAGCATGATCTACGTGGCGGTGGCTGACCTGATCCCGGGCCTGCACAAGCGGCCCGAACTGCGGGCGACCGCGCAGCAGGCACTGCTGATCACCGCCGGAGTGGCGGTGATCGGTCTGGTTCGCATGCTGGTGGCGGACGCGCACTAGCGTACGGTGGGCCAACGGCCCACCCTACGGCGGGTGTTTGACCGGCCCCGTTTGTGCGGCGCAAAATACCCGCCCTTGAGTTCGCCCCAGCCACAGTCAGCCGCCGCCTTCCTCGCCGCCATCGCCCAGTCCGGCAATGACGCGGCGCAGAACTGGCTGCGCCTCGCCGCCAGCGCGCCCGCCCCGGGCACTCCGGCCGGCTACCTCGCGCGCCTGGCCGCGGACGGCGAGCGCGCCGGCGCGCTGCAGGCGCAGTACCTGGACAAGCAGAGAAAGCTCTGGCAGGCGCTCGCCGCCGGCATGCGCGAGGCGGGCGTGCGCGCCGCGCCCGGCGACCGGCGCTTCGCGGCGCGCGAGTGGCGCGAGGACCCCTATTACAGCTACCTGCAGCAGTCCTATCTGCTCGCCGCCGAGTACCTGGAGCAGCTGGTCGAGGCCTCGGCGCTCGAAGGCCAGGCCAAGGAGCGGCTGCGCTTCAGCGTGCGCCAGTGGGTGGACGCGGTCAGTCCGGCGAACTTCGCCGCCACCAATCCCGAGGTGCTGCGCCTCGCGCGGGAAACGCGCGGCGAGAGCCTAACGCGCGGCCTCGCGCACCTGATCGCCGACGCGGGCCGCGGCCGCATCGGCCAGAGCGACGAGTCGGCGTTCGAGGTCGGCCGCAACCTCGCTGTCACGCCGGGCACGGTGATCCACGAGAACGAGCTGATGCAGCTCATCCAGTACGCGCCGTCGAGCGCCGAGGTGGCGCGGCGCCCGCTGGTGATGGTGCCGCCCTGCATCAACAAGTACTACATCCTCGACCTGCAGCCCGAGAACTCGTTCGTACGCTACGCCGTGGCCGAGGGCCACACGGTGTTCATGGTGTCCTGGAGGAACGTCGGGCCCGAGCAGGGCGGCTACGGCTGGGACGACTACCTGGAAATGGGCGTGCTCGAAGCGCTGCGCGCCGCGCGCGCGATCACGAAGTCGGACCGCGTGAACGCGCTCGGCTTTTGCGTAGGCGGCACGCTGCTCGGCGCCGCGCTCGCGGTGCTGGCGGCGAAGGGCGAGGACCTGGTGGAGAGCGCCACCTACCTCACCACCATGCTCGATTTTTCCGACACCGGCCAGATCGGCCTGTTCGTGGACGAGACGAGCGTCGCGGCGCGCGAAGCGACGCTCGGGCGCGGCGGCATCCTGCCCGGCGCAGAGCTGGCGACGGTGTTCTCCGCGCTCCGCGCCAACGACCTCATCTGGCCCTACGTGGTGAACAACTACCTGAAGGGCGGCACGCCGCCGGCGTTCGACCTCCTGTACTGGAACGCCGACAGCACCAACCTGCCCGGGCCGATGGTCTGCTGGTACCTGCGCCACACGTACCTGGAGAACGCGCTGCGCACGCCGGGCGCGGTCACGAACCTCGGCGTGCAGGTGGATCTGGGCAAGGTGGACCGGCCGAGCTTCATCGTCGCCACGCGCGAGGATCACATCGTGCCCTGGCGCTCGGCCTACCGCTCCGTGCAGCTCCTCGGCGGCGAGAAGACGTTCGTGCTCGGCGCCGCCGGCCACGTCGCCGGCGTCATCAACCCGGCGGCGAAGAAGCGCCGCAGCTACTGGGCGGGCGCACCGTATCCCGCGGACCCGCAGGCGTGGCTCGCGCGTGCGGCCGAGCGCCCGGGGAGCTGGTGGCCGCAATGGGCCGCGTGGCTCGGCAGCTACCAGGGCGGCAAGCGCAAGGCGCCGCGCAAGCCGGGCAATGCCCGCTTCCGGGCGATCGAGCCGGCGCCCGGCCGCTACGTGAAGCAGAAGGCAAACTAGGAAAACGAGGAGCAAGCCATGGAAGACATCGTCATCGTCGGCGCAGCCCGCAGCGCCATCGGCAAGTTCGGGGGCACGCTGGCGAAGACGCCCGCGTCGGACCTCGGCGCGCACATCATGCGCAAGCTGCTCGAGCGCTCCGGCGTGCGTCCCGAGCAGGTCTCCGAGGTGATCCTCGGCCAGGTGCTCGCCGCGGGCGTCGGCCAGAACCCGGCGCGCCAGGCGGCGATCAAGGCGGGACTACCGGACATGATCCCGGCCATGACCATCAACAAGGTGTGCGGCTCGGGGCTGAAGGCGGTGATGCTCGCCGCGCAATCGGTGGCCAACGGCGACTCCGACCTGGTGGTCGCGGGCGGCCAGGAGAACATGAGCATCGCGCCGCACGTGCTGAACGGCTCGCGCGACGGCTTTCGCATGGGCGACGCGAAGATAATCGACTCGATGATCGTCGACGGCCTGTGGGACGCGTTCAACCAGTACCACATGGGCGTCACCGCGGAGAACGTGGCCAAGGAATACGCCGTGACGCGCGAGGAGCAGGACGAGTTCGCGGTCAAGAGCCAGAACAAGACCGAGGCCGCGCAGAAGGCGGGGCGCTTCAAGGACGAGATCATCCCCTTCGAGATCCCGTCGAGGAAGGGGCCGGTGGTGTTCGCCGACGACGAGTACCCGCGCCACGGTGCGACGCTCGAGGCGATGAAGGGCCTGAAGCCGGCTTTCGACAACAACGGCACGGTGACCGCGGCGAACGCCTCGGGCATCAACGACGGCGCCGCCATGGTGCTGGTGACGAGCGCGCGCAAGGCCAGGGAGCTCGGCTTGAAGCCGATCGCGCGCATCAAGGCCTTTGCCTCGGCGGGCGTCGATCCGAAGTACATGGGCATGGGCCCGGTGCCCGCCTCCAAGCGCTGCCTGGCGCGCGCCGGCTGGGAGCCGAAGGACCTCGAGCTGATGGAGATCAACGAGGCCTTTGCCTCGCAGGCTATCGCCGTCAACCGGCAGATGGGCTGGGATACCTCCAGGGTGAACGTCAACGGCGGCGCCATCGCGCTCGGGCATCCGATCGGCGCCTCGGGCTGTCGCATCCTGGTGACGCTCCTGCACGAGATGCAAAAGCGCGACGCGAAGAAGGGCCTGGCGTCGCTGTGCATCGGCGGCGGCATGGGCGTGGCGCTGGCGGTGGAGCGATGAGCGCGGTGCTGGAGCGGGAGAACGCCGCCGGGGAGCAGGGGCGGCCGGCGACGACGCGCGTCGCGTTCGTCTCCGGCGGCATGGGCGGCATCGGCACGGCGATCTGCCGGCGCCTGGGCGCCGCGGGGCACACGGTGGTCGCGGGCTGCCTGCCGGACTACGACAAGAAGGCCGAGTGGCTGGCGGCGATGCGCAGTGAAGGCTGGCGCGTGCACGCCGCCGAGGGCGACGTCGCAGAATTCGAGAGCTGCGCGGAAATGTTCTACCACGTGCGCTCGGTGGTGGGCCCGGTGGAGATCCTCGTCAACAACGCCGGCATCACGCGCGACAGCATCTTCAAGCGCATGACCGAGCAGGACTGGATGGCGGTGATCAACACCAATCTCAACAGCGTGTTCAACGTCACGCGCCAGGTGATCGACGGCATGAGCGAGCGCGGCTGGGGGCGCATCGTCAACATCTCCTCGGTGAACGCCATCAAGGGGCAGTTCGGGCAGACCAACTACTCGGCGGCGAAGGCCGGCATGGCGGGCTTCTCCAAGGCGCTGGCGCAGGAGGTGGTGAGGAAGGGCGTCACCGTGAACACCGTCTCGCCGGGCTACGTCGAGACCGACCTGGTGAAGGCGATTCGCCCGGAGATCCGCGAGAGAATCGTCGCCTCGATCCCGATGGGGCGCCTGGCGCAGCCCGCAGAAGTCGCCGCGGTGGTGGCGTTCCTCGTCTCCGAGGACGCGGGCTACATCACCGGCGCCAACATCTCGGTGAACGGCGGCATGCACATGATGTAGTAGACTCGTTTCGGAGGAGGAGGGGACAACATGGCGCAGCAGCGGATCGCCGTCGTCACCGGCGGCATGGGCGGTTTGGGCGAGTCGATCTCGACCAAGATGGCCGACGCCGGCTACAAGGTGGTAGTGACCTACTCGCCGTCCAACACCAAGTACAAGGCCTGGCTCGACGAGATGAAGTCGCAGGGCTACGGCTTCGGCGGCTACCCGGTGGACGTGGCGAATTTCGACGACTGCGCCGCGAAGACGCAGAGAATCATCGCCGAAGTCGGTGCCGTCGACATCCTCGTCAACAACGCCGGCATCACGCGCGACATGACGTTCAAGAAGATGGGCAAGGCGGACTGGGACGCCGTCATGCGCACCAACCTCGATTCGTGCTTCAACATGACCAAGCAGGTGATGGACGGCATGACCGAGCGGGGCTGGGGAAGGGTGATCAACGTGTCGTCGGTCAATGGGCAGAAAGGCGCCTTCGGCCAGACCAACTACTCGGCGGCGAAGGCCGGCATCCACGGCTTCACCAAGGCGCTGGCGCTGGAAGTGGCGAAGAAGAACGTCACCATCAACACCATCTCCCCGGGCTACATCGGCACCAAGATGGTGACCGCGATTCCCAAGGAGATCCTCGATTCGAAAATCCTGCCGCAGATTCCCGTCGGGCGGCTCGGCAAGCCCGACGAAGTGGCGGGACTGATCATCTATCTGTGCTCGGAAGAGGCCGCGTTCGTGACCGGGGCGAACATCTCGATCAACGGCGGCCAGCACATGTATTAAGGAGTAGACTTTCCCCATGGCCGCCAACCCCGACGACGCGAAATCCGGCAGCCCCTCGCGGCTGATCAAGAAGTACCCCAACCGGCGCCTGTATGACACCAAGACCTCGAGCTACATCACGCTCGCGGACGTGAAGCAGATGGTCCTCAAGCAGGAGGAGTTCCGCGTCGTCGACGCGAAGTCGGGCGACGACCTGACGCGCCCGATCCTGCTGCAGATCATCCTCGAGGAGGAATCGGGCACGGTGCCGATGTTCTCCTCCGACCTGCTGTCGCAGATGATCCGCTCCTACGGCGGCGCCATGCAGGGCTTCATGGGCTCGTACCTGGAGAAGAACCTCGAGGCCTTCCAGCAGATGCAGAAGGCGCTGCAGGACCAGTCGCATAAGATCTACGGCGACAATTCGCGCGCCTCGCAGGACCTGTGGGCGCAGTTCATGAACCTGCAGGGTCCGGCGATGCAGAGCCTGATGCAGGCCTACATCGAGCAGAGCCAGAAGGTGTTCTCGCAGTTCCAGGACCAGATGCAGAACCAGGCGCGCAACATGTTCGCGGGCTTCTCCCTCCCGGGCTTCCCGGCGCAGCCGCAGAGCAAGTCCGAGCCCGAAAAGAAGTAGGGGTTCCCACGGCAGCTCGTGCCGTCCTCAGGGCCGGCTTCGGGAGACTCACATGAGCACACGCGAAGTAGTGGTATTGGGCGGCGCACGCACGGCGATCGGCGACTACGGCGGCTCGCTCAGGGATTTCCCGCCGACGAAGCTCGGGGCGATCGCGATCAAGGAGGCGCTTGCGCGCGCCAAGGTGGATCCGGCCACGGTGGGGCACGTGGTAATGGGCAGCGTGATCCACGGCGAGGCACGCGACATGTACCTGTCGCGCGTCGCCGCGATCGACGCCGGCCTGCCGGTGGGCACGCCGTGCCTGACGGTGAACCGGCTCTGCGGCAGCGGGCTGCAGGCGATCGTCTCGGCGGCGCAGCACATCTTGCTCGGCGACACCGATACCGTGGTGGGCGGCGGCGCCGAGAGCATGAGCCGCGCGGCCTACTTCCTGCCCACGGGCCGCTGGGGGCAGAGAATGGGCGACACCTACGCCATCGACGCCATGACCGGCGCGCTGCACGATCCCTTCGGCCACGGCCACATGGGCGTCACCGCCGAGAACGTCGCCGCCAAATACGGCTTCACGCGCGAGCAGCAGGACGCCTTCGCCGTGGAGTCGCACAGGCGCGCGGCGAATGCGCTGGAGAAGGGCTACTTCAAGGAGCAGATCGTCTCCATCGAAGTGAAATCCAGGAAGGGCGTCGAGCAGGTGACGCGCGACGAGCACGTGCGCCCGGGCGCGACGATGGAAGACCTGGCGAAGCTGAAAGCCGTGTTCAAGAAGGACGGCACCGTGACCGCGGGCAACGCTTCCGGCATCAACGACGCGGGCGCGGCCATCGTCCTGATGGAGGCGGGCGCGGCGGCGAAGCAGGGCTTGAAGCCGCGCGCGCGGCTCGTCGCGTACGCGCACGCCGGCGTGGAGCCCCAGCTGATGGGCCTCGGTCCGATCCCGGCGGTGAAGCGCGTGTTCGAAAAATCGGGCCTCAAGCCCGCCGACATGGACGTCGTCGAATCGAACGAGGCGTTCGCCGCGCAGGCGATGGCGGTGACCAAGGACCTCGGCCTCGACCCGGCGAAGGTGAACCCGAACGGCGGTGCCGTGGCGCTCGGCCACCCGATCGGCGCTACCGGCGCAATACTGACGGTGAAGGCCCTGTACGAGCTGGAGCGCACGCAGAAGCGCTACGCGCTGGTCACCATGTGCATCGGCGGCGGGCAGGGGATCGCGGCGATCTTCGAGCGCATTTAAATGCGGACAGTCCCCGTTTAGGGGCTGGCGTGCGGATTACTGCGGTGCCTTGGTTTGTTTTTCTATGATCTCGCCTTTTCCGGCCGGAAGATTCACCCGGCCGGAAAAGGCGAGACGTATTTGAAAGGCCAAATCCCCGCGATATGCAAAAACCGCGACGACCCAAGATCGGCCTCGCCCTCGGCGCCGGCGGCGCGCGCGGCTGGGCGCACATCGGCGCCATTCACGCGCTGAACGAACAGGGCATCCGGCCCGACATCGTCTGCGGCACCTCGATGGGCTCGCTGGTGGGCGCGGCCTATGCCGCGGGCGAGCTCGAGCGCCTGGAGGAGTGGGCGCTGACGCTCGGCTGGCGCGATGTCTTCGGCCTCATGGATTTCACCTGGCACGGCGGTCTCATCCGCGGCAAGAGGCTGTTCGAGTTCATGCGCGCGCGCTTCGGGCTGCAGGACATCGGTGCGCTGCCGCTGCCCTACGGCGCGGTGGCTACCGAGCTCGCCACGGGGCGCGAGGTGTGGCTGCGCGAGGGGCACGTGCTCGATGCCGTGCGCGCCTCCATCGCCATCCCGGGCGTGTTCGCGCCGGTACTGCGTAACGGCGAGCTGCTGGTCGACGGCGCGCTCGTCAACCCGGTGCCGGTCTCCATGTGCCGCGCGCTCGGCGCCGATCTCGTCATCGCCGTCGATCTCGGCTGGGCGAAGCTCGGCTATTACCGCGAGCGCGCGCGCGAGCGGGCAGACGAAGCGGAGCCCGGCAAGGCGGCCTGGTGGAGCCGGTTCCTGCCGGCGCGGGGGGCGGAGATCGCGGACGAGAGCCCCGACATGCCTTCGGCGCTCGCCGTGTTCTTCTCCAGCTTCGACATCATGCAGGTGCGCGTCGGCCGCAGCCGTTTGGCGGGCGAGCCCGCCGACGCGCTCATCACGCCGATCCTGCCGGATTTCGCCATGATGGACTTCCACCGCGCGCGCGAGGCGATCGACGAAGGCAAGGCCGCGGCCGAGCGCGCGCGCCCGGTGCTCGAGCACCTGATCGGCGCGTAGTCGGGGACAGACGTCATTTGTGTGGCGGGGGTCGCCGCCTTCGGCGAGGTGCTGCCCTGGGCGGAAACCGCGGGCGTGGTGCTGATCAGCGCCGGCATCCTCGCCTTCGCCACGCATCGTTCGCCCGACCCGGTTGCACTGCGCAAGTCGCTCGCCTTCGCGCTCGGCAACGCCTGCGTCATCGCCGCCTACACGCTGATCGACGCCAAGGGGGCGCGCGTCTCGGGCGCGCCGGTCGCCTACGCGATGGGGTTCTTCGTCGCCAACGGCCTCGTGATGTTCGCCATCGGCTGTCTGCAGCGCGGCGCCGCGGCGCCGCGCCACATCCTGCGCCGCTGGCGCCTGACCTTCGTCGGCGGCGCCTGCGCCGCGCTCGCCTATGCCATCGCGCTCTGGGCGATGACCCTCGCGCCGGTGGCGCTGGTCGCGGTGCTGCGCGAGACCTCGGTGGTCTTTGCCGCCGCGCTCGGCGCGCTGTTTCTCAGGGAACCGTTCACCGCGCGGCGGGTGGCGGCGACGCTGGTAGTGCTCGCCGGGCTGGTGGCGCTGCGGTTCTAGCCCGCTACCAGCGCGTCGTTCACCACGCGCACCTTGTCGCCCGCGCGCCAGGTCGGCGCCTGCTCCTGCGACAACGTGCGCAGCGTGCCGTCCTCCATGCGCACGGTGATGTCGTAGCGCTTGGTGGTGCGTGCGCTCTTCTCGACCTGGTGGCCGATAATCGCCCCGCCGGCCGCGCCGATCACGCGCGCCACCTTCTTCCTGCTGCCGGAGCCCACTTGGTTGCCGATCACGGCGCCGGCGATGCCGCCGGCCACGGCGCCCGCCCCGGTGGCCTCGCCCTTGACGTCCACTTCCTGCACCGCCTCGACCACGCCGCACTCCGGACACTTGGGCATGACAGCGGGCGCGGGCGCGACTTTCGGTGCCGCTGCCACCTGCGCAGGCTTGGGCGCCGCCGCCTTCGGCCGCGCCGGCTTCGCCTCCGCCGCCTTCGGCGGCGCAACTTTCGCTTCCGCGGCCTTGGGGGCGTCCGCAAGCCCCTCCGTCTTCGCCGAGCCGCTCGTCCCCGGCAGCACGCCGGTGAATGCCGCTACGCCGACGCCGGCAAGGACGATAACCGCGACCGACGCCGCCGCGACCAGCGGATGGATGCGTGATTTCGCATCGCTTTGCATGACTTGCTCCCGATCAACGTGACATCCCCCTACTAACGCGCAGCATACACCGCGCGTTTACGCCTCGGGCCGCATGTGCGGGAATAAAATCACATCCCGGATCGACGGGCTGTCGGTGAGGAGCATCACCAGGCGGTCCACGCCCAGCCCCGCGCCCGCCGTGGGCGGCAGTCCCACCTCGAGCGCGCGGATGTAGTCGGCGTCGTAGTACATGGCCTCGGGGTCCCCCGCGTCCTTGCGCGCCGCCTGCTCGCGGAAGCGCTCGGCCTGGTCCTCGGGGTCGTTCAGCTCGGAGAAACCGTTGGCGATCTCCTTCGTGTCGACGAACAGCTCGAAGCGGTCGGTGAGCCCAGGGTCGGAATCCTTGCTGCGCGCGAGCGGCGAGACCTCCGCCGGGAAGTCGAGCACGAAGGTCGGCTCGACGAGGTGCTTCTCCGCCACCGCCTCGAACAGCATCAATTGGAGGGCGCCCCAGCCCCGGTCGTCCTTGTGCTCCACGCCGAGCTCCTTCAACTTCCCCGAGAGGAACTTGCGATCGCGCAGGTCGCCGTCGACGCCTTGGCGGCGCAGGGCCTCCGGGATGGACAGGCGCGCGAACGGCCGGCCGAAGTCGATGCTGCGCCCCTGGTAGGCGACGCGCGCCTCGCCGCGCGCGGCGAGCGCGGCGTTCCGCACCAGCGTCTCGGTGAGCCCGATCATGTACTCGAAGTCCTGGTAGGCGCAGTACCACTCGAGCATGGTGAACTCGGGGTTGTGGCGCGTGGAGATGCCCTCGTTCCTGAAGTTGCGGTTGATCTCGAACACGCGCTCGATGCCGCCCACCACCAGGCGCTTCAGGTACAGCTCGGGCGCGACCCTGAGGTAGAGGTCCATGTCGAGCGCGTTGTGGTGCGTGCGGAAAGGCCGCGCCACCGCGCCGCCGGGGATCGGCTGCATCATCGGCGTCTCGACTTCCAGGTAGTGCTCGGCGATCAGCGTGTCGCGCAGCGACTGCACGATCTTCGAGCGCGCGGCGAACACGTTCCGCGACTCCGGGTTGACGATCAGGTCGACGTAGCGCTGGCGGTAGCGCAGCTCCTGGTCGGCGAGGCCGTGGAACTTCTCGGGCAGCGGGCGCAGCGCCTTCACCAGCAGCCGCAGCGTGCTTGCGTTGACGGTGAGCTCGCCCTTGTTGGTCTTGAACAGCGCCCCTTCCACGCCGACGATGTCGCCGAGGTCCCAGTGCTTGAAGGCCTCGTGCTGGGCTTCGCCGGCGACGTCGTTCGCCACGTACACCTGGATGCGGCCGCTGCCGTCCTGCAGGGTGGCGAAGCTCACCTTGCCCATGACGCGCTTCAGCATCATGCGGCCGGCGATCCTGACCGTCACGCCTTCCTTCTCCAGCGCCGCCTTTTCGAGGGCACCGTACCTTAGCGCAAGCTCCCCCGCGTGATGCGCGGGGCGCCAGTCGTTGGGGAACGCCTCGCCCTTCGCGCGCAGCGCCTTCAGCTTCTCGCGGCGCTCCTCGACGAGCTTGTTTTCTTCTTCCATCACACCCCCTGTTTGAGGCTCGCCTCGATGAAGTCGTCGAGCTCGCCGTCGAGCACCGCCTGCGTATGGCCTTTCTCCACGCCGGTGCGCAGGTCCTTGATGCGCGACTGGTCGAGGACGTAGCTGCGGATCTGGTGGCCCCAGCCGATGTCGGTCTTCGAGTCTTCCAGCTTCTGGCGCTCGGCCTCTTTCTTGCGCATCTCCAGCTCGAACAGCTTGGATTTGAGCATGGCGAGCGCCTCCGCGCGGTTCCTGTGCTGCGAGCGGTCGTTCTGGCACTGCACCACGATGCCGGTGGGCAGGTGCGTCATGCGGATCGCCGAGTCGGTCTTGTTGACGTGCTGGCCGCCGGCGCCCGAGGCGCGGTAGGTATCGACGCGGATGTCCGCGGGGTTGAGCTCGACTTCCACCGTTTCGTCCACCTCGGGGTAGACGAAGACGCTGGCGAACGAGGTATGGCGCCGGGCATTGGCGTCGAAAGGGGACTTGCGCACCAGTCGGTGCACGCCGGTCTCGGTCCTGAGCGTACCGAAGGCGTACGCGCCGTTGACTTTCAGCGAGGCGCTCTTGATGCCCGCCACCTCGCCCTCGGTCTGCTCGAGGATCTCCACCTTGTAGCCCTTGCGGTCGCAGAACTTGAGGTACATGCGCTCGAGCATCGAGGCCCAGTCCTGCGCCTCGGTGCCGCCCGAGCCCGCCTGGATGTCGATGAAGCAGGCGTTGGGGTCGAGGGGATTGCTGAACATGCGCCGGAACTCGAGTTGCTGCACCTGCTTTTCCAGCCCCGCCGCGTCCTTTTCCACGCCCTCGAGCGTCGCCTCGTCGTTTTCCGACCGGCCGAGCTGGAACAGCTCGGCGGCGTCGGCGAGGCCGCGGTCGATCCCGGTGATCGATTCGACGGTGGCCGCCAGGTTCTTCTTTTCGCGCCCCAGCTCCTGGGCGCGCTTCGGGTCGGACCAGACCTTCGGGTCCTCGAGCAGCTTGTTGACCTCTACGAGGCGCTCTTCCTTGGCGTCGAAGTCAAAGGTACCTCCTCAGCTCCGCGGACCGTGCTTTCAGGTCTTTGAGCTTGTCGGCGAGGGCGTTGAGGCGTTCGGCTTCCATGCGGGGCGGGATTATAGCGGGGGGAGGAGGTCTTGCTGCTGAACGCTGCGGGCGGTGTGGCCGGGGAGCTCGGACTGCAGCTCCGACGGCAGGGACTCGTCAAGCAGGATGCGCATCCGGCGCGAGCGCCTCGCGCGCCTGCTCGAGCGCGGCGACCGCCTGCTCGCGCGTCACGGCAGGGAAGGACTTCAGGAAGTCGTCGAGCGAATCGCCGGCTTCAAGATAGTCGAAAAGGTTCTTTACCGGGACGCGCGTGCCGTAGAAGACGGGAACGCCGCCCTGGATGTCTGGGTCGCTGTGGATGACGGGAAGCGCCATGTCGTCGTTCCGCCGATGTCTCAAGCGCGCATGATACTCCCAGCGAACTTATAGCCTGAGCCGGGAGCGGCGGTAGGACTCAGGCGGGGCGAATCTACCGGGGATCTACTTCCGGCGAGCCCAGCGCGGCTCGCGCCCGGGCGATTGCATCCGCCGCCGAAGTGAGCTTGGAGCGGCCTTCCTCGATGTCCTTGATCCGCCGCTCGACCTCGGCCGCCCAGGCTTCCTCGATCTCACGCTCGGCGGTACGCGGCCCGCGTGGCGTGAGCCGGGTTTACATTTTACTCAACGCCGGGCACTGCCAGCCCGTCCGTTCGACCTAAAGTTAGCCGACTGCGTGCTGCAGGGATCGAACAGCGATCAAGTCGCGATCGTCTACGTGGCGTATATCGTCCGAACGCAGTGTGACAAGGGCTTGAGTTCGGCCCGAGGCTGCGACGAATTCAACTTCGAAATGGTCAGGATCGTGGGCTTCGACAATCGCGCCTAGATCACCGACGCGCAGACCCGCCTCCGGCACATCACGCTTGAGCACAACTGTATCGAGAAGCTTGAACATAAATCACCTCGGAAAGGCGGTGACAAATCGGGGTGAGTCTTCGTTCGCCCGAATGATCCAAACGGTCTTGACATCAGCCGAACGTCCCGACGGCCCTGTCAGAATACCACCGACCTCGAATATCCGGCCAAATGCGCTCGGTTTGCCTGGCGCAGCCGGACTGGAACGTGCCAGTGCCAACAGATCGTCGCGCAACAATTCCCAGTGATCCGTGGAGTAGCCAAGAGTAACGAAGAATGCGGCCTTGAACCGCCCCACTGGATGAGCTTCCGACAAAAGGTAGTCGCGCACCTTCGCTATGTCGATTACTGCACGGTCCGGATTCGGGAGGCTCAAGTCAGGACTCGAATGGCTGCGACATCATTTCTGCGGCTCAAATAATTCGACGCAGTTGCCCGCAGGATCGTCCAGCAGAATCTGTTTGCCACCTCTTCCGACGACAATGTCGTTGCGGAAGTGCGCTCCAGTATCGCGAAGCGATTTGACGAAGCTCTCAAGGTCGTCAACTTCGAGCTGAATACGGTTCCAGCCGCCGGGTTGAGGCTTGCTCCCTTCCGCCATAGCCTGTCCTGCGCCACCGGCGCCTGGGACGTTTAGGAGCAGTCGCAGTTCGCCTCTGGAAAGCATTGCGAATCCCGGCGCAGGCTTCATCCCCAGGCTGAATCCAAGATGCTTCGTGTAAAACGACACTGCCTTGTCCACGTCGTCCACGATGTAGCGAACGCTTACCGTAGCCATGATCTTGCTCTCCTTCGACCGCACTCATCCAAGGTCGACAAACGCTATCGGGGATCTACTTCCGGCGGGCCCAATACTCCGGCCTTCTTGCATGGTGGGCAAGGGCAACCACCCGCAGTTCCTCGCCCCGTACGTAATAAACGACGCTAAAGGGAAATCTTCTTAGGGGCAGGCGGCGCCGCTTTCTCCAAGGAGCACCTAGTTGCGGATGTGCGCAAAGCAGCGCGAGCGCCCTCTCGAACTCCGTGATGAAGGCGGTCCCGAGGTCGGCGCCGCCTTCCCGGGCATAGTAGAGGGCTCCTTCGGTCAGCTCCCGATCTGCTTCGGGGCCGACCGACGGATTCATTTCAGCGCGGCTCGCGCCCGGGCGATTGCTTCCGCCGCCGAAGTGAGCTTGGAGCGGCCTTCCTCGATGTCCTTGATCCGCCGCTCGACCTCGGCCGCCCAAGCTTCCTCGATCTCCGAATCCTCGAACAGGCTCGCGATAAGTCGATCCGCGAGCTGGGCGCGCTCCTCGGCCGTGAGCTTCAGCGCTTCCTCTTCGATCAACTTCAGTTGGCTGGACATGATTGGGTTACCCCCGCCTGGGGGAGATCATACGCCTGCCGGTTCGCGGTCCGATCCGCCAAAACGCGGGCGCGCCGCGCTCAGCACGGGCCGGTTGCAGCAGCTGACTGCCGATCACGGCCGACGAGATCACCAGATTGTCGTCACGCAGCAGGCTGATGATAGTGCGCGCGCGCGCGGTGTTCGGGAGGGCGAGCAGGAGGAGGAGGAAGAGCAGCCTCACGCCGCCCTCTTGCAGCCGTCGGGCTTGTGGATGCGCTCGGTCGAGGCGGGGTACGTGGTCAGCTTTTCCCCGGGTCTTCTCGGGCGCTGCAGCAGCTCGCCGCCGCAGTTCGGGCATGTGCATTTCAGGATTTGCGTGACGCAGTTGCGGCAGAAGGTGCATTCGAAGGAACAGATGAAGGCGTCCGTCGAATCGGGCGGGAGGTCGAGGTTGCAGCATTCGCAGGAGGGGCGGAGTTGGAGCATGCGGGTTTCCGTAACAATCAGTATGCGTTAGGTCGAGGTGTCCACATTATTGGCTGAGGTTCTGCGTGCTCCTGCGAGCTGCAGTTAGGGGTTCACAAATCGTGTGGCCCATAGAGCTGCTCGATCGTCTTGAGTGTGTTCTCAAACAGACGGCGTGCTTCCTCTCTCTCAACACTGCGCCGAGCATGAAGAACGGCGGATAGGTCGGCGTAAAGAGCGGTTAATTGTTGACGAAGCTTACCGGACGACACCCTGTCGCGGAGTTGGGTCTGACCTGCCCAGGTTCTTAGGACCAATCGTAACTTGAGAGAATGGCTTCCGCTCA
>JBBDXL010000180.1:0-1856 GCA_040902335.1 Burkholderiales bacterium
TATTTCTTCGTCACCCCCAGCACCGCATCCGGCAGCCAGGTGGCGATCGCGGGGAATGCCGTGACGACCACGATCGCCAGCAGCATCATGAAGAAGAACGGGATCGCGGCGCGCGCCACGTAGTTCGCCTCGCGCTTGGCCATGGTCTGCAGCACGAACAGGTTGAAGCCCACGGGCGGCGTGATCTGCGCGATCTCCACCAGCAGCACGATGAAGATGCCGAACCAGATCAGGTCGAAGCCCGCCGCGTCGATCATCGGCAGCACGATCGAGGTGGTGAGCACGATCATGGAGATGCCGTCGATCGCCATGCCGAGCAGCAGGTAGATGAGCGCCAGCACGGCGATCAGGGCGTAGGGACTGAAGTTCGACTGCGCCACCCATTCGGCGAGCGCGCGCGGGATGCCGGTGAACGCCATGCACGAGCTGAGCATCGATGCGCCGGCGAGGATGAAGAGGATCATGCACGACAGGCGCGTCGCGCCCATCAGGCTGATGGCGAAGCTCGCGCGCGTGAGCGAGCCGCTCCACCACGCGATGGCGAGCGCGCCGAGCACGCCGAAGGCCGCGGCCTCGGTGGCCGTGGCGACGCCGGTGAACATCACGCCCATGATGAAGAAGATCAGCACCAGGCAGGGGATCAGGTTCTTCGCGCGGCGCACGCGCTCGCCGAAGCTCATCTTCTCGAGCGCGGTGGGCGTCTTGCCGGGATTGAGCAGCGCCCAGGCGACGATGTAGCCCGAGAACAGGCTCACCAGCAGCGCGCCCGGGAACACGCCGGCGAGGAACATCTTCAGGATCGACACTTCGGCCGCCACCGCGTACACGATCATGACGATCGAGGGCGGGATCAGCAGACCGAGCGTCCCGGCGCCGCACAGCGACCCGACGCTGGTCCTCTCGTCGTAGCCGCGCCGGGCGAGCTCGGGCAGCGCCACCTTGCCGATGGTGGCGACGGTCGCGGCCGACGACCCGCACACGGCGGCGAAGATCGCGCAGCCGAAGATATTGACGTGCATCAGGCGCCCGGGCAGCCAGCCGAGCCAGGGCGAGAGGCCCTTGAACATCTCTTCCGAGAGCCGCGTTCGGAACAGGATCTCGCCCATCCACACGAACATCGGCAGCGCGGCGAGGGTCCACGAGGCACTCGAGCCCCAGTAGGCCTGGAACAGGTTCACGTCGGGCGGGCTGGTGGTGAAGAACTGCAGCCCCGCCCAGGCGACCACGCTCATCGCCATCGCGATCCACAGCCCGCCGGCGAGCAGCACGAGCAGGATGGCGAGCAGGATAGCGGCGATGGTCAGCGTGCCCATCAGGGCGCCTCCATCGTCTCGGGGTGCGCGCGATGCGCTTCCTCGGCGCGCCGGTAGGCGGGCGTGCCGCCCGCCGCCAGCACCACCAATTCATCCAGCAGGGCGACGAAGAAGACCAGCGCACCGACGACGAAGCTCATCTGCGGGATCCAGATCGGGATCTGGATCAGGCCTTGCGCCACCTCCTCGAACTGCCAGCTCTGGTAGACGAAGCCCGCCGCCGCCCACAGGATGTAGCCGCCCACCAGCACGGCGAGGCCGAGCGCGACGAGCTCGGCGCGGCGGCGCGCGGCGGGCGCCAGGCGGTCGATCACCAGCCCTACGCGCACCAGCTCGCCGTGGCGGAAGGTGGTGGCGAGCGCGAGAAAGGCGCTCGCCGCGCACAGCCAGCCCACGATGTCGTCGGCGCCGCGCAGCAGCATGCCGAATTCGCGCATCCCGGCCTGCGCCAGCATCACCGCGGCGATGCTCGCCAGGCTGGCGGCCGCGAGCACGCCGCTCGCGGCGTAGAGGCGGTCGAGAAACCGCCGCAAACTATTTTCT
>JBBDXL010000181.1:0-1839 GCA_040902335.1 Burkholderiales bacterium
CGATGAGCAGCACCGCGAGCATGCCGCGGCTGCGCGCCGCGGCGAGGATCGCCTGCGCGGCGCGATCGCCGAGGAGGGCCCGGTTCGGCAGCCCGGTGAGCGCGTCGCGCGTGGCGAGGTACTGGATGCGCTCCTCGGCCTGCTTGCGCGCGGTGACGTCGGCGCCGGTGCCGCGGTAGCCCGCAAGGCGGCCCTCGCCATCGCGCACCGGCATGCCGCTCACCTGCTGCCAGATCACCCTGCCGGACTTGGTGATCGAGCGGTGCACGAGGTCGCGGAACGGCTGCCCCTCGCGTGCATTGCGCTCGAACCATTCGTCGAGCGCACGCGCTTCCCCGAGCGGCATGAAATCGCGCGGCACGCGCCCGAGAATCTCGGCGCGCATGTAGCCGAGCACGCCTTCCACGCGCGCCGAGAGGTAGGTGTAGCGCCACTGCGGGTCGGTCTCCCACACGTACTCGCCCGAGGCCTCGACCACGTCGCTGAAGCGCCGCTCGCGCTCGGCGAGCATGCTTTCAGCGAGCTTGCGCGCCGTGATGTCGAGGTTGATGCCGGTCATGCGCAGCGCGCGCCCCGCGGCGTCGCGCTCGGTGATCCTGCCCCGCGACAGCAGCCATTTCCAGCTGCCGTCGGCGACCCGGAAGCGGTGCTCCTCGGCGTAGTCCTGGCGCTCGCCTTTCATCACCTCGACCGAAAGCTTCACGGCGCGCTCCAGGTCCTCCGGGTGCACCCCGCGCATCAGCTCGTCCATGGTGGTGGCCGTGGGCGCGCGCGGCTGGCCGAGGAACTCGGCCCAGCCCTCGCTCAGGTACACCTTGCCGCTCTGCAGGTCGGTGTCCCAGAGGCTGGCGTTGGAGCCCTCCAGCGCCAGCTCGAGGCGCTCCTTGGCGGCGGCGAGCTCGCGCTCGCCGCGCCGCCGCTCGGTGACGTCGCGGCCCACGCCGCGGTAGCCGAGAAAACCGCCGGCGCTGTCGTAGCGCGGCTGGCCCGATACCACGTGCACGTGGCGCGAGCCGCTGGCGTGCGTGCGCGCCAGCTCCAGCTCGAAGAACGGCATGCGCCGCCGCAGCTGCTCCAGATGCGCGGTGAAGGCGCGGCCGTCGAGCTCGACGCCCGGGAGCTCCCACAGGCGCTTGCCGAACGCGAGGCCCGAGCCGAAGAAGCCGAGCACGCACGAGCCCCCGGTGAGCCAGGTGATGCGGTGCTCGGCGTCGGTCTCCCAGAACCAGTCGGCCGACAGCGCCGTGAGGTTGCGAAAGCGTTCCTCGCTGGCGCGCAGCGCGCGCGTGGCGCGCCGGTCGCGCAGCCTGGCGTGCATCCAGGCGGCGAAGATGATGCCGGCCGCCGCCACCAGCAGCAGCGCCTCGATGAGCAGCGTCCAGTCCATCGCGCCCGCCCCTACGCCGTGCTCTCGCGCACCGGCGGGGCCACCTTGAGCACCTCGTCGATGGTGGTGAAGCCGGCGGCGACCTTCATGGCGCCACTCACGCGCAGCGGCTTCATGCCTTCCTTCATCGCCTGCTCGCGCACCGCGGCGAGGTCGGCGCCCGCGGTGATCATCTGCTTGATCGCCCGCGTGTGCAGCAGGGTCTCGTAGATGCCGACGCGGCCCATGAAGCCGGTCATGCGGCATTCGAGGCAGCCCACCGGCTTGTACACGCTCGCCGGCCGCGCCGACTTGAACGGCGCGACGAGCGCGTCCCAGGACGCCTGGTCCTCGGCGCGGTTCAGTTCCATGGGCTGCTTGCAATGGGGGCACAGCGTGCGCAGCAGCCGCTGCCCCATGACGCCGTTGAACGTGGCGTTCAGCAGGTAGGGCGCGATGCCGAGCTCGAGCAG
>JBBDXL010000182.1:0-1832 GCA_040902335.1 Burkholderiales bacterium
GGCAGGCGCGGCCCCCGCCGCGCGCGGCCTGCCCGACTGGTGGCCGGTGGCCGCGTCGGGGCTGCTCACCGCGCCCCTGCTCGTCCCCATGCTCGGGCTTGCCTTGGGCACGCACTGGACGGTTCCCGGCGGGCTGCAGCTCGCGCTGGCGACGCTGGTGCAATTCTGGCTCGGCGCGCGCTTCTACCGGGCGGGTTGGAAGGCGCTGCGCGCGTTCTCCGGCAACATGGACCTGCTGGTCGCGCTCGGCACGAGCGCCGCGTACGGCCTGTCGGTGTACCAGCTCCTGGCGGGCGCGGACGGAGTGCACGATCTGTACTTCGAGATTGCCGCGGCGCTGATCACGTTCATCCTGCTGGGCAAGTGGCTCGAGGCGCGCGCCAAGCGCCAGACCACCGAGGCGATCCGCGCGCTCAACGCCCTGCGGCCCGACCGCGCGCTCGTGCGCCGCGACGGCACGGACATCGAGGTGCCGCTCGCCTCCGTCGTTGTGGGCGATCTCGTCGTGGTGCGCCCCGGCGAGCGCGTGCCGGTCGACGGCGAGATCCGCGAAGGCCGCAGCCACGTCGACGAGTCGCTGATCACCGGCGAGAGCCTCCCGGTCGCCAAGGGCGTGGGCGATCGCGTGACCGGCGCTTCGATCAACGCCGACGGGCTGCTGCTCGTCGCAACTCGCGCGATCGGCGCCGAGACCACGCTCGCGCGCATCATCCGTCTGGTCGAGAACGCGCAGGCGGCGAAGGCGCCCATCCAGCGTCTCGTCGACCGGGTGAGCGCCGTATTCGTCCCGATCGTGCTGGTGATCGCGCTCGGCACCCTGCTCGCCTGGGGACTCGCGACGGGAAGCTGGGCCTCGGCCGTGCTCTACGCCGTCGCGGTCATGGTCATCGCGTGCCCTTGCGCGCTCGGACTCGCGACGCCCACCGCCATCATGGCGGGCACCGGCGTCGCTGCGCGCCACGGCATCCTCATCAAGGACGCCGAGGCGCTCGAGATCGCGCACTCGATCACCATCGTCGCTTTCGACAAGACCGGCACGCTGACCGAGGGCCGGCCGCAGCTGCTCGCGGCGGAGCCGCTCGAGGGCGCGCGCACCGAGCTCCTGCGGCTCGCGGCAGCGCTGCAGCAGGGCAGCCAGCATCCGCTCGCGCGCGCGGTGATGGAGCAGGCCGATGCCGAGGCGGTATCGGCACCGGTGGCAAGCGAAAGCAAGGCGCTGCCCGGTCGCGGCGTGCAGGCGGTCGTGGAAGGGCGCACGCTTTTCCTCGGCAGCTCGCGGCTCATGCAGGAGCTGGGCGTCGACACGTCGGCGCTGGGCGAGCGCGAGCGGGCGCTCTCGAGCGAGGGCCGATCGGTTTCCTGGCTCGCCGAGGAGCGCGACGGCGCGCGGCGCCTGCTTGGCCTGCTCGCGTTCGGCGATGCGGTGAAGGCCGGTGCGTGCGAGGCGATCGCGCAGCTGCACGCACAGGGCGTGAAGACCGTGATGCTGAGCGGCGACAATCTGGGCAGCGCTACGGCGGCCGCGCGCGCGCTCGGCATCGACGAAGTGCGCGCGGAAGTGCTGCCCGCGGACAAGGCGCAGACCGTGGCCGCGCTGCGCGGCAGGGGCCGCGTGGTGGCGATGGTGGGCGACGGCATCAACGACGCACCCGCGCTCGCCGCGGCCGACGTCGGCATCGCCATGGCGACCGGCACCGACGTGGCGATGCACACCGCGGGCATCACCCTCATGCGCGGCGATCCCCGGCTCGTGGCGGATGCGATCAGCGTGTCGCGGCGCACCTACCGCAAGATCCGCCAGAACCTGTTCTGGGCGTTCTTCTACAATGTGG
>JBBDXL010000183.1:0-8406 GCA_040902335.1 Burkholderiales bacterium
GTCGCCGACCGCGTCGAGCTCGTCGGGCGCATCCCGGACCGCGACCTGCCGGCCTGGTATCACGCCTGCGACGTGTTCTGCCTGCCCTCGGTCGAGCCGGCCGAGGCTTTCGGCATCGTGCAGGTGGAGGCCATGGCCTGCGGCCGGCCGGTGCTCTGCTGCGAGCTCGGCAACGGCGTGAACTGGGTGAACCGGGACGGCGAGACCGGTATCGCGGTGCCGCCCGCGGACCCGGCGGCGCTCGCCGACGCGCTGGCGCGGCTGCAGGCCGATCCGGCCCTGCGCGCCCGCCTGGGCGAGGCGGGCCGCCGGCGCGCATTCGACGTATTCAGCGCCGAGGCGATGGCCCGCGCCACGCTTGCGGTCTACCGCGAGGTGCTGTCCCGGTTGTAGCTGTCCTCGAAGCGCACGATGTCGTCCTCGCCCAGGTACTCGCCGGACTGCACCTCGACGATGAGCAGCGGCTCGGCGCTCGCGTTCTCCAGCCGGTGCTTGGTGCCGACGGGAATGTACGTGGACTGGTTGCGTTCCAGCGTGAGCACCTCCTCGCCGCGCGTCACGCGCGCGGTGCCCGACACGACCACCCAGTGCTCGGCGCGCCTGTGGTGCAACTGCAATGAAATTCTGTGACCGGGCTTCACCATCAGACGCTTTACCTGGAAGCCCGCGCCCGCGTCGATGCTTTCGTAGTAGCCCCAGGGCCGGTGCACGCGGGAATGCGAAACGTGCTCGCTGCGGTTGGCGCGGTCCAGATGCTCCACGATCTCCTTGACCTCCTCCGCGCGGTGTTTCGCGGCAACGAGAATGGCGTCGTCGGTTTCCACGATGACGAGATCCTTCGCGCCGAGCACCGATACGTGGCGTCCGTCCGCATGTACGTAGCAGCCGGCGGCGTCGCGCAGCTCGACGTCGCCGCGCACCACGTTGCGGGCGCCGTCCTTGTCGCCGATCTCCCACAATGCGGCCCAGGAGCCCACGTCGCTCCAGCCCATCGCGGCGCGCACCATGGCGCCCGCGGCGGTGCGCTCCATGACGGCGTAGTCGACCGATTCGGAGGGCGAAGCCGCGAACGCATCCGGATCGAGCCTCACGAAGCCGAGGTCCGGCATCGCCTTATCCAGCGCCGAGCGTACGGCCGCCAGCATTTCCGGCCGCAAGCGGCCGAGCTCCTCGATGAAGCGCTGCGCCCGGAACACGAACATGCCGCTGTTCCAGTAGAAGCCGCCCTGGGCGAGGAACGCCCGCGCCTTGTCCGGCGTCGGCTTCTCCACGAAGCGCCGGATGCGGAAAGCTTCGCCGCCGAGCGGCTCGCCGGCTTCGATGTAGCCGTACCCGGCCGCAGGTCCGGTCGGGGGCACGCCGAAGGTGGCGAGAAATCCCCCCTCGGCCGCGGCCACGGCCTCCGCGACCGCCGCGTGAAACGCCGGCACATCGCCGATCACGTGGTCCGACGGTTGCACCAGCAGGAGCGCCGTCGGGTCTTCGCGCATCACGTGAAGCGCGGCGGCCGCCACCGCCGGCGCGGTGTTGCGGCCGGCCGGCTCGAGCAGCAGCGCGCGCGGCGCGATGCCGATCTCGGCGAGCTGATCCGCGGCGAGAAACCGCTGCTCGGCGTTGGTGACCACGATCGGCGCGCCGCAGCCGGCGAGGCCGCGCGTTCGCAGGGCGGTATCCTGAAACAGCGTCCGCTCCCCGGCCAGCGGCAGAAACTGCTTGGGCAGCAGCCGGCGCGACATCGGCCACAGGCGGCTGCCGGTGCCGCCGCACAGGATGACAGGTACTACGGAATCGGCCACGCAGTGATCGCTCGAGCGGTGGGCAGCATTGTATGACGGGCTGCGGATGGGCACGCTCACGGCGTGCCGGCGCTCGCCTCCGCGAAGCCGATGCGCGCGATCCCGGGAGCGAGCAACTCGCTCCCCGGCGCCTGGTCGACGATCCACGCGCGAGCGGCCCGCACGTCCTGCAGGGCGTCGCGCAAGGCGCGTACGGCGCGCGGCGCGTCGCCGCGCCCCGCCTTGATCTCGATCGCGACGCGCGCGTCGCCGCGATCGAGCACCAGGTCGATCTCGGCGCCGGCCAGCGTGCGCCAGAAGCAGCCCTGCGAGCCGGGACGGGCGACGCGCTCGCGCCGCAGGATGTCCTCGGCGACGAAGCCCTCCCAGCTCGCCCCGCGCACGGGGTGTGCGTCCAGCTCTTCGACCGAGCCGATGTCGAGCAGGTGGTGCAGCAGCCCGCTGTCGCGCAGGAACAGCTTCGGCGCCTTGGCCAGGCGCTTGCCCACGTTGCGGAAGAAGGGCGGCAGCCGGCGCACGAGGAACACCGACTCGAGCACGTCCACGTTGCGCTGCACGGTGTGGTACGAGACGCCGAGCGACGCTCCGAGCGCGGAAGCATTGAACAGTCCCCCGTGCTGGTGCGCGAGCATGGTGAGCAGGCGCCGCATGAAAAGCGGGTCGGCGGCGACGCCGTACTGGGGGAGGTCGCGCTCGAGCAGCGTGCGCAGATACGCCTCCCACCATTCGCGGAAATTCCCGCCCAGCGCGTCCGGAAACCCGCCCTTCAGCCAGAGCGTTCCCCAGTCGGCCGGGGCCTGCCCGGTCGCGGCCTCGCAGGCCGCGAGCGGGTCGAGCTCGACCACGGCGATGCGCCCGCCGAGCGATTCCGAGATGCCGCGAACGAGCGCCGGCTGCGCCGAGCCGAGCACGATGAAGCGGCCCGGGCGGCGGCGATCGGCGTCGATGGCGCCGCGCAGGGCCGCGAACAGCTCGGGGAGGGCCTGCGCCTCGTCGAGGATGGCGCCGCCGGGCAAGGCATCGAGCGCGAGGCGCGGATCCTCGCGCAAGCGCTGTGCCGTGCGAGGGTCCTCGAGGTCCACATAGCGCAGGCCGCCGAACACCCGGCGCGCGAGCGTGGTCTTGCCGACCTGGCGCGCGCCCAGGATGGCGACCGCGGGAAAGCGCCGCGCCAGGTCGAGCAGGCGGTCGGCGCACAGGCGCTCGAACATGCCTTGCATATTAGAAGCCGCACTTCTAATTTGCAAGCCTACTTGGAGGCCGGTCCGCCCCGGCGGTAGTATCGATCCGATGCGCGTCCTCGTCACCGGCGCCTCCGGCTTCATCGGCAGCCACCTCTGCCCGGCGCTCGCCGCCGCCGGGCACGAGCTTCGAACCTCCGCCGAAGGCTGCGACGCGGTGGTGCACCTCGCGAACATCGCGCATACCTCCGCGAGCCCCGCCGAGCTGCACCGGGTCAACGTCGAAGGCACGATCGCGCAGGCGAAAGTCGCGCTTTCCGCCGGCGCGCGCCGGTTCGTGTATCTCAGCTCGATCAAGGCGGCGCTCCCGGACGACGCCTATGGCCGCGCCAAGGCCATCGCCGAGCAGGTGCTCCTGCAGCGCGCGGGCCTCGAGCCGCTCATCCTGCGCCCGCCGCTCGTCTACGGCCCGCGCGTGAAGGCGAACTTTCTCGCGCTGCTGCGCGCCATCGATCGCGGCTGGCCCTTGCCGGTCGCCGGCATCGCGAACCGCCGCAGTTTCATCTACGTCGGCAATCTAGTCGACGCCATCGTGCGCGGTCTCGAGCGCGCCGTAGTCCACAAGACCTATGCGCTGAGCGACGGCGCTCCCGTTTCCACGCCCGAATTGTGCCGCGCCATTGGCCGTGCGCTCGGCAGACCCGCGCGCCTGTTTCCCTTTCCGCGCGCGCTGCTTGATCTGCTGCCTCGCGTGTCGGGGCTGGTCGAGTCGCAGGTCGTGGACAACACCGCCATCCGCACCGAGCTCGATTGGCGGCCGCCCTTCAGCATGGAGCAGGGCCTGCGCGACACCGCCGGGTGGTACCGCGAGCGAGGCGGCTAGAATGCGCGGCATGCTCGCGCTTGCGCCCGTGGCGGCGTTCGTCATTGCGCTGCTCGCGGCGCGCCTGCTGCTGGCGCCCGCTGCCCGCCGCATTGCCCTCGATACGCCCAACGCGCGCTCCCTGCATGCAAAGGCGGTGCCGCGCACCGGCGGCATCGCCATTGCCGCCGGCGTGGCGGTATCCCTGGCGCTCGCGTGGCCGGGGTTGCCCGTGATCCTGGGCGCGGCCGCGCTGCTCGCCGCAATTTCCTTCGCCGACGATGTCGTCGGCCTGCCCACGACGGTGCGTCTCGCCCTGCATTTCGGCGCCGGCGTCGCCGCGCTGGCGCTCGACCTTGAAATCGAGGCGCCGCTCCTCTTTCTTGTCTTCGCGCTCGCCCTCGCCTGGACGGCGAACCTGTACAACTTCATGGACGGCGCGGACGGGCTCGCCGGCGGCATGACGCTGTTCGGGTTCGGTGCCTACGCCATCGCGGCCTATGTCGCGGGGGCGCAGACGCTGGCCGCGCTATGCGCCTCGATCGCCGCTGCGGCGGCGGCCTTCCTCGCATTCAACTGGCATCCGGCGCGTCTCTTCATGGGCGACGTCGGCTCGGTGCCGCTCGGCTTTCTCGCCGGCGCGCTCGGGCTGCAGGGGTGGGCGATCGGCGCCTGGCCGCTATGGTTCCCGCTGCTCGTGTTCGCGCCGTTCATGTGCGACGCGACGCTGACGCTGATCAAGCGCGCGCTGCGCCGCGAGCGCGTATGGCAGCCGCATCGCGACCACTACTACCAGCGCCTGGTGCGCATGGGCTTCGGCCACCGCGGTGCGGCCTATGTCGAATACGCGGCGATGGCGGCGTGCGCCGGGCTCGCGCTGCTGGTGTTTCGCGAGCCGGCTGCGGTCCAGGGCATCGCGCTCGCGCTGGCCGCGGTCGCCCTCGCCGGCGTCGCTGTCTGGATCGACCGGCGCTGGCAGGGCGCGCCGTGAGCGGCGGTCTCGGCTTCGCGGCGCGCGCCCTGCTCGCGTTCCTGCACGACGTGGGCGCGGTCGCACTGGCGTGGCTCGGGGCGTACTGGCTGCGCTTCAACCTCGAGATGCCGCCCCCTGCATTCCTGCAGACCGCGTTCGTGGCGCTGCCGGGCGTGCTCGCGGTGCACGCCGTGGTGTTCTGGCTGATGGGCCTGTACCGCGGGCTCTGGCGCTACGCGAGCCTGCCGGACCTGCAGCGTATCCTGGTGGCGGTCGGCATCGCGGCCCTTGCGGCGCCGGCGCTGTTCACCCTGCTTGCGTTCCCCGCGGTGATCCCGCGCTCGGTGTACCTCATCTGCCCGCTGCTCCTGGTGGGCGCCATGGGCGGCAGCCGCCTGCTGTACCGGGCCTGGAAAGAGCGCGCGCTGATGGGCATGGTGCGCCGGCCGAAGGCGCTGCCCGTCCTGGTGCTCGGCGCCGGCTCCGCGGCGGCGAGCCTGCTGCGCGAGCTCGCCCACAGCAACGAGTGGCGCGCGGTGGGTCTCCTGGACGACGACGCCGGCAAGCACGGCAGCGCGATCCAGGGCGTCAAGATCCTCGGTGGCCTGGAGGCCGCCGGCGCGTACGCGAGGCGCCTCGGCGTCACGCGCGCCATCATCGCCATGCCCGGGGCGACGCACCGCCAGCGCAAGCGCGCGGTCGACCTGTGCGGCGTGGCGGGGGTCGCGGTGATGACCGTGCCGTCGTATGCCGATCTCGTTTCCGGCAAGGTGAGCGTCTCGGCGCTGAGGAACGTGGAGCTGGACGATCTTCTCGGGCGCGACCCGGTGCAGCTCGACGACGCCGGGCTGCGCGCGCTGATCGCCGGCAAGTGCGTGCTCGTTACCGGCGCCGGCGGCTCGATCGGGTCCGAGCTGTGCCGGCAGATCGTGCGCTACGCCCCGGGGCGCCTCGTGCTCCTCGATCTGTCGGAGTTCGCGCTCTACGCGATCGAGCAGGAGTTCCGCGACCGCCATCCCGGGGTCGTCGTCTCGCCGCAGATCGGCGACGCCAAGGCCGCAACGCGCGTGGGGGATCTGTTCGCCCGCTACCGGCCGGAGCTCGTTTTTCACGCGGCGGCGTACAAGCACGTGCCGCTGCTGGAGGGCGGCAACGCCTTCCAGGCCGTGTCGAACAACGTGCTCTCGACGGTAGTGACGGCGCGCGCGGCGCAGGCCGCGGGGGCGGCGAAGTTCGTGCTCGTGTCCACCGACAAGGCGGTCAATCCCACGAACGTCATGGGCGCCTCCAAGCGCCTCGCGGAGCTCGCCTGCCAGGCGCTCGCGGGCGCCGGCCGGACGCATTTCGTGACCGTGCGCTTCGGCAACGTGCTCGGCTCCGCCGGCAGCGTCATCCCGCGCTTTCGCGAGCAGATCGCGCGCGGCGGGCCCGTCACGGTAACCGACGAGAGAATGCAGCGCTATTTCATGTCCATCCCCGAGGCTGCGCAGCTCGTGCTGCAGGCAGCGCTCATGGGCAGAGGCGGCGAGATCTACGTGCTCGACATGGGCGCGCCCGTCAGGATCGTCGAACTCGCACGCTTGTTGATCAAGCTGAGCGGCTACGCCGAACAGGACATCGGCATTGCCTACACCGGCCTGCGCCCGGGCGAGAAGCTCTACGAGGAACTGCTTGCGGATGCCGAGAAGACGCTACCCACCCCGCATCCCAAGCTGCGCGTGGCGCGCGCGAGCTCGAGCACGAACGGCGCGCTGGTCGAGGAAGTGCTCTCCTGGATCGCGTCGGCGCACGACCCGGGGCCGGAGGCGGTGCGCGAGCGCCTGCGCGCGTGGGTGCCCGAGTATGCGCCGGCCCCCGGCAGCGCTAGGGGCGGCGGTAGGCCTTGAACCAGTCCGCGAAGCGCGCCAGCCCCTCTTCGAGCGGCGTGCCCGGCGCGAAGCCCGTCGCCTCTTTAAGCGCGCGCGTGTCGGCGTAGGTTGCGGGCACGTCGCCGGGCTGCATCGGCCTCATTTCCTTCACGGCTTTGCGGCCGAGCGCGGCCTCGAGCAGCGCGATGTACTCGAGGAGCGCCACCGGCTGGTGGTTGCCGACGTTGAGCACACGGTGCGGCGGCGCTCCCGCGGGCGGACGATCGAGCACGCGCAGCGTCGCTTCCACGGCATCGTCGATGAAGGTGAAGTCGCGCTGCATGGCGCCGTGGTTGAACACCTGGATCGGCTTTCCCTCGAGAATGGCGCGCGCGAAGAGCATCGGCGACATGTCAGGCCGGCCCCAGGGACCGTAGACGGTGAAATAGCGCAGCCCCGTCGCCGCGAGGCCGTGCAGGTGGCTGTAGACGTGCGCCATCAGCTCGTTCGCCTTCTTGGTCGCGGCGTAGAGGCTGATCGGATGATCGACGTTGTCGGTCTCCGACCAGGGCAGCTTCGCGTTCGCGCCGTAGACGCTCGAGCTCGAGGCGTAGACGAGGTGGCGCGGCGCGTGCCGCCGGCAGGCTTCCAGCAGGTTGGCGAAGGCGACGAGGTTCGACTGGATGTAGGACGACGGGTTCTCGAACGAGTAGCGCACGCCGGGCTGCGCGGCGAGGTGCAGCACGCGTTCCGGGCGCGCGCGCTCGAACACGCGCTCGCATTCGCCCGCCTCGGCGAGGTCCGCGCGCTCGAAGCGGAAATTGCGCTCGGCCCGCAGCCGCTGCAGGCGCGCCTGCTTCAGCTTCACGTCGTAGTAGGGCGAAAGATTGTCCGCGCCCAGCACTTCGTCGCCGCGCCCGAGCAGGCGCAGCGCGCAGTGCATGCCGATGAAGCCGGCGCAGCCGGTGAGGAGTACTCGCATGGTCTTATCATAGGGCACCTTGCGCACGCTCTATACCTGGCTGCTCTACGCGGCGCTGCCGTGGATCCTCGCGCGCCTGTGGTGGCGCGGGCGGCGCGAGCCCGGCTACCGCGCCGACGTCGCCGAGCGCTTCGGCTTCAGCGCGCTCGAGCCGAAGCCGAAGCTCATCTGGCTGCACGCGGTGTCGGTAGGCGAAGTACGCGCCTGCGCGCCGCTGGTGCGCGCGCTGCAGCGCGAGCACCCGGATCACGACGTGCTCATCACCTGCCTCACCGCGAGAGGGCGCGAGACGGTGAAGCAGGTCTACGGCGAATCGGTGCTGCTCGCCTACCTGCCCTACGACTACCCGCGCGCCGTGCGGCGCTTTCTCGAGCATTTCCGCCCGCGCCTCGGCGTGCTGGTGGAGACCGAGATCTGGCCCAACCTGATGCACGGCTGCCGGCAGTACGGCGTGCCCGTGGTGCTCGCCAACGCGCGCATGTCGCAGCGTTCGGCGCGCGGCTACCAGCGGCTCGGGACGCTCTCGCGGCCGGCGTTCGCTTCGCTCGCGGCGACCTGCGCGCAAGGGCCGGCCGATGCCCGGCGCCTGGCGCGGCTCGGGGCGCCCCAAGTGAGCGTCGCCGGCAACCTGAAATTCGACCTCGAGCCCGATCCCGCGAAGGTGGAGGAAGGGCGCGCCTTCCGCGCGGCGCTCCGGCAGCGCAAGGTGCTGCTCTTCGCCAGCACGCGCGAGGGCGAGGAGGAGCGCCTGCTCGAGGCGTGCGG
>JBBDXL010000183.1:8506-66839 GCA_040902335.1 Burkholderiales bacterium
TGCTCTTCGCCAGCACGCGCGAGGGCGAGGAGGAGCGCCTGCTCGAGGCGTGCGGGTCCGCGGACGAAGGCACGGTGCTCGTGCTGGTGCCGCGCCACCAGCAGCGCTTCGACGCGGTGGCGGCGCTCGCCGAGCGCATGGGCTTCGCCGTGGCGCGCCGCAGCCTGGGCGAGGCGCCGCCGCAGGGCCGCGGCCTCTACCTCGGCGACACGATGGGCGAGATGGCGTTCTACTATGCGCTGGCCGACGTCGCCGTGATCGGCGGCAGCTTCGAGCCGCTCGGCGGGCAGAACCTGATCGAGGCCTGCGCGGCCGGCGTGCCGGTGGTGGCGGGTCCGCACATGTTCAACTTCGCCGATGTCACGCGGCTCGCGGTGCGCGCGCAGGCGGCGCTGCAGGTCGCCGACGCCCCTGCGGCGCTGGAGGCGGCGCGCGCCCTGCTCGCCGATGCCGAGCGCCGCACCCGCATGGGCGACGCCGGCAAGCGCCTGTGCGAACGCCACCGCGGCGCGGCCGAGCGCCACCTCGCGGCGTGCCGGCGCCTGCTTACTGCGCCAGGGCGCGGCTGACTTCCTCGAGGTCCTGCTCGCGCAGGCTGCCCGCGGCGGCCTTCAGGCGCAGGATGTTGGTGATGGTGTTGTAGCGCGCGACGGCGAGATCGCGGCGCGTCGAGAACACCTGCTGCTGCGCGTTCAGCACGTCGATGTTGATGCGCACGCCCACCTCGTAGCCCAGGCGGTTGGACTGCAGCGCGCTTTCCGACGACACCAGCGCCTGCTCGAGAGCGCTGATCTGCGCGATGCCGTTGATCACGGCGAGGTAGGCCTGGCGCGTGGCGAGCACCGAGCTGCGGCGCGCATTCTCGAGATCCTGGCGCGTGCGCTCCAGGTTGTACGCGGCCTCGCGCTCGCGCGAGCTGATGGCGCCGCCCTGGTACAGCGGCAGCGCGAACTGCAGGCCGATCGAGCTGGTGGTGACCTCGCTGCCCGAAGCGCTCAACTGCGAGCTCAGCCGCGACGCCGACTGCGAGCTGAAATTGTGGATCGCCACCAGGTCGAGCGTCGGGTGGTGGCCGGCGCTGTTCCTTTGCGCCTCGAGCCGGGCGATCTCCACCGCTGCGTCCTGCACCAGGACGCTGTAGCTCTGCTTTTCCGCGAGGCTGGCCCAGCTTTGCATGTCGTTCGGCTCCGGCGGCGAGAGCCTGACGTCGGCGCGCAACCCCTTCAGTTCCACGTACTCCTTGCCGGTGAGCTGCTGCAGCGCGCGGCGGCGCGCATCGACGTCGTTCTGCGCCGAGATCTCCTGCGCCACGGCGAGGTCGTAGCGCGCCTGCGCCTCGTGCGTGTCGGTGATGGTCGCCGTGCCGACCTCGAAATTGCGCCTGGCCTGCGCCAGCTGCTCGGCGATGGCGGTTTTCTGCGCGCGCACGAAGCCGAGCGTGTCCTGCGCCGCGAGCACGTCGAAGTAGGCCTGCGCCGCGCGCAGGATCAGGTCCTGGCCGGCCTGGCCGAAGGTGAACTCGGCCTGCTTCGCCTGCAGCCCGGCCTGGTCGGCCTGCAGCCAGTTCTGCCGCCGGTACAGCGGCTGCGTGAAGTTGAGCGCGTAGCCGTGGGAGCTGACGTTGCGCTCGAAGTCCGGCACCGCCACCGGGTCCTTCGATTCCGAATCGATGTGCGTGCGCGTGGTATCCGCCGTCAGGTTGAGGCTGGGCAGCAGCAGCGCGCGGCCCTGCGGCACGCGCTCGAGCCCCGCCTGCAGCGCGTAGCGCGCCGCCCCGTATTGGGCGTCGTAGCCGCGGGCGTCCTGGTAGACCTGGGTCAGGTTTTCCGCCGCCGCGGCAAGCGGCGTGCAGGCGAACAAGGCGATCAACAGGCGTGGGTTCATGGTCGAGGCGAGAGGTTCAGAACGTGAAGCGCGGGGGACGCTCCGCGTTGACGAGGGGCGCGAGCACGGTGTCGAACAGCGCCACGCTGCCGTAGGCGCCGGGCGCCGCGCAGGTGATGAGCCGCGCCACCATCACCGGCGGCTCGCCCACCACCGCGAACAGGCGCCCGCCGGGCGCGAGCTGCTCCCTGAGCCCTGCCGGCAGCACCGGCGTCGAGGCGGTGAGCACGATCGCATCGTAGGGCGCGCGCTTCGGGTCGCCGCGCGCGCCGTCGCCGACTTCCAGCGTGACATTGTCGGCGCCGTGGCGCGCGAGGTTGTCGCGGCCGAAGGCGGCGAGCAGCGGCCGGATCTCGAGCGAGAAGACATGGGCGGCGCAGCGCGCGAGGAGCGCCGTGAGATAGCCGCTGCCGGTGCCGACCTCGAGCACGCGGTCGGTCTTCCTGAGGGAGAGCTCTTGCACGATGCGCGCCTCCATCTTCGGCGCCATCATGGCTTCGCCCTCGCCGATCGGGATTTCCATGTCGGCGAAGGCGAGCGTGCGGAACGCGGCCGGGACGAACTCTTCGCGCGGCACCGCGTAGAGCAGTTCGAGCACGGCCGGATCGAGCACCTCCCAGGTGCGGATCTGCTGCTCGACCATGTTGAAGCGGGCCTGTTCGAGGTTCATCGGTCGGTGCGAGGCGAGGGACCGGCATTATAAGGGGTGCCCACCCGGCGCCGCGAGCGGCGCACCGGCCGTACTTCTTGTTTCTTGGGGCACTTTGAAGTAGCGTAACCGCCTTACGCAGGGGTCCTGCGCGCCGGCGTTTCAACCGCGGCGCGCGGGTGAGAGAAACCCTTTGAACCTGATGCGGGTAATCCCGCCGAAGGAAGCGACGATGAACGCAAATCCCAAGTTCCTGGCCGCCACCGCCCAAGTCGACGCGGCGGCGGTCAGGCCTTTGCCCAACTCGCGCAAGGTGTACGTCGAGGGCACGCGCGCCGATATCCGCGTGCCGATGCGCGAGATCTCGCAGGCCGACACGCCGACCCTGTTCGGGGGCGAAGCGAACCCCCCGGTCTTCGTCTACGACTGCTCGGGACCCTACACCGACCCGGCGGCGCGCATCGACATCCGCTCGGGGCTTGCGCCCTTGCGCCTGGCGTGGATCGAGGAGCGCGGCGACTCCGAGGTGCTCCCGGGCCCCTCGTCGCAGTACGGCATCGAGCGCCTGAACGATGCGAAACTCGCCGAGCTGCGCTTCAACCTGAAGCGCGCGCCGCGCCGTGCAAGGCGCGGCATGAACGTGTCGCAGATGCACTACGCGCGCCGGGGCATCGTCACGCCGGAGATGGAGTTCATCGCCCTGCGCGAAAACCTGCAGCGCGAGCGCTACGTCGAGAGCCTGAAGGCTGCCGGCAAGACGGGCGAAAGGATGCTGGAGCTCCTGATGCGCCAGCACCGCGGCGAGGCCTTCGGCGCGTCGATCCCGGAGCGCATCACGCCGGAGTTCGTGCGCGACGAAGTGGCGCGCGGGCGCGCCATCATCCCGGCCAACGTCAACCACCCGGAGTCCGAGCCGATGATCATCGGCCGCAACTTCCTGGTGAAGGTGAACGCCAACATCGGCAACTCCGCCGTCTCCTCGGGCATTGGCGAGGAGGTGGAGAAGATGACCTGGTCGATCCGCTGGGGCGCCGACACGGTCATGGACCTGTCCACCGGCAAGCACATCCACGAGACGCGCGAATGGATCGTGCGCAACTCGCCGGTGCCGATCGGCACCGTGCCGATCTACCAGGCGCTGGAGAAGGTCGATGGCAAGGCGGAAGACCTCACCTGGGAGATCTACCGCGACACGCTGATCGAGCAGGCCGAGCAGGGCGTCGACTACTTCACCATCCACGCGGGCGTGCTCTTGCGCTACGTGCCGCTCACCGCGAAGCGGATGACCGGCATCGTCTCGCGCGGCGGCTCGATCATGGCGAAGTGGTGCCTCGCGCACCACCAGGAGAGCTTCCTCTACACGCGTTTCGAGGACATCTGCGAGATCATGAAGGCCTACGACGTCGCCTTCTCGCTCGGCGACGGCCTGCGGCCCGGCTCGGGCTACGACGCGAACGACGAGGCGCAGCTCTCGGAATTGCGCACGCTCGGCGAGCTGACGAAGATCGCCTGGAAGCACGACGTGCAGGTGATGATCGAGGGCCCGGGGCACGTGCCGATGCAGCTCATCAAGGAGAATATGGACCTCGAGCTGAAGGAGTGCCACGAGGCGCCCTTCTACACGCTCGGGCCGCTCACCACCGACATCGCGCCGGGCTACGACCACATCACGAGCGCGATCGGCGCCGCGCAGATCGGCTGGTACGGCACGGCGATGCTGTGCTACGTCACGCCCAAGGAGCACCTCGGCCTGCCGAACAAGAAGGACGTGAAGGACGGCATCATGGCTTACAAGATCGCCGCGCACGCGGCCGACCTCGCCAAGGGGCATCCGGGCACGCAGATCCGCGACAACGCGATCTCCAAGGCGCGCTTCGAGTTCCGCTGGGAAGACCAGTTCAACCTCGGGCTCGATCCGGACACCGCCAAGGACTTCCACGACGAGACGCTGCCCAAGGACTCGATGAAGGTGGCGCACTTCTGCTCCATGTGCGGGCCGCACTTCTGCTCGATGAAGATCACGCAGGACGTGCGCGACTACGTCGAGAAGGGGATGCAGGAGAAGTCGATCGAGTTCGTGCAGAAGGGCGCCGAGATCTACCAGAAGACGTGAGCGGCGAAGGCTTGCTCCTGCCGCTGGGCAAGATCGCGCTGGCAGTGGCGATCGGCGTGCCGCTCATCGTCTACCTGGCGCAGGACGGGCTCATCTTCCATCGCCAGCCGCTGCCCGAGGGCCGGCGCGCGGACATCGAGCGGCGCCACCCGGCGGTATCCGATCTGTGGCTGACTGCCGCGGACGGCACCCGTGTTCACGCCTGGTATCTGAAATCCGGACCGCGGCTGGTGTTGTACTTCGGCGGCAATGCCGAAGAGGTTTCGTGGATGATCGAGGCCGTCCTGGCGGAGGCGCCGGGCACCTCCTGGCTGCTGATGGACTATCGCGGCTATGGCCAGAGCGCGGGCTCGCCTTCCGAGAAGGCGCTCGTCGCCGACGCGCTCGCGCTATACGACCACGCGGCGCAGCTCCCGGGCGTGGACCCCAAGCGCATCTACGCCTTCGGTCGCAGCCTGGGAAGCGGACCGGCGGTGGCGCTCGCCGCCGCGCGGCCGCTCGCCGGGCTCGTGCTCGTTACGCCCTTTGACAGCCTGACGGCGCTGGCCAAGCGCTACTACTGGTACCTGCCGGTGGACTGGATGCTGAAGCACCGCTTCGATTCCATCGCGCTCGCGCCGCGGCTGCAGACGCCGCTCTTGTGCCTGATCGCGGAGCGCGACGAGGTGATCCCCGCGGTGCACGGCGAGCGCCTGTTCGAAGCTTGGGGCGGCCCCAAGCGCAAGGTGCTGCTGCCGGGAGCGAACCACAACAGCACGGATAGCGCGCCGCAGTTCTGGCCCTCGATCCGCGAGTTCTTCGGAGCGCGATGACCGACCTCCCGCTCTTGCAGGCGTTCATCCTCGGCCTGGTCGAGGGCCTGACCGAGTTCCTGCCGATCTCGAGCACCGGCCACCTGATCCTCGCCGGCGACCTGCTGGGATTCAACGACGAGCGCGCCAAGGTGTTCCACGTCGCCATCCAGACCGGCGCCATGCTCGCGGTGGTGTGGGAGTACCGCGCGCGTTTCTTCAGCGTCGACCGGCGGCTGTATCGCAACCTGATCGTCGCCTTTATTCCCGCAGCGGTGCTCGGGCTGCTGTTCGGCGGCGTCATCAAGACCCATCTCTTCGCACCGGTGCCGGTGGCGCTCGCCTTCATCGTCGGCGGATTGATCATCCTGTGGGTGGAGCGCGGCGCGCGCGTCGCGCGCATCGACTCGACGCGCGCGATGACCTGGAAGGACGCGCTCAAGGTGGGGCTCGCGCAGTGCTTCGCGCTCATCCCGGGCACCTCGCGCTCGGGCGCCACCATCATCGGCGGGATGCTGTTCGGCCTGTCGCGCCCGGCGGCGACGGAGTTCTCGTTCTTTCTCGCCGTGCCGACGCTGGTTGCCGCCGGCGGCTACGACCTGTGGCAGCACCGGGCGCTTTTCTCGATGGATGACCTGGGAATGTTCACGGTAGGGCTGGCGATGTCCTTCGCGTCCGCCTTCGTCGTCATCCGCTGGCTGGTGCGCTACGTCGCCACGCACGATTTCCGGCCGTTCGCCTGGTACCGCATCGCGTTCGGCGTCGTCGTGCTCGCGACCGCGTATTGGGGCGCGGTGAGCTGGTCCGCGCCCTAGCCCTGCACCCAGGGCAGCCCGGCCTTGCGCCAGCCGCCTACGGTATTGCGGTGCTGCTCCGCGTCCTTGTCGCCTTCGAAGCCCTCGAGCACGTTGTACGAATCGCGCCAGCCGGCCTGAGCGGCGGTCGCGGCCGCGGCATGCGAGCGGCCGCCCGAACGGCATATGAACATCAGGGTATCCGCGGGCTCTACGGCCTCGGTAAGCTGGCTCAGGAAATCGGGGTTCATTGCGTTGCCGGGGTACGTCTGCCATTCCACCAGCACGCTGCCCGGCACGCGCCCTACGTACAGCAGTTCCGGCCTGGTGCGCACGTCGACCAGCTTCGCGCCGGCCTGCAGGAGCGCGAATGCCTCCGCGGGGGTCAGCGCGCCAGCATAGGGCAGCTTGAGTTGCTGGGCGCGCTCCGCCGCCCGGCGCTTGATCTCGGCGATATCCGTATTGCCCGCCATTGCTGCCCTGCATTATAGGAGTTCAAGACGGGTGCATCGCAGGCACCAGCGCAGTGCCTCGAGCAACAAAATGCACCAGCAATGTGCGATGGCATGATTTAGA
Source organism: Burkholderiales bacterium (assembly GCA_040902335.1). Classification (GTDB taxonomy): domain Bacteria; phylum Pseudomonadota; class Gammaproteobacteria; order Burkholderiales; family SG8-39; genus JAABQT01. The sequence continues at coordinate 15,314 of JBBDXL010000183.1, forward strand.
ATTTCCGCGGCATGGCGCGGCAGGGGCGGATTCGGGGAGACCGCCCCGTGGCATGGAACCTGCTCCAACCTGCGCGTCCGGCCGCCGAGAGCGGCCGTATCCCATTGCACAAACTCAGGAGATCTGCAGATGTCCATGACGGCCGATGACGTCTTGAAAATGGCAAAGGACAAGGAGGTCAAGTTCGTCGACTTCCGCTTTACCGACACGCGCGGCAAGGAGCAGCACGTCAGCGTGCCGATCCGGCACTTCACCAAGGAGAAGTTCGAGCAAGGCCACGCCTTCGACGGCTCGTCGATCGCCGGCTGGAAAGGCATCCAGGCCTCCGACATGCTGCTGATGCCGGACCCGTCGACCGCGCGCATGGACCCGTTCAGCGACGAGGCGGTCCTGAACGTCAGCTGCGACGTCTACGAGCCGACCGACGGCAAACCCTACGACCGCTGCCCGCGCGGCATCGCGCGGCGCGCCGAAGCGTTCCTCAAGTCGAGCGGCCTCGGCGACACGGCGTACTTCGGCCCCGAGCCCGAGTTCTTCATCTTCGACGGCGTCACCTGGTCCGTCGACATGTCCGGCAGCTTCGTCAAGATCAAGTCCGAAGAGGCGCCCTGGTCGAGCGGCATCGACTACGAATCGGGCAACATGGGGCATCGTGCCCCGGTCAAAGGCGGCTACTTTCCGGTGCCGCCGACCGATACGCTCGCCGACATCCGCAACGCCATGTGCCTCGCGCTCGAGCAGCAGGGCGTGGAGGTCGAAGTGCACCACCACGAGGTCGGCGCGATGGGGCAGAACGAGATCGGCACGCGCTTTGCGCCCCTCGTGCAGCGCGCGGACTGGATGCAGATCCTCAAGTACACGGTATGGAACGTGGCCGCCTCCTACGGCAAGACCGCGACCTTCATGCCCAAGCCCGTGGTCGGCGACAACGGCTCGGGCATGCACGTGCACCAGTCGGTGTGGAAGGGCGGCCAGAACCTGTTCGCGGGCAACGGCTATTCCGGCCTGTCGGAGTTCGCGCTGTTCTATATCGGCGGCATCATCAAGCACGCCAAGGCGCTCAACGCCATCACCAATCCGGGCACCAACAGCTACAAGCGCCTGGTGCCGGGCTTCGAGGCGCCGATCAACCTCGCCTACTCGGCGAAGAACCGCTCCGCGGGCTGCCGCATCCCGTACGTCTCCAGCCCGAAGGCGCGGCGCGTAGAGGTGCGCTTCCCGGATCCGACGACCAACGCCTACCTGGCGTTTGCGGCGATGCTGATGGCGGGGCTGGACGGCGTGCAGAACAAGATCCACCCGGGCGACCCGATCGACAAGAACATGTACGACCTGCCGCCGGAAGAAGCCGCCAAGGTGCCCCAGGTGTGCGCTTCGCTCGAGGAAGCGCTCGGGCACCTGGAAAAGGATCACGCGTTCCTCACCAAGGGCGGGGTGTTCTCGGAGGAGTTCCTCGAGTCCTACGCGGTGCTCAAGGAAGAGGAGCTGACGCGCTTCCGCATGACCACACACCCGGTCGAATTCGACATGTACTACTCGTCCTGAGGCGCACCCTGTCGACGGGGGGACGGGCTTGCCCGTCTTCTGTTTTTTTCTGGTATGTTATTGATCGTGCGCCGATTTTTCATGTTGCCGGGGTTTTTGCTGAGCTTCGTGCCGGCGCTTGCCCAGGCGCAAGCCACCCAGGAAATCACTATCTGGAGCTGTCGCGACAAGGACGGGCGCACGCACGTCACCAACCTGAGGGAAGACACCAGCGGCAAGGATTGCCGCATCGTGCAGCAAACGCGCGTGCAGGTCGTGCCGGCGCAGGCGCCCGGCAAGCCCCCGCCGGCCAAGGCGGCCCCGGGAACCTACCCCAAGGAGGACTCGCAGGCGCGCGCGTCGGCGAAGGAGCGCCAGCGCGAGATCCTCGAGCGCGAGCTGAAGCAGGAGGAGTCGCTGCTCGAGCACTCGCGCAAGGAGCTCGAGGAGCAGGAGTCGGTGCGCTACGGCGACGAGCGAAACTACGCCAGGGTGCTCGAGCGCTTGCAGAAATACAAGGACGCGGTGGATTTGCACGAAAAGAACGTCGAATCGCTCAGGCGCGAGCTGACCAACCTGTACCGATGAGCGCGGCGGCCTGACCCGTGGCCGCAACAAACTTCTCAGGCCTGGAGTACCTGGCCACCGCCGTGATGGTGCTGGACGAGCACGGGCTGGCGCGCTACGCCAATCAGGCCGCCGAGAACCTTCTCGGCGTGGCGGCGAAGAGTCTCATCGGGCAGCAGTTCCTGCCGCTCTTCGAGCCCGACGCGGCGCTGGAGAAGGCGCTCGCCGAGGCGCTGGTCACGCACTGGGACTATTCGGCGCAGAACGTGAGCTACCCGCGGCCCGGGCGCGAGGCGCTGCCCCTCTCGTGCGTGCTGACGCGCATCGACGCCCCCGGCATGCCGCTGCTTGCGGAGCTGCGCCCGATCGAGCAGCAGCTGCGCCAGGCGCGCGAGGAGCGCCTGATCGGCGAGCAGCAGGCGAGCCGCGAGCTGATCCGCAATCTCGCCCACGAAATCAAGAACCCGCTCGGCGGCTTGCGCGGCTCGGCGCAGCTCCTCGAGCGCGAGCTGGAGCGGCCCGAGCTGCGCGAATACACGCAAGTGATCATCAAGGAAGCCGACCGGCTGCAGACGCTGATGGACCGGCTGCTCACGCCGCACCGCCGGCCGCGCGTCGGACCGCTCGGCATCCACGTAGTCCTCGAGCGCGTGCGCAGCCTTGTGCTGGCCGAGTTCGCCAGCGGCATCGCCATCGACTGCGACTACGACCCGAGCCTGCCCGACCTGGTGGGCGACAAGGAGCAGCTCATCCAGGCGGTGCTGAACGTGGTGCGCAATGCGGCGCAGGCGGTGGTCGGCGGCGGCCGCCCCGGCAACATCACGCTGCGCACGCGGGCGCTGCGCCAGGTCACCCTGCTCAAGCAGCGCCATAGGCTGGCACTAGAATTGCAAGTGATCGATGACGGGCCCGGCGTCCCTGAGGACATCCGGGACAGGATATTCAATCCCCTGGTCTCGGGGCGGGACGGCGGCAGCGGGCTGGGCTTATCGCTCGCGCAGACCTTCGTCCACTACCACCGGGGAATCATCGAGTGCGACAGCCGCCCGGGGCGCACCGTTTTCAGGATTGTGCTGCCGCTGGCATGAAACCGGTCTGGATCGTCGACGACGACCGCTCCATCCGCTGGGTCTTCGAGAAGGCCCTCGGCCGTGAAGGCATCGCCTTCAGCTCCTTCGCGTCCGCGCAGGAGGCGCTGGATGCGCTGAGCGGCGGTGCGCCGCAGGTCCTGGTGTCGGACATCCGCATGCCGGGTCCGTCGGGGCTCGAGCTCCTGCACACGGTCAAGCAGCAGCATCCGGCGGTGCCGGTGATCGTGATGACGGCGTACTCCGACCTCGAGTCCGCGGTGGCGGCCTTTCAGGGCGGCGCCTTCGAGTACCTGCCGAAGCCTTTCGACGTCGATCAGGCGGTGGATCTGATCCGCCGCGCGCTCGACGAAAGCCAGCGCGACGATGCGGCCGCGGAGCCGGTGGCCGAGGCGCCGGAAATCCTCGGCCAGGCGCCGGCCATGCAGGAAGTGTTCCGCGCCATCGGCCGGCTGTCGCAATCGAGCGCCACCGTGCTCATCACCGGTGAGTCGGGCTCGGGCAAGGAGCTCGTGGCGCGTGCCTTGCACCGCCATGGCGCACGCGCTTCGCGTCCCTTCGTCGCCATCAATACCGCGGCCATGCCCAAGGACCTGCTCGAGTCGGAGCTCTTCGGCCACGAGCGCGGCGCGTTCACCGGCGCCCAGGCGCAGCGCCGCGGCCGCTTCGAGCAGGCCGAGGGGGGCACGCTGTTTCTCGACGAGATCGGCGACATGCCGGCGGAGCTGCAGACGCGGCTGCTGCGCGTGCTCTCGGAGAACAGCTTCTACCGCGTCGGCGGGCACCAGCCGATCAAGGCCAATGTGCGCGTGATCGCCGCGACGCACCAGAACCTCGAGCACCGGGTGCGCGAGGGCGCCTTCCGCGAGGATCTGTACCACCGGCTGAACGTCATCCGCGTGCGGCTGCCCTCGCTCAAGGAGCGCCGCGAGGACGTGCCGCTGCTCGCGCGCCACTTCCTCGCGCGCAGCGCGCAGCAGCTCGGCGTCGAGGCAAAGCGCCTGTCGGAGGGCGCAACGGAGCACCTGCAGCACCTGGATTTCCCCGGCAACGTGCGCCAGCTCGAGAACCTGTGCCACTGGCTCACGGTGATGGCGCCGGGGCAGGTGGTGGAGCTGGGCGACCTGCCCGCGGAATTCCGCGATCCGGCCACCGGCGCGGCGGCGAGCGACTGGGTGGCCTCGCTCGAGCAGGAAGCGGAGCGGCGCCTGGCGCGCGGCGAGACCGGAATACTCGAGGCGCTCGGCCGGCAGTTCGAGCGCAGCCTGATTCAGCGCGCGCTCGCGCGCACCGGCGGACGGCGCATCGAGGCGGCGAACCTGCTCGGCATGGGCCGCAATACCATCACGCGCAAGATCCAGGAGCTCGGCATCGACGAAGGCTCCGACGAGGAGAAGTAGAAATCGGGGTCAAAGTAGAAATCGGGGTCAGAACAAGATTTCTCTCAAGTAAGCGACGACCCGTATCGCGTCGCGACGTTGTTGCAGTTCAAAACGATCTCGGCTTTTCTGGCGGGAAGATTCACCCCGCCAGAAAAACCGAGACCATGGAAAACCTATCGCAGGCACCGACGCATTCGCGTCGCTTGGTTCGGAAAATCCTGTTCTGACCCCATTTTCCCCATTCCTCTACTTCTTGCGGTTTAGCTCGAGCTGCGCGTCGACCAGCGCCACGACCTCGTCGAGCGGCGCGGAGCGCATGCCCTTTTGCCGGGCGATGGCCTGCACCAGGCGATCGACCCGCTCGATGTAGGGCGCGCCGCCGTAGAGCGCGCGCGCGGCGGATGACGGGCCGGTGAGGCCGTTCGCCGCGGCCGCGTATTTCTCGAACGGCACCAGGTCCTTCGCGTCCGCGCCGAGCGACTTGCACAGCGCCACCACCCAGTCGTAAACCGTGCGCGTGGCGTCGATGTCCGTGTGCACCGCTTCCTTGATGGAGCGGATGCCCTGCTTCGTCACGCAGCGGTAGTTGCCGGCCATCAGCATGGCCCACTTCGCCAGCGGCACGAACACCGAGTCGTGCACCTTGAGCTTCACGGGAAGCTCGATCTTGCCGGCGCCGGTATCGAAGCGCGCCGCCTCGATGTCCGCTTCGAGTCGGCGCAGTATCGCGGTGTGCGCGTCCGACGGAAAGCGCGCCGACTTGAAGTTGGTCGGCAGCCGCACCAGCAGTACGTTCGCCTTTTCGTCGGGCGGGCGGGAGGCTTGCGGGTCGGGACTGCACAGCGTCATCAGCGCCGGTTCGAAGCTGTCCCAGACCGTTGCGTCGGTGTAGCAGTCGCGGCAGGCCGCGGCATCGACGCCGGGGACGCGCTTCAGGTACGGCAGCGGCGGCATGTTCATGATCGACATGCAGGGCACCTTCGCCTTGGCCACCGCGTCGAGCAGCTCGCGCACGCCGCTCGAGCGGTACTGCGGCTCCTGCATGGCGAGCGCCACCAGATCGAAGTCGCTCGGGTTGATGCCGGCAGGACCGCCCGCCGAGAGCTTGCCGGGAAGCTTGCGCGAGTCCACCTCCACGAGGCCCTCGCGGCCCTTGACCGGCATGCGCACGCGCGCGCCTTCCTGGTTGATCAGCTCCGCTTCGGCGGGCAGGCACACCAGCCGCGCCGTATGCCCGGCGAGCAGCAGCTTGATGGCCAGCAGCGAACCGTAGGACGCGCCGAGGATCAGGATTCTGTAGGGGGTATTCATGGCATCTCACGATGTGAAATAGAAGCTCAGCTGCCGAAAACAATACACATATCCAATTGATTTATCACGTTGCGGCGCGGCATACCGCTTCATAGAATGCCCGCATGCATATGTCGAGTCCGCTCCGCACGGCAGTCACCGTAGAGGGCGCGCTGACGCCCGCATTCGCCGAGATCCTGACGCCGGAAGCCCTTGCGTTCGTCGCCCGTCTGCACCGCGAGTTCGAGCCGCGCCGCCAGGAACTGCTGGCCGCGCGCAGTGCGCGGCAGAAGGAATTCGACGCCGGAAGGTTGCCGGATTTCCTGCCCAAGACCCGGAAGATCCGCGAATCGGACTGGACCATCGCACCGCAGCCCAAGGACATGCTCGATCGCCGCGTAGAGATCACCGGCCCGACCGACCGGAAGATGGTGATCAACGCGCTCAACTGCGGCGCCTCGACCTTCATGGCGGATTTCGAGGACGCCAACTGCCCGACGTGGTTCAACATGATCGACGGGCAGGTCAACCTGCGCGACGCGGTGCGCCGCACGATCAGCTTCCAGCAGGGCGGCAAGAGCTACGCGCTGAACGACAAGACCGCGGTGCTCATCCCACGGCCGCGCGGCTGGCACCTGAGCGAGAAGCACGTGACCGTGGACGGCCAGCCGGTTGCGGGCGGGATTTTCGATTTCGCGCTGTTCTTCTTTCACAACGCGAAACAGCTCCTCGAGCGCGGCAGCGGCCCGTACTTCTACCTGCCGAAGCTCGAGTCGCACCTCGAGGCGCGGCTGTGGAACGACATCTTCAAGACGGCGCAGCAGGCGCTAGGCGTGCCGCAGGGCAGCATCAAGGCCACGGTCCTGATCGAGACCGTTCTCGCGGCCTTCGAGATGGACGAGATCCTGCACGAGCTGAAGGAGCACTCCGCCGGGCTGAACATCGGGCGCTGGGACTACATCTTCTCGTGCATCAAGAAGTTCCGCTCGAACGACAAGTTCTGCCTCGCGGACCGCTCGCAGGTGACGATGGCGGCGCCGTTCCTGCGCGCCTACGCGCTGCTGCTGGTGAAGACCTGCCACCAGCGTGGCGCGCCGGCGATGGGCGGCATGGCGGCGCAGATTCCGATCAAGAACGACCCTGCCGCGAACGAGGCGGCGCTGGAGAAGGTGCGCCAGGACAAGCTGCGCGAGGTGACCGACGGTTGCGACGGCACCTGGGTGGCGCATCCGGGCCTGGTGCCGGTGGCGAAGGAAGTTTTCGACCGGCACATGCCGAAGCCGAACCAGTACGACAAGCAGCGCCCGGACGTGAACGTGACGGCCAAGGACCTGCTCGATTTCCGTCCCGAGACGCCGATCACCGAGGCGGGGCTGCGCAACAACATCTCGGTCGGCATCCAGTACCTGGGCTCCTGGCTCGGCGGCAACGGCTGCGTACCGGTGTTCAACCTGATGGAGGACGCGGCCACCGCCGAGATCTCCCGCTCGCAGATCTGGCAGTGGATCCGCAGCGACAAGGGCAAGCTCGAGGACGGCCGGCGCGTCACCAAGGCGCTGTTCCGGCACCTGCTGGCGGAAGAGCTGCCGAAGGTGCGGCAGTACGTCGGCGAGGAGGCCTGGGCCGCCGGCAATTACTCGGAGAGCGCGGCGCTGTTCGAGAAGATCACATCCGACGACAGCTACGTCGAGTTCCTCACGCTGCCGGCGTACGAGCGCATCGACTAGCGGCTACTGGATTGTCCACTCGGCGTCGCATTTGCGACAGCTCACGCTCATCGACCCGGGGGTTGCGCCGACCAGCCGGTATTGGCCGTAGGTGCCGCAGCGCTTGCAGGTCGAGCGTTCGCTCAGGTGCTGCGCCTGCAGCAGCATGCTCAGGTAGCGCCACAGCGCATACCAGGCGATGAGGCCCGCCGCGCAGGCGGCGATCAGCAAGAGCGCCGTCTCAAGGCTGAGCGCAAGTATGCTCAGGTCCTCCAGCAGCGCGAGAAACGCGAATGCGCTCAGCAGGCTCGCCACGAGCCAGCCGTGGCAGGCGTAGAGCTGGCGCTCGTACCAGCGCCGAAAACCGAGCTTGCCGATCGCGCCTGCCGGGGTCATGCGCTAAATTGTACGACTAGCCGGCGCGCAGCTCTACGAGCGCCGGCGCGTGGTCGGACGGGCGCTCCAGCCGGCGCGGCGCCTTGTCCACGGTGGCGCCGGTGCAGCGCTCGGCGAGGTCCGCCGAGAGCAGGATGTGATCGATGCGCAGTCCGGCGTTGCGGCGAAACGCCATCATGCGGTAGTCCCACCAGGTGAAAATCCTGTCAGGCTGCTGCAACAGCCGAAAGCTGTCTTTCAGCCCCAGCTCGAGCAGTGCGCGCCACGCGGCGCGCTCGGGTTCGGAGACGTGCACCTGGCCCTCCCAGGCCTTCGGGTCGTGCACGTCGCGGTCTTCCGGCGCGACGTTGAAATCACCCGCCACCGCGAGGCGCGGATGCTTTTCGAGTTCCGCCCGCAGGTACTCGCGCAGCACAGCGAACCAGCGCAGCTTGTACTCGTACTTCTCGGAGCCCACCGCTTGCCCGTTCGGGCAGTACACGCACACCACGCGCACGTCCTGCACGGTGGCGGCGATGACACGCCTTTGCTCGTCGGCGAATCCGGGGATGTCCAGGACGATCTCGGCGAGCGGCGTGCGCGACAGCAGCGCAACCCCGTTGTAGGTCTTCTGGCCGTTGGCCGCGCAGGCGTAGCCTGCGCCTTCGAGCTCGGCGCGCGGGAATTTCGCCGCCTCGGTCTTGAGCTCCTGCAGGCACACGACGTCGGGTTGCGCGGCAGCGAGCCACGCGAGCAGCTGCGGCAGGCGCACCTTCACCGAGTTGACGTTCCACGTCGCGAGGCGCATTTGCGCTAAACGCCGGCTTCACCGGCTTGCGGTGTGATGGTAATGAACCTCGCCATTCGCGCGAGCTTCTCACTTTCGCTGTTCGTCAGCCCACCAATGATGTTGTCGGCACTGTCTCTGCGGGACCCATAGATCAGTGCGTGAGCGGGATTAGGCACTGCCCCACCTAATATGGGATCTCTAACCACCCGAAAACCTTCGGTTCTCACCTGCCCAACATTCAGTTGAACAACATGAAAGTTGCCATTGGTCTCACGGTCACGAGTCTGCTCCGGCGTGGAAAGCGAACCTAGATCCACCGATAGAGGCTCGTCGCGATTGTTTGGTTTCATCGCGCCAGACATTGGTCGATACCCTCCGCCATTGGCTTCCCGGACAACGTCTGGGGAAGGGAAAACGCGGTAGAGGAGCAGCTCCCCGTTCGGGATCGAGATATCGTCGGCTGGCCGAAGATCTGCCATGGCCGCCGACTCGATACTAAATTAGAGCGACGCCAGCCAATAGAAAAGTGCAGCCAGATCCATTTGGGGACCGTCTTCGATTGGCACTCCGTTTTCGACACGAAGCGCCTCGATTTGACAGTCAGGCTCGATTGAAATTTCGAGCTCACGATGACCAATAGACCACTCAAGGTGATAACCGCCCCCAGAGGACGGAATAATTCGCGGTGCGGGGAACAGCCCGCCAGGCACCTTCATCAAGAGTTCTATCGCTGTCTGGCGGACCGCTAGGCTTGGAGCCTGGCTACCGTGGCTATCCCAGTTCGGCCCCAGCGTGCCAAACCTAATCACTTTTTGAATCGCCTCGCTCCTCCATTGCTCCATCCCACCGATCACAGGGATGGCATCATTCACTGTACTGCCCGCCAGGAAGCGCGAATGCGAATATGCCGGCAAAGTGACTTTGTTAGTAGCCGCAGCTGAGCTCATTGTTTTTCCCAAACCTCGTGCATCTCTGATGTCGTGAAATCGGCGAATCCTCGAACGACCCATTTCCTACCTAGATCGAGCCACGCAAACACATCCTCTTCACTAGGCGATTTAGGCGCTCCTCGCGCCGTCAGAGTCATCTGAAGGACCTCTTTGCCATCTCGTCCGCGTATCACTGGAGAAAACACTACATGCAGTCGACCGGCGTCGCCGTCGAAACAGTAAGTCACTTGCATGCCAACCCGCTCAGGGACAGGCAAAAACCTGTTCTTGGATCTCGGTGTCGCCAAGGATGCAATTACCCGATCCAACTCGCCGTAGCCATGCCATCCCTTCTCGTACTCGATATTGTTAACGTAAGTAACTTCACACTGATTGATCTTGGGCCGCTCTAGCTTCTCGTCCTTCAAGAATTCGCAGAAGCGTCCCCATTCCGTTTCGAGGGATGCCCGAAGAAAGGGATAGCGTGGATACTGCTCTGTTCCAGTGATCTTGCGCCAGTTGTGGACAAATCGGTCACGTTGCACTTGGATTAAACGGGTTCGGCTCTGGTCCAAGTACCAGCACCGAAGATCGGGCTCCCTCATGAACGCAAGGCCCAACTGTCTTCCGGCAGGTGATGTTGGTCCAAACTGTTCAGTGATGTTCGCGATAAGTCCGTGCGTTTCGACATGCGGAAACTGATCACGCACTCTCTGCCAATAAAGACCGAAGTGCGGGATATTGAACCCTGGAATCGGCGCAAACTGTAGCGAGAGCGCCGTTTCGTCTACGGGAGGCTGCGCGAAGTCGGGGAGGCCGCTATTGGTCGTAGCGCTCGATGCCATTGGGGAAGGCTTCGAAGCCACGAATTCTAGAGTGCGAAGGAGATCATTGAACTTGCAGAAGACAAGCAGTTAAACGTGTTCCCTGAGGCTTGCGACTACGCTGTAACTCAAGCCTACAGAGCCGCGCATAAAAGTCGGCGGCGAAGTGAATCGATTGTCATATCGACGGCTCCCCGTGTCAACGCCATGCGGCACACTCATCGGCCCAAATTGGACCATCTTAAATATGACTGTCTTTCAATGAGGTAGGTTCACTTAGTAAGGTTGAGCGATTACGCTCAGGGCCCAACGTCCTGTGAGACTGGGGCGAGACTGAGTTGGCCTAAAACGGCGACGCGGCGCGCGCTAGCGCGGCTTGTAGGGGCCGGCCGGCGCTTCTTCTGCCGGCGGCGCCTCGCTGGCCGCGGGCTCGGCGGGCGCCGGCTTCGGCTCGGCCTGGCTGCGAGGCGGCACGATGCCGGTACGCGGATAGCCCGCGACGTCGAGCAGCGAATGGTAGGCGCCCGGCTCGAAGCCTTTCAGCGTGCTCGTGCCGACGACGACGGCGGGCACGGAAAGACTCCCCACCGCCTTGCGCAGCTGTTCGGACTCCTGCTCGCCGACCACGCTCACCTCGCGGAACGGAACGCCGCGCTGGTTGAGCAGCGTGCGCGCGAGACCGCAAGGCGCGCACTCGGGTGCCGTGAAGAGCGTGACCGGGTAGTTCTTGGCGGCGAGCTGCACCGCATAGGGCTGGGCAGCGCCGGACGCGGCGGCGGGGGCGGTGTCGAGCGCGCGCTTGCGCACGTCTTTCGCCGAGGGCGGCGGCGGCGTGTCGGTGACGTGCACGCGGCCCTTCTCGTCGGTCCAGCGGTAGAGTTGCGCACTCGCGGCGCAGGCGGCGCCGAGCAGTACGGCAAAGATCACGCTGCGCATTCGCGATCCTCCTGTTTTTCCAGCAGTTTCCCTACGCGGCGATCATACCATTGTGGCGCAGCAGCGCTTCCACGCGCGGCTCGCGCCCGCGGAAGGCGTGGAACGACTCGGCCGCCGGACGGCTGCCGCCGACGGCGAGCACCTCGTCGCGAAAGCGCGCGCCGGTGGTCGCATCGAGAACCTCGCGCGCCTCCTCGAACGCGGCATAGGCGTCCGCCGAGAGCACCTCCGCCCACTTGTAGCTGTAGTAGCCCGCGGCGTAGCCGCCCGCGAAAATGTGCGAGAAGCTGTTGGCAAAGCGGTTCCACTCGGGCGGCACCAGCACCGCGACTTGCGCGCGCACCTCGCGCAGCAGATCGAGCACGCTGCGCAGAGCCGGGTCAAAATCCCAGTGCAGGCGCATGTCGAACACCGCGAACTCGATCTGGCGCAGCATGGCGAGTCCCGCCTGGAAGTTCTTCGCCGCGAGCATCCTGTCGTGGAGCGCGCGCGGCAGCGGCGCACCCGTGTCGACGTGGCGCGTCATGTGCCGGAGCACGTCCCACTCCCAGCAGAAGTTCTCCATGAACTGGCTGGGCAGCTCGACCGCGTCCCATTCCACGCCGTTGATGCCCGAGACGCCCAGGTCGTCGACCCGCGTGAGCAGGTGGTGCAGGCCGTGGCCGAACTCGTGGAACAGCGTCAGCACCTCGTCGTGCGTGAAAAGCGCGGGCCGCGCGCCGACCGGACGCGAGAAGTTGCACACCACGTGCGCGACCGGCGTCTGCACGGCTTCGCCGAGGCGCCGGCGCGAGATCGCATCATCCATCCACGCACCGCCGCGCTTGGTATCGCGCGCGTACAGGTCGATGTAGAACTGGCCGACAAGGCCGCCGCGCGCGTCGCGCACGTCGAAGAAGCGCGCCTCGCCGTGCCAGAGCGGCGCGCTGGAAGGCGCGATGCGCACGCCGTACAGCGTTTCCACGAGTCGAAACAGTCCCGCCAGCACCGCGTCCTCGGGGAAGTACTGCTTCACCTCCTGGTCGGAGAACGCGTAGCGCCGCTGGCGCAGCCTTTCGGAGGCGAAGGGCAGGTCCCAGACCTCGAGGCGGGGAAGCCCCAGCTCGTCGCGCGCGAAGGCCTCGAGCTCGGTGCGGTCGCGCTCGGCGTGCGGGCGGGCGCGCCGCGCCAGGTCCTCGAGGAACTCGAGCACCTGCGCCGGCGACTCGGCCATCTTGGGCACCAGCGACAGATCGGCGTAGCTCGGGTAGCCGAGCAGCCGCGCCGCCTCGCGGCGCAGCGGCAGGACGCGCGCGATGAGCGCCGTGTTGTCGAGCTCGGGCTGGCCGAACTCGGAGGCGCGCGTGGCGTATGCGCGGTAAAGGGCCTCGCGCAGCGCGCGGTCTTCGGCGTACTGCATCACCGGCAGGTAGGACGGCATGTGCAACGTGAATCTCCAGCCGCGCTCGCCGTCCTTTCGCGCCGCCTGCAGTACGTCCTGCGGAATGCCGGCGAGGCGCGCCTCGTCCTCGATGACGAGACAGAAGGCGTTGGTGGCATCGAGCAGGTTCTCGGAGAACTTCGCCCCCAGGCGCGCCAGCTCGTCCTGGATCTGCGCATAGCGCGGCTTCAGGTCCACGGGCAGCTCCGCCCCGCCGAGCCGGAAATCGCGCAGGGCGTTCTCGACGATGCGCTGCCGCGCCGGCGTAAGGGCGGCGAACGCCGGCGAGTCGCGCAGCGCGCGGTATTTCGCGAACAGCGCCTCGTTGTGGCCGAGCTCGGTCCAGAACTGCGTCAGCTTCGGCAGGTTCTCGTTGTACGCGGCGCGCAGCTCGGGGCTGTCGAGCACCGCGTGCAGGTGCGACACCTGTCCCCACGCGCGACCCAGGCGCTCGCCGGCGTCCTCGAGCGGCGCGACGAACTGGTCCCACTCCGGCGGCGCCTGCTCGGCGCGCGTCACCGCGGCGCGCGCTTCGGCGAGCAGGAGGTCGATGGCGGGCGTGACGTGCTCGTGGCGGATGTCCGCGTAGCGCGGCAGCCCGGCAAAATCCAGCAGGGGATTATTCGGCAGCAATTTGTCCAAGCGCGAGCTCCGTGGCGCGTACCGTGTTGGCGACCAGCATGGCGACGGTCATCGGCCCCACGCCGCCCGGGACCGGGGTCAGCCAGCCGGCGACCGGCGCGACCGCAGCCGCATCGACGTCGCCCACCAGCTTACCGTCCTCGCCGCGGTGAATGCCCACGTCCACGACGCAGGCACCGGGCTTCACCATCTCCGCGCCGACGAGGCGCGGCGCGCCCGCGGCGGCGACCAGCACGTCGGCCTCGCGCGCCAGCGCGGCCAGGTGCGTGGTCCTGGAATGGCAGATGGTGACGGTGGCGTCCTTTTGCAAGAGCAGGAGCGCGAGCGGCTTGCCGACGATGCTGGAGCGGCCGATGACCACCGCGCGCCGGCCCGCCAGCGGCACGCCGGCGTGCTCGAGCAGGCGCATGACGCCCGCGGGCGTGCACGGCACGAAGCGCGGCCGGCCGCGCAGCAGCAGGCCGAGGTTGTCGGCGTGGAAGCCGTCCACGTCCTTCGTCGGCGAGACCGCCGCCAGCACGCGCTCGGCGTTCACGCCGCGCGGCAGCGGCAGCTGCACCAGGATGCCGTGCACGCGGGCATCGGCATTCAGCGCGGCGACGCGCTCGAGTATCGCCTGTTCGGACGCCTGCGCCGGCAGCTCGTGCGATTCGGAGCGCACGCCGGTCTGCTCGCAGGCGCGGATCTTGTTTCGCACGTACAAGCGCGACGCCGCATCGTCGCCCACGACGAGCGCCGCCAGGCCCGGGCGCGCGCCGCGCGCGGCGAGCGCCGCCACCGCCGGCTTGAGCGCGGCGCGCAGCTCGGCGGCGAGCGCCTTGCCGTCGATGATTCTCGCAGCCATGTGTTGCATAATACGATGACCCGAAGCGCATCCCCGAAGGCCACGAGCTGGAGGACCCATGTCCGCCGTTCCACAACATCCCGCCGCGAACGACAGCGACACGCTCGAAACCCAGGAATGGCTCGACGCGCTGGAGGCGGTGCTCGAGCGCGAAGGGCCCGAGCGCGCGCATTTCCTGCTCGAGCGGCTGGTGGAGAAGGCGCGCACCAGCGGCGCGTACATCCCGTTCTCGCCGTATACGCCTTACGTCAACACGATTCCACCGCACCTGGAGGAGCGCTCGCCGGGCGACCATGCGCTGGAAGAGCGCATCCGCTCGTATTGCCGCTGGAACGCGATGGTGATGGTGGCGAAGGCGAACAAGTCCGACGACGAGCTCGGCGGGCACATCGCCAGCTTCGCCTCGGTGGGCACGCTGTTCGGCATCGGCCAGCACCACTTCTGGCACGCGCCCCACGACGGGCACGGCGGCGACCTCATCTACTTCCAGGGGCATTCGTCACCCGGCATCTACGCGCGCGCGCTGCTCGAGGGGCGCATCAACGAGGAGCGGCTGCTCAACTTTCGCCGCGAGGTGGACGGCAAGGGCGTGTCTTCCTATCCGCACCCCTGGCTGATGCCCGATTACTGGCAGTTCCCGACCGTGTCGATGGGCCTGGGGCCGATCCAGGCGATCTACATGGCGCGCTACCTGAAGTACCTGCATGCGCGCGGCTTTGCGGACACGGCTAACCGCAAGGTGTGGGTGTTCTGCGGCGACGGCGAGATGGACGAGCCCGAGTCGCTCGGCGCCATCGGCTTCGCCTCGCGCGAGAAGCTCGACAACCTGATCTTCATCGTCAACTGCAACCTGCAGCGCCTGGACGGCCCGGTGCGCGGCAACGGCAAGATCATCCAGGAGCTGGAGGGCGACTTCCGCGGCGCCGGCTGGAACGTGATCAAGGTGATCTGGGGCTCGTACTGGGACCCGCTGTTCGCGCGCGACAAGGAAGGGCGGCTGCTGCGCATCATGGAGGACACCGTCGACGGCGAGTACCAGAACTACAAAGCGAACGACGGCGCCTTCGTGAGGAAGCATTTCTTCGGCAAGGACCCGAAGACGCTGGAGCTCGTGTCGCGCATGACCGACGAGGACGTCTGGCGCCTGAACCGCGGCGGCCACGACCCGCACAAGATCTACGCCGCCTACGCCGCGGCGGTGAAGCACAAGGGCCAGCCGACGGTGATCCTCGCCAAGACCATCAAGGGCTACGGCCTGGGCAAGCAGGGCCAGGCGAAGAACCCGACGCACCAGCTGAAGAAGGTCGACACCTCGACCATCAAGGAGATGCGCGATCGCTTCAACATCCCGATTCCCGACGACAAGCTTGCGGAGCTGCCGTTCTACGTGCCGCCGCCGGACTCACCGGAGATGAAGTACCTGCACGAGCGGCGCCAGGCGCTCGGCGGCTTCCTGCCGCAGCGGCGGCGCAAGGCGGACGCGGCGCCCGCGGTGCCCCCGCTCTCGGCGTTCGATGCGGTGCTGAAGGGCTCGGGCGAAGGCCGTGAGATCTCGACCACCATGGCGTTCGTGCGGCTGCTCACGGCGCTGGTGCGCGACAAGGAGCTCGGCAAGCGCATCGTGCCCATCGTGCCCGACGAGGCGCGCACCTTCGGCATGGAAGGCATGTTCCGGCAGCTCGGCATCTTCGCGCCGGAAGGGCAGAAGTACGAGCCGGTGGACCGGGACCAGGTGATGTACTACCGCGAGGACAAGCAGGGCCAGATCCTCGAGGAAGGCATCAACGAGGCGGGCGCCTTCTCCTCCTGGATCGCGGCGGCCACCTCGTACAGCCACTCCAACGTGGTGACCGTGCCCTTCTACATCTTCTACTCGATGTTCGGCATGCAGAGGATCGGCGATCTCGCCTGGGCGGCGGCCGACCAGCGCGCGCGCGGCTTTCTGCTCGGCGCCACGGCCGGGCGCACCACGCTGAACGGCGAAGGACTGCAGCACGAAGACGGGCATTCGCACGTGCTCGCCTCGGTGATCCCGAACTGCGTTTCCTACGACCCGACCTACGGCTACGAGCTCGCGGTGATCGTGCATGACGGCCTGCGCCGCATGCTCGCGGAGCAGCAAGACGTCTTCTACTACCTGACGGTGATGAACGAGAACTACGAGCACCCGGCGATGCCCGAGGGCGTCGAGGCAGGGATCCTCAAGGGCATGTACCTGCTGCGCGAGTCGAAGTCCAAGGCGAAGGCGCGCGTGCAGCTCATGGGCTCGGGCACCATCCTGCGCGAAGTCGAGGCGGCCGCCGAGTTGCTGGAGCAGGACTGGGGCGTCGCGGCCGACGTGTGGAGCGCGACCAGCTTCACCGAGCTCAGGCGCGACGGGCTCGCCGCGGAACGCTGGAACCTGCTGCATCCGGAGGACAAGCCGCGCACGCCCCATGTGACGCAGGCGCTCGCCCAGCGCCCGGCGGGACCGGTGGTGGCGGCGAGCGACTACATCAAGACCTTCGCCGACCAGATCCGGCCGTTCGTGCCGAAAGAGCGCATTTACCGCGTCCTCGGCACCGACGGCTTCGGGCGCTCGGATTCGCGCGCGAAGCTCAGGCACTTCTTCGAAGTCGACCGCAACTTCGTCGCCATCGCGGCGCTCAAGGCGCTCGCCGAACAGGGCGAGGGCAGGGCGAAGGCGGTGGCCGAGGCCATCAAGAAGTACCGCATCGACGCCGACAAGCCGGATCCGACGACGGTATGAGGGAAGTCAACGTCCCGGACATCGGGGATTTCAAGGAGGTGGAGGTGATCGAGGTCCTGGTGAAGGCCGGCGACTCGATCACGGCCGAGCAATCGCTCATCACCGTGGAGTCGGACAAGGCGACGATGGAAATCCCCGCCCCCGGCGCCGGCACGGTGAAGGAAATGCGCGTCAAGGTCGGCGACAAGGTGTCGCAAGGCACGCCGATCCTGATGCTGGATGAAGCCAAAGCCGACGGCGGCGACAAGGCGGCGCCCGCCGCGGAGAAAACGAAGGCAGCGCCACTAGCGCCGGCGCCGGAGAAGCCGAAGCCCGAGCCGGCATCCGCCCCCGCGGGCGCGATGACGGTGAAGGTGCCCGATATCGGCGACTTCAAGGAGGTCGAGGTCATCGAGGTGCTGGTGAAGCCGGGCGACACGGTGGCGCCCGAGCAATCGCTCATCACGGTCGAGTCGGACAAGGCGACGATGGAGATCCCGTCGCCCGCCGCCGGCAAGATCACGGCGATGAAGGTCAAGGTCGGCGACAAGGTGTCGGAAGGCTCGACGATTCTCGAGCTCGAGGCCGAGGGTGCGGCCCCGGCGGCGGAGGCGAAGTCGCCGCAGGCGGAGCCCCAGCCCGCGGCGGTGCCTGAGGCCGCAGTACCGCAGCGCCCGCCGGTGCCGAAGGAGCCGCAGGAAGCGACGCAGGCCAAGCCGCATGCCAGTCCTTCAGTGCGCAAGTTCGCGCGCGAATTGGGCGTGGACCTCGGCCGCGTGCGTGGCACTGGCCCCAAGGGCCGCATCCTGCCTGCCGACGTCCAGGGGTTCGTGAAAGGCGCGCTCGCCGCGGCGCCTGCCGTCGCGCCGGGCGCGAAAGGCGGTGCGCTGCCGTTCAACGTGCCTGCCTGGCCCGACGTCGACTTCGCCAAGTTCGGCCCGGTCGAGATGAAACCGCTCACGCGGCTGCAGAAGCTCTCCGGCCCGAATCTGCACCGCAACTGGATTTCCATCCCGCACGTCACCCAGTTCGACGAGGCCGACATCACCGACCTGGAAGCTTTCAGGAAGTCCAATACCGCGGACACCGAAAAGCAGGGTTTCAAGCTGACGATGCTCGCCTTCCTCATCAAGGCCTGCGTCACGGCGCTGCGCCAGCACCCGAACTTCAACGCCAGCCTCGATCGCACGGGGGAGACCCTGGTGGTGAAGAAGTACTACAACATCGGCGTCGCGGTGGACACGCCCGACGGGCTGGTGGTGCCGGTGGTGCGCGATGCCGATCGCAAGGGCGTGTTCGACGTGGCGCGCGAATTGGCCGAGATCTCGAAACTCGCGCGCGACAAGAAGCTGAAACCCGGCGACATGCAGGGCGGCACCTTTTCCATCTCGAGCCTCGGCGGCATCGGCGGCAGCGCGTTCACGCCGATCATCAATGCGCCCGAGGTCGCGATCCTCGGCGTCTCGAAGGCGGTGCTGCGTCCGGTGTGGACCGGCAAGGCGTTCGAGCCGCGCCTGATGCTGCCGCTGTCGCTTGCCTACGACCACCGCGTGATCGACGGGGCGGCCGGGGCGCGCTTCACCACCTATCTCGCGAGCGTGCTTGCGGATATCCGCCGGTCGCTGCTGTAGATGGTCGACCTCGACTGCGACGTGGTGGTGCTCGGCGCCGGACCCGGTGGCTACTCCGCCGCTTTCCGCGCCGCCGACCTCGGCCTGAAGACCGTGCTGGTGGAACGCTATCCGGTGCTGGGCGGCGTGTGCCTCAACGTCGGCTGCATTCCGTCGAAGGCGCTGCTGCACACCGCGGCGGTGATGGACGCGGCTAAGGCGCTCGGCGATCACGGCGTGGTCTTCGGCGAGCCGAAGGTCAATCTTGGCAAGCTGCGCGCCTTCAAGGACAAGGTGGTCGGCAAGCTCACCGGGGGCCTTGCGTCGATGGCGAAGATGCGAAAGGTCACGGTGGTGCAGGGTGTGGGCGCGTTCACGGGCCCGAGCCAGCTCGCCGTCGAAGGCAAGGACAAGACGGTGGTGCGCTTCAAGAGCGCGATCATCGCCGCGGGGTCGCAGTCGGCCAAGCTCCCCTTCCTGCCCGATGATCCGCGCATCGTCGACTCCACCGGCGCGCTGGAGCTGAACGGCGTGCCGAAGAAGCTGCTTATCATCGGCGGCGGCATCATCGGCCTCGAGATGGGCACCGTGTATTCGACGCTCGGGACGCGCCTGGACGTGGTCGAAATGATGGACGGCTTGATGCTGGGGGCGGATCGCGACCTCGTCGCGGTGTGGCAGAAATTCAATGCCAGGCGCTTCGACAAGGTGATGCTGAAGTCCAAGACCACCAAGGCCGAAGCGACGAAAGCGGGCATCCGCGTCTCGTTCGAAGGGCAGGAAGCGCAGACCTACGACCTGGTCCTGGTGTCCGTGGGCCGCGTGCCGAACGGCAGGACGATCGGCGCCGAGAAGGCCGGCGTCAAGGTCGACGAGCGCGGGTTCATCGCGGTGGACTCGCAGCGGCGCACCAACGTGCCGCATATCTTTGCCATCGGCGACATCGCCGGCAATCCGATGCTCGCACACAAGGCGGTGCACGAAGGGCACGTGGCGGCCGAGGCCGCGGCGGGGCAGAAGTCGCACTTCGACGCGCGCGTGGTACCGGCGGTCGCCTACACCGATCCCGAGATCGCCTGGGTGGGCCTGACCGAAGACGAGGCGAAGAAGGCCGGAACGAAGGTCGGCGTGGCGAAGTTTCCCTGGTCCGCGTCCGGGCGCGCGATCGCCAATGCGCGCGACGAAGGATTCACCAAGCTCGTGTTCGACGCCGAGACGCATCGCCTGCTCGGCGGAGGCATCGTCGGCACGGGCGCGGGCGATCTCGTCAGCGAGCTCGCGCTCGCCGTGGAGATGGGAGCCGACGCCACCGACATCGGCAAGACCATCCATCCCCACCCCACGGTGTCCGAATCGATCGGCATGGCGGCGGAGGCGTTCGAGGGCGTTTGCACCGACCTGCCGCCGCAGAGGAAGAAGTGACCCAGGACGCGTTGAAGCAGCTCGTCGCGCGCGAGGCGCTGAAGCACGTCGTCGAGGACGCGATCGTGGGCGTGGGCTCGGGCTCCACCGTCAATTTCTTCATCGACGCGCTCGCCAGCATGAAGGGCCGCATCGAGGGCGCGGTGGCGGCCTCCGAGGCGAGCGCCGAACGGCTGAAGAAGCACGGCATCCGCGTGTTCGACTTGAACGCCGTCGACGAGCTGCCCGTCTACGTCGACGGCGCCGACGAGGTGAACGAGCACCTGTACATGATCAAGGGCGGCGGCGGCGCGCTCACGCGCGAGAAGATCATCGCCGCGGTGGCGAACAAGTTCGTATGCATCTGCGACGCTTCCAAGCTCGTCGGCGTGCTCGGCAAGTTTCCGCTGCCGGTGGAGGTGATCCCGATGGCGCGCGGCCACGTCGGGCGCGAATTGCGCAAGCTCGGCGGGCACCCCGAGCTGCGCGAGGCCTTCAAGACCGACAACGGCAACCTGATCATCGACTGCCACGGCCTCGCCATCGTCGATCCGCCGCGGCTGGAGGCGGAGCTGAACAACGTGGCCGGGGTTGTCACCAACGGCCTCTTCGCGCGCCGCGCGGCCGACCTGCTGCTATTGGCGGGGTCCGGCGGAGTGCGCGCGCTCAGCGCCGGAAAAGCGTAACATCCCCGTCATATCAACATGATAGGTCGAGCGACGATGGCCGAGCATACCTCCAAGCAATTCGACGCCGAGCTGGAAAGCGTGCGCTCGCGCGTGCTGCAGATGGGCGGCCTGGTCGAGGAGCAGATCATCCGCGCCATGGAGGCGCTGGTGGCGGGCGACATGGCGCAGATCGACAAGGTGATCGCGGACGATCACCGCGTCAACGCCATGGAGGTCGAGCTCGACGAGCTGTGCAGCCACATCATCGCGCGCCGCCAGCCGGCGGCGGTCGACCTGCGGCTGCTGATCACGGTGATCAAGACCATCACCGACCTCGAACGGATCGGCGACGAGGCGGAGAAGATCGGGCGCATGGCGAAGCTCATCCACACGGCCGAGCGCCAGCACATGCCGCGCATGGACCTGTCGCCGGTGGCCGAGCGGGCGCTCTCGATGCTGCGCCAGTCGCTGGACGCGTTCGCGCGCCTCGACGTGTCGGAGGCGATGCGCGTGGTGAAGCAGGACCACGAGGTGGACGACGCCTTCCGCGCCATCATGCGGCAGCTGATCACCTTCATGATGGAGGATCCGCGCACCATCACGCGCTCGCTGGAGATCCTGTTCGTCGCCAAGGCCATCGAGCGCATCGGCGATCACGCCAAGAACATGGCCGAGTACGTGATCTACATGGTCAAGGGGCGCGACGTGCGCCACACCTCGATCGAAGAGGTGGAGAAGGAAATCCTGCAGTAGTATTTACTTTGTTGGCGGGACGTAGCCCGAGGCGACGTCGGCGCCTTCGCCGAAGAAGTGCTTCTCCATCTGCTCGGCTAGGTATTTGCGCGCCTTCGGGTCGGCGAGATTCAGGCGGTTTTCGTTCACCAGCATGGTCTGGTGCTTGAGCCATTGCGCCCAGGCCTCCTTCGACACGTTCTCGAAGATGCGCTTGCCGAGCTCGCCCGGGTAGGGCGGGAAGTCGAGCCCCTCGGCCTCGCGGCCGAGCTTGATGCATTTCACCGTTCGCGCCATAGGGTGGAAGTTCCGGTCTAGATCCGCTTGAGGAACACTTTGGAGCCGCGCTTCCAATTATAAAGCGCCTGACGCTCGCCGGGCAGCGCCGAGGGGTCGGCGGGCTTGAAGCCTTGTTCGAGGAACCAGTGCGCGGCGCGCGTGGTGAGCGCGAAGAGGCGCCGCACCTTCTGCGCGCGCGCTCTTTGCTCGCCGGCGCGCAGCAGCCGCTCGCCGTGGCCGGCATCGCGGGCTTCGGGCGCCACGGCGAGGCAGGCGAGCTCGGCGCTTCGCTCGGGCAGCGGATAGATCGCCGCGCAGCCGACGATCACGCCGTCGTGCTCCAGCACGTGAAAATTGGAGATCTCGCGCTCCAGGCGCTCGCGGCCGCGCTTCACCAGCGTGCCGTCGGCCTCGAGCGGCTCGATCAGCGCGAGGATGCCGCCGACATCCTCGATGCGCGCCTCGCGCAGGCGCTGCATAGGCTCCGCGGTGATCATGGTGCCAACGCCCGAATGCGTGAAGAGCTCGAGCAGCGCGGCGCCGGGGGTGCGCCGCGAAATCAGGTGCGCGCGGCCCACACCGGCGGCGAGCGCGGCGAGCGCGTGGCGCAGCGCGCGCGTGGTGTGCGCGCCGAGGTCGCTCTTCTTCAGCAGCGCCTCGGCCTCGCGCGCGGTGAGCTCGCCGATCGCCGCGCCCTTGCGGTCCGCGGGCGGGCGGTCGACGAACAGCAGCAGCTTGTCGGCGCGCAGCGCGGCGGCGACGCTTTGCGCCACGTCCTCCCAGGACAGATTGAACACCTCGCCCGTGGGGGAGTAGCCGATGTGCGGCACCAGCACCACTTCGCCCGCCTCCAGGCGCCGCGCGATGGCCGGCGCGTCGACCTTGCGCACCAGCCCGGTGAACTGGTAATCGACGCCTTCAACCACGCCGATCGGCTGCGCGGCAATGTAGTTGCCGGAGGCGACGCGGATCTCGGCGCCCGCCATCGGCGAGCTCGGCAGGCCCTGGGAGAGCAGCGCCTCGATCTCCACGCGCAGCGCGCCCGCCGCGTGCTTCACCGCGACCAGCGCCGCCGCGTCGGTGACGCGCAAGCCCCTGGCGTAGCGCGAGCGCAGGCCCTTCGCCTTCAGCTCGGCTTCGATCTGCGGGCGCGCGCCGTGCACCAGCACCAGCCGGATGTCGAGCGCGGCGAGCAGGTTCACGTCCTGGATGAACTGCGCGAAGCGCGCGCGCTCGGTGATCAACTCGCCGCCGAAGCCGATGACGAAGGTGCGCCCGCCGAAGGCGTGCAGGTAGGGCGCGGTCTGGCGGAACCAGCGGACGAACTCTTCGGGCTTGACGGGCGCGCTCATGGGCTCGCGCGCGATTCTAAGGCAAGGCTCAGAAATCGCCCGCCAGCGCGTTGAGCGCGGCGAGCGCGGCGAGCGCGGCGGTTTCGGTGCGCAGCACGCGCGGGCCCAGGCGCACGGGCACGAACCCGGCCGCGACGAGCATGGCTTCCTCATCGGCGCCGAAGCCTGCTTCGGGTCCCGAAGCGAGCGCGGCGGCGCCGACGAGGCGCGCGGCGGCGGCGCGCAGCCCGAGTTGCGCCTGCGGCGAGAGCAGCAGGCGCACGCCGCCTGCGGCCGGCGCGCGGCAGTACTCGGCAAGCGGCAGTACGGGCAGCACCTCGGGAATGCGATTGCGGCCGCACTGCTCGCAGGCGGCGACCGCCACGCGCCGCCAGTGCGCGCGCTTCAGCTCGGCGCGCTCGCCGGCGAGCCGCCCGACCGAGTGCGCGGCGAGCACCGGCTGCAGCGCGGCGACGCCGAGCTCGGTCGCCTTCTGCACGGTGAAATCCATCTTCTCGCCCGCGGACACCCCCTGTACCAGCGTCACGGCGAGCGGCGACTCGCGCTCGAGCCGCCGATGCTCGAGCACGTCCACCGACACGCGCAGGCGATCGACCGCGGCGATGCGTCCCGCATATTCGCCGCCGCGGCCGTTGAAAAGCGTCACCTCGTGGCCGGGACGCAGGCGCAGCACGTGCACCGCATGATGCGCCGTATCCTCGGGCAGTAGCGAAACGCCCCCGGCGCGCAGCGTCGAGTCCGTGTAGAAGCGCGCAACGCGCGCGGTCTTTTCATGCATACTCGGATTCTGCATGAAGCCCCTTTGGCACGCGACGGCGCGCGACGCGCAGGCGACGCCGGTCCCGGAAGGCCGGCGCTCGGCCGAGATCCTGCGCCGCGGCAGCCTGGAAGTGCGCTGGTATGCCCCGCGCGGCGCCGATCCGCAGACGCCGCACGAGCGCGACGAACTCTATGTGGTGGCTGCCGGGCGCGCCGAGTTCGTGCGCGGCGCGGAACGCGTGACCGTCGGTCCGAACGACCTGCTGTTCGTCCCCGCGGGCATCGCGCATCGCTTCGAGGCGATGAGCGAAGATTTCGCGACCTGGGTGATGTTCTACGGCCCGGCGGGCGGCGAGCGCGACAATCCCTTCGCCTAGAGCACCGGCAGGCAGGCGCGCGCACCGTCCACGGCCGTGACGCGCACGTCCACGCCGTAGACCTGGCGCAGATTGTCGGCAGTGATCACGTCCTCGGGCGTGCCCTGGCGCAGTGCGCCGCCCGGCGCGAGCAGCAGCACGCGGCTCGCGGCGAGAAACGCCTGGCTTGGGTCGTGCGAGGAAAACACCACCGCGTAGCCCTCTGCGGCGAGGCGCCGGATCTCGCGCAGCACGCGCACCTGGTTGCCGAAATCGAGGCTCGCCGTGGGCTCGTCGAGAACCAGGGCGCGCGCGCCCTGCGCCAGCGCGCGCGCGATCATGGCGAGCTGGCGCTCGCCGCCCGAGAGCTCGGTGACGACGCGCCCGGCGAGCGCGCCGATGCCGAGCGCCTCGATCGCGCGCTCGGCCGCAGCGCGGTCGGCGGCGCTGGGCGCGGCGAACAGGCCTACGTGCGCCGTGCGTCCCATCAGCACCGCGTCGCGTACCGTGAAGGCGAACTGCGCGGCGTGGCCCTGCGGCACGTAGCCCATGCGGCGCGCCACTTCGGCGCGCGGCAGCGCGCCGAGCGACTCGCCCTGCAGGCGCACTTCGCCGGCCTGGGCCTCGAGGAGCCCAAGCAGCGTGCGGAACAGAGTCGTCTTGCCGCCGCCGTTCGGGCCCAGCACGCACAGCACCTCGCCGGCGCCGAGCGCGAGGTTCAGGTCCCGCCCCACCGCGCGCCCGGGGTAGCCGTAGCCGAGGTCTCGCGCTTCGAGCATCACTGCCATGCGCGCCTCGCCGACACGAACAGCCACAGGAAGAACGGCGTGCCGATGAGCGCGGTCAGCACGCCCGGGGGCAGCTCGATCGGCGCGACAGTGCGGGCGAGCGTGTCCACCGCCAGCAGGAACGCGGCGCCGAGCACCATGGCGAGCGGCAGCAGGCGCGAGAACTCCGGCCCGACCAGCATGCGCGCGGCGTGCGGGATGAGCAGCCCGACCCAGCCGATGATGCCGGAGATGGCGACCGCCGCGGCGGTCATCAGTGTCGCCGCGCACACCACCGCGAGACGCAGCCGCGCCACCGGCACGCCGAGCGCGCGCGCCTCGTCGTCCGAGAGCGACAGCAGGTTCATGCGCCAGCGCAGCAGGTACAGCGGCACGAGGCCCGCGAGGGCGAAGGGTGCAGCGAGCACGAGGTCGCCGGGCGAAACGGCGGCGAGGCTGCCGAGCAGCCAGTAGGTGATCGCCGGCAGCTGGTTGTAGGGGTCCGCGAGGTACTTGATCAGCGCGATGAAGGCGCCCAGCAGCGTCCCCAGCACGATGCCGGCGAGGATCAGCGACAGGATCGGATCGTGGCGCCGGACGTTCGCGCCGACCGCGTACACCAGGCCCACGGCGGCGAGGCCGCCCGCGAACGCGCCGAGCTGGATGACGAGCGCGCTCTGCGAAAAGAAGATGCCGAGCACCGCGCCGAGCGCGGCGCCCGCGGACACGCCGAGGATGTCGGGCGAGACGAGCGGATTGCGGAACATGCCCTGGTAGGCGGTGCCCGCGGCGGCGAGCGCCGCGCCGACCAGCAGTGCCGCCAGGATACGCGGCCCGCGCACCTGCAGCACCACGGTCTCCACCGTCGGTGCGACTTCGTAGCCCGCGCCGAAGAGCTTGTTGGCGGCGAGCGCGGCGAGCTCGGCGAGCGACAGCGGGAAGCGTCCGGCCCCGAAGGCCAGCACTGTCAGCACGACCAGCCCCAGCGCCGCACCGGCGTAGACAACGGCGCGCGAGCGTAGCGTCACATCGTCGCGCCCACCACCCAGGGCGCGAATTCGTCCTCGCCGAAGCCGAGCAGTTCCGACTTGCTGCGCTTGCCCGAGGCGGTGTCCAGGATCATGCGGAAGATGCGCTCGCCGACCTGCTTCACGGTCTCGGTGCCGTCCACGATCGTCCCGCAGTTGATGTCCATGTCCTCTTCCATGTGCTGGTAGAGGCGCGTATTGGTGGCGAGTTTCAGCGACGGCGAGGGCTTGCAGCCGTACACCGAGCCGCGGCCGGTGGTGAAGCAGACGACATTCGCGCCCCCGGCGACGTGGCCGGTGACCGACACCGGGTCGTAGCCCGGCGTGTCCATGAACACGAAGCCCTTCGCCGTCACCTTCTCGGCGAACTGATAGACATCGACCAGGTTCATGGTGCCGCCCTTGGCGGCGGCGCCGAGCGATTTCTCGAGAATGGTCGTAAGGCCCCCGGCCTTGTTGCCGGGCGAGGGGTTGTTGTTCATCTCCATCTTGTTGCGCGCAGTGTAGTCCTCCCACCAGCGGATGCGCGCGAGGAGCTTCTCGCCCACTTCGCGCGACACGGCGCGGCGCGTGAGCAGGTGCTCGGCGCCGTAGATCTCCGGCGTCTCGGAGAGGATCGGCGTGCCGCCGTGGCGCACGAGCAGATCGGCCGCCGCGCCGAGCGCCGGGTTGGCGCTGATGCCCGAGTAGCCGTCGGAGCCGCCGCATTCGAGGCCCAGGATCAGGTGGCTCGCGGGCACGGTCTCGCGCTTGACCTTGTTCGCCTCGGGCAGCAGCGCCGTCACGCGCGCGATGCCGTCCTTGACCGCCTTGGTGGTGCCGCCTTTTTCCTGGATGGTGAAGGCCTGCAGCTTCTCGGAAACCTTCAGCTTGGCGCTGCCCATCCAGGTGTTGAGCTGGTTCGCTTCGCACCCCAGGCCGATGCTCACGGCGGCGTAGAAGTTCGGATGCTGCGCGTAGCCGGTGAGCGTGCGGCGCAAGAGCTCCATGCCCTCGCCCTCGGAGGCCATGCCGCAGCCGGTCTTGTGCGTGAGCGCCACCACGCCGTCGACATTCGGGTAGTCGGCGAGGTTGTTGCGGAAATGGTCGGCCACCATGCGCGCCACGGTGGCGGAGCAGTTCACGCTCGTGAGTATGCCGATGTAGTTGCGCGTGGCGACGCGGCCGTCGGCGCGCACGATGCCCTGGAAGGTGGCACCCGGCTGCGCGTAGTCGACCGGCTTCACGCCGGTGCAGAACGCGTAGTCGCGCTCGAATTCGCCCATCGCCAGGTTGTGCACGTGCACGTGCTCGCCCGGCCGGATCGCCCTGTTGGCGAAGCCGACGATCTGGTTGTAGCGGCGCACGGGTTTGCCGGGTTCGACGGCGCGCGTGGCGAGCTTGTGGCCGGCCGGGATCATTGCTTCCGTGCGCACGCCTTCCTTCTGCACCAGCGTGCCCGCGGGAATCTCCACGCGCGCGATGACGACGTCGTCGTCGGGGTGCAGGCGGATGGTGAGTTCGGCGGCTGGCAGCATGCGAGCCTCCTCAGTGGTTGTCGCGGGGCACGAACGCGCCGCTCTTGCCGGCGAGGAAATCGAGGTCGGCGCCCTCGTGCGCCTGCAGCACGTGGTCGAAGTACAGCTTCCAGTAGCCGCGCGCGAGCGGCGCCTTGGGTTTCTTCCATTTGGCCCGCCGCTTTGCGAGTTCCTTCGGCGACACCAGGAGCTGCAGCCTGCGCCTGGCGACGTCGAGCTCGATCGTGTCGCCATTCTCCACCAGCGCGAGCGCCCCGCCCGCCGCGGCCTCGGGCGCCACGTGCAGGATCACCGTGCCATAGGCGGTGCCGCTCATTCTCGCATCCGAGATGCGCACCATGTCGGTGATGCCCTTCTTCAGGAGCTTCGGCGGCAGCGGCATGTTGCCGACCTCGGCCATGCCCGGGTAGCCCTTGGGTCCGCAGTTCTTCAGCACCATGATGCACTTGGCGTCGATGTCGAGGTTGGGATCGTCGATGCGCGTGTGGAAGTCCTCGATGTTCTCGAACACCACGGCGCGGCCGCGGTGCTTGAGCAGCTTCGGCGTCGCCGCCGAAGGCTTGACGATGGCGCCGTCGGGGCAGAGGTTGCCGCGCAGCACGGCGATCCCGGTGTCCTTCTTGAAAGGCTTCTTGAACGTATGAATCACGTCGCGGTTCCAGCACGGCGCGTCCTTGTTGTTCTCCCAGAGCGAGCGGCCGTTGACGGTGAGCGCGTTTCTGTGCAGCTTGCCGTTCTCGCCGAGCTCCCGGATCACCGCCGGCAGGCCGCCCGCGTAATAGAAATCCTCCATCAGGTACTTGCCCGAGGGCATGAGGTTGACGAGCGTATGCACGCCGCGCCCGAGCCGGTCCCAGTCGGCGAGCTCGAGATCGACGCCGATGCGCCGCGCGATGGCGATGAGGTGGATCACGGCGTTGGTCGAGCCGCCGATCGCGGCGTTGACGCGGATCGCGTTCTCGAACGCCTGCTTGGTGAGGATCTTCGAGAGCTGCAACTTCTCCTTCACCATCTCTACGGCGCGCCGGCCCGCCATGCGTGCGAGGACGTTGCGCCGCGCGTCCACCGCCGGAATCGCCGCATTGCCCGGCATGCCGACGCCGAGCGCCTCCACCATCGAGGCCATGGTGGAAGCGGTGCCCATCGTCATGCAGTGCCCGTGCGAGCGGTGCATGCAGGACTCGGCTTCGTGGAATTCCTCGAGCGTGATCCTGCCGGCGCGCAGCTGTTCCGACATCGACCAGGTATTGGTGCCCGAGCCGATGTCGGTGCCGCGGTACTTGCCCGAGAGCATCGGCCCGCCCGAGACGAGCAGCGTCGGCAGGTCGACGCTCGCCGCGCCCATCAGCGTCGCCGGCGTGGTCTTGTCACAGCCGGCGAGCAGCACCACGCCGTCGAGCGGGTTGGCGCGGATCGACTCCTCGACGTCCATGCTGGCAAGGTTGCGGTAGAGCATCGCGGTGGGCCGCAGCAGCGTCTCGCCCAGCGACATCACCGGGAATTCGAGCGGGAAGCCGCCCGCCTCGAGCACGCCGTTGCGCACGTGCTCGGCGAGCACGCGGAAGTGCGTGTTGCAGGGGGTGAGCTCCGACCAGGTGTTGCAGATGCCGATCACGGGGCGGCCGTCGAACTGGTCCTGCGGAATGCCGCGGTTCTTCACCCAGCTGCGGTAGATGAAGCCGTAGATGTCCTGGCGGCCGAACCACTGCACGCTGCGCAGCGCAATCGTCTTCCTGGCCATGTCAGTAGGTCGCCCTGCCTCCTGAAATATCGAACACCGCGCCGGTGGAGAACGAGCAGTCGTCGGAAGCGAGCCAGCAGGCCATGGCCGCGATCTCCTCCACCTTGACGAAGCGCCCCATCGGGATCTTGGACAGCATGAACTTCGCGAACTCGGGCGTCACCTGGTCGAGAATCGCCGTTTGCGCCGCGGCCGGGGTCACGCAATTGACCAGCACCCCGGTCAGCGCGAGCTCCTTGCCGAGCGCCTTGGTGAAGGCGATGACGCCGCCCTTGGCGGCAGCGTAGGCCGCGGCGTTGGGATTGCCCTCCTTGCCGGCGATCGAGGCGATGTTGACGATGCGCCCGTACTTCGCCTTCACCATGTGCGGCACCACGGCGCGGCAGCAGAGAAAAGGCCCGTTGAGATCGATGTCGATGACCCGCTTCCACTCCGCCACCGGGTAATCCACCACCGGCTTGGTCATGCCGGCGATGCCGGCGTTGTTCACCAGGATGTCGATGCGCCCCAGTGCGGCCATCGCCTTGGCGGTCGCTCGTTCGATCGCCTCCAGGTCCGTCACGTCCACCGGGTCGGATTTGTCGCCGACGTCCCAGATGCGCACCTTGGCGCCCGAAGCCTCGAGGCGGCGCGCGATCGCCGCGCCGATGCCGATCAGGCCACCCGTGACGATCGCACAGCGACCTGAAAGGTCGAGCTGGTTCATCTTCCCCCTCGGATGCGCGAAGTATAATCGCTGCCCGTTCAGGGAGAACAACAACGGTGGCCGGCAGACTCGCAGGCAAGACCGCATTCATCACCGCCGCCGCGCAGGGCATCGGCCGCGGCGCCGCGCTCGCCTTCGCGCGCGAAGGCGCGAAAGTATGGGCGACGGACGTCAACGCCAACGCGCTCGCCGGGCTGGAAGGCAAGGACGGCATGCGCACGCGCGTGCTCGACGTGACCGACGAGGCTGCCATTGCGAAGGTCGCGGCCGCAGTGGGCGCCATCGACGTGCTGTTCAACTGCGCCGGCTTCGTGCACCACGGCACGATCCTCGAGTGCACGCCCAGGGACTGGGACTTCAGCTTCAATCTCAACGTGAAGTCGATGTACCTGGTGACGCGCGCGTTCCTGCCCGCGATGCTGAAGCAGGGCAAGGGCTCGATCATCAACATGTCGTCGATCGCCTCGAGCGTGAAGGGGCTGCCGAACCGCTTCGTCTACGGCGCCACCAAGGCGGCGGTGGTGGGTCTCACCAAGGCGATCGCCGCCGACTCCGTGAAGCAGGGCATCCGCTGCAACTGCATCGGCCCGGGCACCGTGGACACGCCCTCGCTCGGCGAGCGCATCAACGCCTTCGCCGACCCGGCGCAGGCGCGGAAGGACTTCATCGCCCGGCAGCCGATGGGCCGCCTCGGCAGCGTCGAGGACATCACCGGCATTCTGGTGTTCCTCGCCTCGGACGAGTCGCTGTTCGCGACGGGCAACATGTATTCCATCGACGGGGGAATGACCCTATGAAGCTGTGCCGCTACGGCAAGGACGAGTTCGAGAAGCCCGGCATGATCGACGGCGAGGGCAAGCTTCACGACCTGTCCAAGGTGGTTGCCCAAATCGGCCCGAACGAGCTGTCGCCGCGCGGGCTGAAGATGCTGACCAAGGTGAAACCCGAGTCGCTGCCGGTGGTCTCCAACAGCCCGCGCCTGGGCGTGCCCTACGTCGGCATCGGCAAGTTCATCGCCATCGGCCTCAATTACAGCGATCACGCCAAGGAGACGGGTGCGCCGATTCCCACCGAGCCGATCGTGTTTTCCAAGGCGACGAGCTGCATCAGCGGCCCGTACGACGACGTGATCCAGCCCAAGGGCTCGACCAAGCTCGACTGGGAGCTCGAGCTCGGCGTGGTGATCGGCACCAAGGCGCAGTACGTCGCCGTCGACAAGGCGCTCGAGCACGTCGCGGGCTATTGCGTGGTGAACGACGTGTCCGAGCGCGCTTTCCAGATGGCCACCGGCCAGTGGGACAAGGGCAAGGGCTTCGACACTGCGGGGCCGATCGGCCCCTGGCTCGTGACCACCGACGAGGTGAAGGATCCGCAGGCGCTCGACATGTGGCTGGATCTCAATGGCAAGCGCATGCAGTCGGGCAACACGCGCACCATGATCTTCAGCGTCGCGCAGATCGTCTCGCACGTCAGCCAGTACATGACGCTGCTGCCCGGCGACATCATCACCACCGGCACGCCGCCGGGCGTCGGCATGGGGATCAAGCCCGACCCGGTGTTCCTCAAGCCGGGCGACATGGTGACGGCCGGCATACGCGGCCTGGGCGAGCAGAAGCAGAAGATCGCCGCCTGGCCGGGCTGAGGCCGCCTGGATCATCGCGCTATGGGGTAAGCTAGCCCACAGCAATCGCCGCCATGGACAACTTGCGCATCAACGCGGACCGGCTCTGGCGCTCGCTCATGGAGCTGGCGAGAATCGGCGCCACGCCCAAGGGCGGCGTGAAGCGGCTCACGCTGACCGAGGAGGACCGGGGCGCGCGCGACCTGTTCGCGCGCTGGGCGCGCGAGGCCGGCCTCGCGGTGGAGGTCGATGCCATCGGCAACATCTTCGCGCGCCGCGCGGGCGCCGATCCGGCGCTGCCGCCGGTGGCCATGGGCAGCCATCTCGACTCGCAGCCCTCGGGCGGCAAGTTCGACGGCGCCTATGGCGTCATGGCCGGGCTGGAAGTGCTGCGCACGCTGAACGACGCGGGCGTCGCCACGCGCGCGCCGCTCGAGGTCGTGTCCTGGACCAACGAGGAAGGCTCGCGGTACACGCCGGTGATGATGGGTTCGGGGGTGTTCGCGAACGTGTTCACCCTGGAGCACGCGCGCGTGCAAAAGGACATCGAGGGCATTGCGGTCGGCGACGCGCTGCAGGCAATCGGCTACGCCGGCGCCGCCCGGCCGCACCGCCTCGGCGCCTATTTCGAGGCGCACATCGAGCAGGGCCCGGTCCTGGAGAACGAGCGCAAGACCATCGGCGTGGTGCAGGGCGCGCTCGGCCAGCGCTGGTACGACGTCGCCGTGCTCGGCCAGGACGCGCACGCCGGGCCGACGCCGATGGAGTTGCGGCGCGACGCCCTGATCGGCGCGAGCCGGCTCGTGCTCGACGTCAATCGCATCGCCCGCACGTTCCCGGACTACGCGCGCGGCACCGTCGGCTTCGTGCAGGTGAAGCCGAACTCGCGCAACGTCATTCCCGGCGAAGTACGCACGTCGGTGGATTTCCGGAACGCGAAGGCGGCGACGCTGGATGCGATGTGCGAGGAGCTGAAGCGCGCCGCGAAGCAGATCGAGGCCGAGTGCCGGGTGCAGATCGAGCTGCGCGAGAACGTGTATTTCAAGCCCTGCGAGTTCGACGCCGCGCTGGTGGCGAGCGTGCGCGAGGCGGCCGCTGCGCTCGGCTGCAGCCATCTCGATATCGTCAGCGGCGCCGGGCACGACGCCGTGTACATTGCGCGGGTTGCCCC
Source organism: Burkholderiales bacterium (assembly GCA_040902335.1). Taxonomy (GTDB): domain Bacteria; phylum Pseudomonadota; class Gammaproteobacteria; order Burkholderiales; family SG8-39; genus JAABQT01. The sequence goes on from JBBDXL010000183.1 coordinate 48,067, forward strand.
CACCGCGATGATCTTCATTCCCTGCGAGGGCGGCATCAGCCACAATGAGATCGAAAGCGCCACGCCGGCGGATTTGGCCGCCGGCTGCAACGTGCTGCTGCGCGCCGCGCTGCGCAAGGCGGAAATCGCGGGCGCGGCCCGCGCGGCAGCCTAGGAGAACCGACATGAACGATCGCGCCACGCTCCCCAACCTCGAGAACTCGGCCTTCTTCATGCCGTTCAGCATGAACCGGCACTTCAAGAAGGCGCCGCGCCTGCTGGCGCGCGCGGAAGGGATCCACTACTACACGCCCGAGGGCAGGAAGCTCATCGACGGCATCTCGGGCCTGTGGTGCGTGAACGCCGGGCACTGCCGCGAGAAGATCGTCAAGGCGGTGCAAAAGCAGGTGGCCGAGCTCGATTTCGCGCCGCCGTTCAACATGGGCCACCCGCTCGCCTTCGAGTTCGCCGACAAGGTGGCGAGCCTCGCGCCCGGGGACCTGAAGCGCGTGTTCTTCACCAATTCGGGCTCCGAGTCGGTGGACACGGCGCTCAAGCTCGCACTCGCCTACCACCGCGCGCGCGGCGAGGGCCACCGCGTGCGCCTCATCGGCCGCGAGCGCGGCTACCACGGCGCGAACTTCGGCGGCACCGCGGTCGGCGGCGTGGTCGGCAACCGCAAGATCTTCGGCGCACTGGTGGCCGGGGTCGACCATATCCGCCACACCCACGATGCCGAGAGGAACGCCTTCTCGCGCGGGCAGCCCAGGCACGGGGCGGAGCTGGCGGATGACCTCGAGCGCCTGTGCGCGCTGCACGACCCCTCGACCATCGCCGCGGTGATCGTCGAGCCCGTCGCCTGTTCCGGCGGCGTGCTGGTGCCGCCGGTGGGCTACCTGGAGCGCCTGCGCGCGATCTGCGACCGGCACGGCATCCTGCTCATCTTCGACGAGGTGATCACGGGCTGGGGGCGGCTCGGCAAGACCTTCGGCACCCAGCATTTCAGCGTCATTCCGGACCTGATCACGACCGCCAAGGGCATCACCAACGGCACGGTGCCGATGGGCGCCGTGTTGATGCGCGAGCAGCTGTACCAGGCGTTCATGACGGGACCGGAGAAGTCGATCGAGATGCCGCACGGCTACACCTACTCCTCGCACCCGCTTGCCTGCGCCGCGGGGCTCGCGACCATGCAGGTGTACGAGGAGGAGGGGCTCTTCACGCGCGCGGCCGAGCTCTCGTCCTACTGGGAGGAGCAGGCGCACGCGCTGAAGGGCCTGCCCAACGTCATCGACATCCGCAACATCGGCCTGATCGCCGCCATCGAGCTCGCGCCGCGCGCCGGGGCGCCGGGCGCACGCGCCCTCGACGCCCACATCAAGGCGTTCGAACGGGGTGCCTACATCCGCGTCGCGGCCGACATCATCGCGCTCGCCCCGCCGCTCATCATCGCGAAGAGCGACATCGACCGGCTGTTCGAAATCGTGCGCGACGTTCTCAAGACGACCGACTGAGCATCGCCAAGGAGGCACCATGTTCGGCTTTGGCAGGAAGAAGGACGCGGGCGAGGCCTCCGAGAAGGGCGGCGGGCTCGCGTCCGATCGCGCGCGCGTGGGGCTGCTCGCGCTGGTGCTGGTCGCGGGCTTGGGCTACCTCGCCTACGAGTACCTGCCGGTATTGCTGGACGAAACGCCCCCGCCCATGCCGGTCCAGGCCAAGCCGAAGCCAGCTCCGCTCGCTGTCGCCAAGGCGCCGGCGGCGCCAGTGCCGGTTGCCGACGCCGCGATGAAGCCCGAGCCGGTCGCGGCGCCTGCCCCCAAGCCCGCACCCGCGGCCAAGGCCGAGCCGAAACCCGAGCCGGCGGCGAAGCCGGCCCCGAAGCCCGAGCCGGTGGCGAAGCCCGCGCCCGAGCCCAAGCCGGCACCCGTCGTGATGGCGGCGGCACCCGCGCCTGCCGCAAGCGCATCGCCGCCCGCTGCCGAGACCAAGCCCGCGCCGCCCCTGGCGGCGCTCCCAGCTGTCGCGCCGCCCGCCGTAGAGGCCCTGCGCGGTCCGCCGGCCATCACGCCCAAGTACAACGACGTCATGACCGCGGTGCTGTACAGCGATCGCGAGGCGGTGTCGGAACTGCTCGACCTTGGCCGCTGGGTGGACAAGCCGGACTCGAACGGCCTCACGCCGCTGATGGCGGCCGTGCTCTTGCGCGACGCGGGCATGGTGCAGCTCCTGCTCGAGCGCGGCGCCGATCCGAACCTGCAGGCGCCGGGCGGCGAGGTCGCCCTCGAGATGGCGCGCGACAACGGCGACGGCGCGAGCGAATCGCTGCTGCTGAAGGCTGGGGCCCGCTACTAGCTGCTTACTTCGCAGCCGCCCGCACGACGCCCAGCCGCCGGCTGCGCGTCTGCTGCTTGAGCCGCGGCGGCGTCACCAGGTCGCGCACGAAGTTGGGCAGCGCGAACACGCCCTCGTGCGTCTCGCCGTTGTAGTACCGGAGCTCGGTCACCTTGCGTTGCTCGATGCGCCGGTCGATCTCGTCGGCCGTGTAGGCCTTTGGGTCGAGCTTGTCCGAGCACACCGCCATCGCCCACAGCGACCCGTAGAGCGGGATGTACAGGGTGTAGGGCCGCACGATGCGGAAGATGCCGTTCAGGCGCTGGGCGAGCTCGCCGACGCGCTCGGGCTGCGCGACCGGCGAGCCGATATGCAGCACGAGCGCCCCGCCCGGGGCGAGCGCGTGCCGGCACTGCTGGAAGAACTCGGCCGAATAGAGCGCCTCGGCCGGCCCCATGGGGTCGTTCAGGTCGAGCGCGATGAGATCGAACCGTTCCTGGGTCTCGCGCACGAACTTCATGCCGTCGCCGATCAGCACGCGCAGCTTCGGGTTGTCGAACACGCCGTTGTGCACCGCCTGGAAGTGCTCCTTGGCCACCTGGATCACGTCCGGATCGATCTCGCACAGGGTCACCTGCTCGACCGAGGGGTGCTTGAGCGCCTCTTCCGACGATCCGCCGTCGCCGCCGCCGATGATCAGCACCTTCTTCGGCGCCGGGTGCGCGGTGAGCGCCGGGTGGATCAGGTTCTCGTGGTAGACGAACTCCTCCTTCTCGGAGGTCATGTTGTACCCGTCGAGGCGGAAGATCTTGCCGTAGTGCGGCGTGTCGTAGATCTGCAAGCGCTGGAAGCGCGTCTGCCAGTCGCCGACCTGGCGCGCGGCCTTGATGTAGAAGCCGGTCGAGTCGTTGAGCGGCTCCATCAGCAGGTGGCCGCCGCGCTCCACCTCATGGCGCGCGCACTCGGTGGGCTGGAAGTAGGCGACGATGGCCTCGAACAGCTTCCGCGCCTTGTGGCTGTTGTCGTCGCTGTAGTTGCAGACGTAGACGTCGAGCGTCAGACCCTGCTTCTCGGGCCAGGTATGGATGGCGAGGTGCGACTCGGCGAGCACCACGGTGCCGGTGAAGCCGGAGCCGTCGAACTGGTGGAAGCTCGCGTCCATCGTCGTCAGGCCGGCGTCGCGCACGAATTCCAGGCACTTGTCCTTGAACTCCGCGCCGTCGAGCAGCAGCCGCGGGTCGCAGCGGCAGCCGCCCAGGTCACCGATGAGATGCAGACCGTTCATGTCCGTTCCCCCCGAAAAACGAGAAGGCGCAACCCTGCACGATCTGCTCCAGGCTGCGCCCCCGCGTGTCCGCCTTGCGGCGAAAAACCGAGTCGTTCGATATCGTTCAATTCGTGCAATACCCCGCTTGGGCCGCCCCGCACTTACGCATGCGAAGCTAAGCGCCGATTTAAATTTGGCGCCGGATCTCCGCAGAAACCGCGTCGATCAGGCGCCGCGCGATCGAGATTTTGCTTGGAAGTTTAGGCAATTGCAATACGTCGAACCAATCCGCGGCCTCGATTTCTCCGTCCTGCGCCCGGATCTCGCCGTCGACCCAATCGCAGACGAAGGCGATCATCAGGCTGTGGGGAAATGGCCACGGCTGGCTGGCGAAGTAGGCGAGGTTCGTCACCGTTACGCCGACCTCCTCGGCGACTTCGCGCGCCACGCACTGCTCGAGCGTCTCGCCGGGCTCGACGAAGCCGGCGAGCGCGCTGTACATGCCGCTCGGGAAATGCGGGCTGCGCCCGAGGAGCAGCTCGCGCTTGCGGCGCACGAGGGCCATCACCGCGGGGGCCACGCGCGGGTAGGCGGCGAGCTTGCACGCCGGGCAGACGCGTACCCGCTCCTCGGCACGCGGCTGCGTCGGCGTGCCGCAGCGCCCGCAGAACTGGTGGTCGCGGTCCCACTGCAGCAGCTGCAGCGCCCGGCCCGCGAGCGCGAAGTGCGCGTCCTCCAGCACCGAGAACAGGGCCCGCAGGCCGACCCAGTCGTGGCCCGGCGGTGGCCCCGCCTCGGCGAGCTCCGCGGCCCAGCAATCGAGGCCGCGTAGCCCCCCTAGATATAGCGCACGGACCGGCGTAGACCACAAGGGATTGTTGTTTTTCTGCAACGGCACTCGCGCCCAGCTCGGCCGTTCCCGCACGCGCGGGTCGTCGCCGGGCCGCGGGTCGGGCGGTCCCACCTCGACCAGCAGCCGGTCGCCGCGGAACACGAACCACAGGCCTTCGGCGCTTCCCGCGCCGTGCACGCGGTGCTCGAAGTCCTGGGGGCTGGAGAAGGGCAGCAGGGCCATGGCGCCGATTGTAGCGAGCGGCGCGCTCAGCCCACGGCGCGCTCGATGAGCGCTGCGCCCTGCTCGAGCAGGAACGACTTGAACGCCTGCGCCGCCGGGGAGAGCCGCTTGCCGCGCCGGTGGATGACGTACCACTCGCGCATCACCGGCAAGCCGTTCACCGCGAGCAGTGCCAGCCGCCCGGCGCGCAGCTCCAGGCCGATGGTGTGCATCGACAGGAACGCGATGCCCATCCCGGCCATCACCGCCTGCTTGATGGTCTCGTTGCTGCTCATCTCGAGCGTCTCGCCTGCCTTGAAGCCGCGCTCGGCGAACACGTGCTCCATCGCGGCGCGGGTGCCCGAGCCGCGCTCGCGGATGATGAAGGTCTCGCCGGCGAGGCGCTCGAGCGGCAGCCGCTTGCGGCCCACCAGCGGGTGTTCGGGCGCGGCGATGATGCCGATCGGATGCTTGGCGAAAGGCGCGGCCTCGGTGTCCAGGCCGCGCGGCGGCCGCCCCATGACCGCGAGGTCCACGGTGTTTTCGGTCAGTTCGCGCACCACCGCCTCGCGGTTGCTCACCGCGAGCCGCAGGCGCGCCTCCGGGTGGCTGCGGCGGAATTCGGCCAGCAGGCGCGGCGCGAAGTACTTCGCCGTGGAGGTCACGGCGAGCGAGAGCTCCCCGCCGCCCACCCCCTGCAGCGCCTTCATGGCGTCTTCCGCCTCGCGCAGGAGGTCGGAGATGCCGGCCGCGTAGCGCAGCAGCTCGCGGCCGGCGTCGGTGAGGTGCAACCGCCTGCCGACCTGCTCCAGCAGCGGCAAGCCGGCCGCCTGCTCGAGTTGGCGCACTTGCATCGAGACCGCGGGCTGCGTCAGGTGCAGCGACTTGGCAGCGGCCGTGAAGCTCAGGCGCCGCGCCACCTCGGTGAAGGTGCGCAGCTGTCGCAGTGTGGCGCTTCTCATTTCGTTTCCCCGGAAAACCAAAATAAATCTTATGGCAGGGCCAACAAAATGTGAATAGCCCTTATGCCCCGAGGGGGCTAGGCTGCGCTTGAGCCTTCCAGGAGGAACGCATGGCACAGCCCGCAGCAGCCGGCAAATACAGCGCCGGGGTAAAGGACTACCGGCAGGCCTATTGGCAGCCGCATTACGTGGTCAAGGACACCGACCTGCTCGCGTGCTTCAAGATCACGCCGCAGCCCGGCGTACCGCGTGAGGAAGCCGCGGCCGCGGTGGCGGCCGAGTCCTCCACCGGCACCTGGACCACGGTGTGGACCGATCTCCTCACCGACCTGGAGTACTACAAGGGCCGCGCCTACAGGATCGAGGACGTGCCGGGCGACGACACCTGCTTCTACGCCTTCATCGCCTACCCGATCGATCTCTTTGAGGAAGGCTCGGTGGTGAACGTGTTCACCTCCCTGGTGGGCAACGTATTCGGCTTCAAGGCGATCCGCGCCCTGCGCCTGGAAGACGTGCGCTTCCCGATCGCCTACGTGATGACTTGCGGCGGGCCGCCACACGGCATCCAGGTCGAGCGCGACAAGATGGACAAGTACGGCCGGCCGCTGCTCGGCTGCACCATCAAGCCCAAGCTGGGCCTGTCCGCCAAGAACTACGGCCGCGCGGTGTACGAGGCGCTACGCGGGGGACTGGACTTCACCAAGGACGACGAGAACGTCAACTCGCAGCCCTTCATGCGCTGGCGCGACCGCTTCAGCTTCGTCGCCGAGGCCATTCGCAAGGCCGAAGCCGAGACGGGCGAGCGCAAGGGCCACTATCTCAACGTCACTGCGCCCACGCCTGAGGAGATGTACAAGCGCGCCGCGTTCGCCAAGGAACTCGGCATGCCGATCATCATGCACGACTTCCTCACCGGCGGGTTCTGCGCGAACACCGGGCTCGCCAATTGGTGCCGAGAGAACGGCGTGCTCCTGCACATCCACCGCGCCATGCATGCGGTGATCGACCGCGACCGGCACCACGGCATCCACTTCCGCGTGCTGGTCAAGGCGCTGCGCCTCTCGGGCGGCGACCATCTGCACACCGGCACCGTGGTGGGCAAGCTCGAGGGCGACCGCCAAGCGACGCTCGGCTGGATCGACCTGCTGCGCGAGCGTTTCGTGAAGGAAGATCGCTCGCGCGGCATCTTCTTCGACCAGGACTGGGGCTCGATGCCGGGCGCCTTCGCGGTGGCCTCGGGCGGCATCCACGTCTGGCACATGCCGGCGCTGCTCGCGATCTTCGGCGACGACGCCGTGTTCCAGTTCGGCGGCGGCACGCTGGGCCATCCCTGGGGCAACGCCGCGGGCGCCGCGGCGAACCGGTTCGCGCTCGAGGCCTGCGTCGAGGCGCGCAACCGGGGCCAGGATCTCGAGAAGGAAGGCAAGGACATTCTCGTCGCCGCGGCCAGGTCGAGCCCGGAGCTCAAGGCCGCGATGGAAACCTGGAAAGAAATTAAATTCGAGTTCGACACGGTCGACACGCTCGACGTGGCGCGGGCGGCACAGGAGGCAGCATGAGCAGCGCAGCGATGCAGGAGTACAAGTCGAGCCTGGGCGACCCGGCGAGCCGCAGGTTCGGGACATTCTCGTACCTCCCGCCAATGTCGGCGGAGCGCATCCGTGCGCAGGTCGCCTACCTCCTGAAGCGCGGCTGGTCGCCGGCGATCGAGCACACCGCGCCGCAGAACGCGGTCGGCTCGTACTGGACCATGTGGAAGCTGCCGCTGTTCGGCGAGTCGAGCGCGGAGCAGGTGCTGGCGGAGGCCGAGGCCTGCCACCGGGCGCACCCGGACCACGTCGTGCGGCTAATCGGCTACGACAACGTCCGCCAGACGCTGGGCACCGCCTTCACGCTGCCCCATGCTTAAGGCGCTGATCTTCGACCTCGACGGCACGCTCGCCGACACCGAGGAGACGCACCGCCAGGCGTTCAACGCCGCGTTCATCGAGCTCGCGCTGTGGTGGGACTGGAGCCCGCCACTCTACGCGCGGCTGCTCGCGATCTCGGGCGGCAAGGAGCGCCTGCGGCATTACATCGGCACCCTGCGCGTGCCGGCGGCCGAGCGCGAGCGCTTGCTGCACATCGTGCCCGCGCTGCACGACACGAAGACGCGCATCTACACCGAGCTGCTGGTGCGTGGACAGCGCCCGTTTCGTGCCGGCGTGCTGCCGCTGCTGCGCGCGGCGCGCGACGCGGGACTCAAGCTCGCTATCGCCTCCACCACGACCTCGGCGAACGTCAACGCGCTGCTGCAGGCCAACCTCGGCGCCGCGTCCGACATCGGTTTCGACGTCATCGCCTGCGGCGACCAGGTGAAGGAGAAAAAGCCCGCGGCCGACATCTACCGGCTGGTGCTCGCCAGCCTGCGCCTCGCGCCGGAAGCCTGCATCGCCTTCGAGGATTCGCTGAACGGCCTGCGCGCCGCGAAGGCGGCCGGCCTGGCGACGGTGGTCACCCCTTCGCGCTGGACTGCGCAAGAGGATTTCTCCGACGCGGACCTGGTCCTGCCCGCGCTCGAAGGGCTCGACCTGCCGCGCCTCGGGCGGCTGCTGGGGGAAGCGCATGCCTCAGCTTGAGACCACGCTCACCGAGTTCATCATCGGCGAGCAGCGCCGCCATCCCGGCGCCACCGGCGGCTTCACGGCGCTCGTGAACGACATCCGCCTCGCCTGCAAGCGCATCGCGACCCTGGTGGGCAAGGGCGCGCTCGCCCGGGTGCACGGTGGCACCGGCGAGCGCAACGTGCAGGGTGAAGAGCAGCAGAAGCTGGATGTGCTGGCCAACGACATCTTCCTTCGCACCAACGAGTGGGGCGGGCATCTCGCCGGCATGGCGAGCGAGGAGCTCGAGCGCCCGTACCGCATACCGGACGAGCACCCGCGCGGGCGCTACCTGCTCGCCTTCGATCCGCTGGACGGCTCTTCCAACATCGATGTCAACGTCTCGGTCGGCTCGATCTTCTCGGTGCTCGCCTGTCCCGAGGGCGTCGCGGGCGAAGAAGAGCGCGCCTTCCTGCAGCCCGGCGCGCGCCAGGTGTGCGCGGGCTATGCGATCTACGGCCCGACCACCATGCTGGTGCTCACCTTCGGTCGCGGCGTGCACGGCTTCACGCTCGATCGCGAGATCGGCGAGTTCATCTACACGCATCCCGGCCTGCGTATCGCTGAGGAGACTTCGGAGTTCGCGATCAACGCCTCCAACAGCCGCTTCTGGGAGCCGGCGGTGAAGCGCTACGTCGACGAGTGCATGGCGGGCAAGAGCGGCCCGCGCGGCAAGGACTTCAACATGCGCTGGATCGCGTCGCTGGTGGCCGAGGCGCACCGCATCCTGATGCGCGGCGGCGTGTTCCTCTATCCGCGCGACGAGCGTGAAGCGAACCGCAGCGGGCGCCTGCGCCTGCTCTACGAGGCCAACCCCATCGGCATGGTGATCGAGCAGGCGGGCGGGCGCGCCAGCACGGGCTACGGCCCCGTGCTCGATGTGGCGCCGGCAGGCCTGCACCAGCGCTCGGGCTTCGTGTTCGGCGCGCGCCACGAGGTCGAGCGCATCGAGCAGTACCACCGCGATTTCAACGAAAAGCCCTACGACGCGCCGCTGTTCGGCACGCGCGGCCTGTTCCGCGCCGCGCACTGAGGCCGGAAGCCGCGCCATGTCCGAGCGCCATCCGGTCATCGCCATCACCGGCTCTTCGGGAGCCGGCACGACGTCGGTGATGCGCACCTTCCAGGAGATCTTCCGCCGCGAGGGCGTCAAGGCCGCCTTCGTCGAGGGCGACGCCTTCCACCGCTACGACCGCGCCGGGATGAAGCAGAGAATCGCCGAGGAGCTCGCGCGCGGCAACCAGCACGTCAGCCACTTTGGGCCCGAGAACAACCTGTTCGAGGAGCTGCAAGCGCTGTTCCGGGACTACGCCGCCACCGGCCGCGGGCGCTCGCGCAAATACCTGCACAACGCGGAGGAGGCCGCGCCTTACGCGCAGCAGCCCGGCACCTTCACGCCGTGGCAGGACATCGAGCCGGACACCGATCTGCTGTTTTACGAGGGCTTGCACGGTGCGGTGGTCACCGACAAGGTGAACGTGGCGCGCCACGCGGACCTGCTGATCGGCGTGGTGCCCGTCATCAACCTGGAGTGGATCCAGAAGCTGCACCGCGACCGCGGGGCGCGCGGCTACACGACCGAGGCGGTGACCGACACCATCCTGCGGCGCATGCCCGACTACGTGCACTACATCATTCCGCAGTTCGCGCAGACGCACATCAACTTCCAGCGCGTGCCGGTGGTGGACACCTCGAACCCCTTCATCGCGCGCCACATCCCGGCGCCCGACGAGAGCTTCCTCGTAATCCGCTTCGCCAACCCGCGCGGCATCGATTTCCCTTACTTGCTGACCATGCTGCACGACTCGTTCATGTCGCGGCCGAACACCATCGCCGCGCCCGGCGGCAAGATGGACCTCGCCATGCAGCTCATCTTCACCCCGATGATCTGGCGCCTGATGGAGCGCAGGAAGCTCGCGCTCGGCAAAGGCTAGGAGGCTTCGCATGGCCATGGTTTCTCTCAGGCAACTGCTCGACCACGCCGCCGAGCACGGCTACGGCGTGCCGGCGTTCAACGTCAACAACCTGGAGCAGATCCAGGCCATCATGCAGGCGGCCGAGGACACAGCGAGCCCGGTGATCCTGCAGGCCTCGGCGGGCGCGCGCAAGTACGCGGGCGAAGCGTTCCTGCGCCACATGGTGGAGGCGGCAGTCGAGGCGTACCCGGACATCCCCCTCGTCATGCACCAGGACCATGGCGCGAGCCCGGCGGTGTGCCAGAGCTCGATCCGCTCGGGCTTCACCAGCGTCATGATGGACGGCTCGCTCAAGGAGGACATGAAGACGCCGGCGTCGTACGACTACAACGTCGCGGTGACGCGCAAGGTCGCGGAGATGGCGCACGCGGTGGGCGTCTCGGTCGAGGGCGAGCTCGGGTGCCTCGGGTCGCTCGAGACCGGCGAAGCGGGCGAGGAGGACGGGGTCGGCGCCGCGGGCAAGCTTTCGCGCGAGCAGCTGCTCACCGATCCGGCGCAGGCCGCCGACTTCGTGGCGCGCACGGGCGTCGACGCGCTCGCCGTCGCCATCGGCACCTCGCACGGAGCCTACAAGTTCACCAAGAAGCCGACGGGCGATGTGCTGGCGATCGACCGCGTCAAGGCAATCCACGCGCGCCTGCCCGATACGCATCTCGTGATGCATGGCTCGTCGTCGGTGCCGCAGGAGTGGCTGCAGGTCATCCGCGAATACGGGGGCACGATCAAGGAGACCTACGGCGTGCCGGTCGAGGCCATCGTCGAAGGGATCCGCCACGGCGTGCGCAAGGTGAACATCGACACCGATATCCGCCTGGCGATGACCGGGGCGATGCGCCGCGCGATGGCGCAGGACCCCGCCGAGTTCGACCCGCGCAAGTTCTTCAGGGACGCGACCGCGGCGGCGCGCGGCGTGTGCAAAGCGCGCTTCGAGGCTTTCGGCTGCGCCGGGCAGGCGCCGCGCATCAAGCCCATAGCGCTCGACAAGATGGCGGCGCGTTACGCCTGAAACGCGATCCGCGCCTTTCGCACGCTGCGCGTTTCCGAGATAATCCCGGCCTTCCCCGCTCATGACTCCTCCCGCCGCAACGGATTCCGATCTCGCCAACGCGCTGCGCGCTCTGGCGATGGACGCCGTGGAAGCGGCCAAGTCGGGCCACCCCGGCATGCCCATGGGCATGGCGGAGATCGCCGTGGCGCTGTGGCACCGGCACCTCAGGCACAACCCCGCCAACCCCGCCTGGCCCAATCGAGACCGCTTCGTCATCTCGAATGGGCACGGTTCGATGCTGCTGTACGCGCTGCTGCACCTCACGGGCTACGACTTGCCGATGGCGGAATTGAAGCGATTTCGTCGGCTGGGCTCGAAGACGCCAGGGCACCCGGAGTACGGCCTGACGCCGGGCGTGGAGACCACCACGGGACCGCTCGGGCAGGGCGTCGCCAACGCAGTCGGGATGGCGCTCGCCGAGAAGCTGCTCGCGGAGCACTTCAATCGACCCGGGTTCGACCTGGTCGATCACCACACTTTTGTGTTCCTCGGCGACGGCTGCATGATGGAGGGAATCTCGCACGAGGCCTGCTCGCTCGCCGGCACGCTCGGCCTGGGCAAGCTGGTCGCGCTGTACGACGACAACGGCATCTCGATCGACTCGGACAAGGGCCCCATCGCGAACTGGTACACCGACGACGTGCCCAAGCGCTTCGCCGGCTACGGCTGGCAGGTGATCGCCAACGTGGACGGGCACGACGTCGAGGCGGTGGACAAGGCGCTGAAGAAGGCAAAGCGGGAAAAATCGCGGCCGACGCTCATCTGCTGCAAGACCGTCATCGGCAAGGGCGCGCCGACGCGCGCCGGAACCGGCAAGGCGCATGGCGAGGCCCTTGGGGAGACGGAGGTGGCCGCTACGCGCGCGGCAATCGGCTGGCCCCATGCGCCGTTCGAGATCCCGCAGGACATCTTCGCCGGCTGGGACGCGCGCGCCGCGGGCAAGCGCGCCGAGCGCAGGTGGTCGAAACTTTTCGAGCGGTACACGTCACAGTATTCCGCCGATGCGGCGGAGTTCCGCCGGCGCATGGCGGGCGACCTGCCCGCGGACTTCGAGCAGCGCGTCGGCCGGCTGATCGCCGATGCGCACGCCAAGGCGGAAACCATCGCCACGCGCAAGGCGTCGCAGAACGTCCTCGAGACGCTGCTGCCGGAGTTGCCGGAACTGCTCGGCGGCTCGGCCGATCTCACCGGCTCGAACCTGACCATGGCCAAAACCTCGCGCGTCATCACGCGCGAAGCGGGCGGCAATTACCTGTTCTACGGCGTGCGCGAGTTCGCCATGTGCGCCATCATGAACGGCGTCGCGCTGCACGGCGGCTTCATCCCCTACGGCGGCACGTTCCTCGTGTTCTCGGACTACGCGCGTAACGCGCTGCGCATGGCGGCGCTCATGGGCAAGCGCGTGATCTACGTGTTCACGCACGACTCGATCGGGCTCGGCGAAGACGGCCCGACGCACCAGCCGGTGGAACATGCGGCCAGTTTGCGGCTCATACCCAATATGGACGTGTGGCGGCCCTGTGACACGGTGGAGGCGGCGGTGGCGTGGACCTGCGCGCTCGAGCGCCGCGACGGCCCGAGTGCGCTGCTCTTTTCGCGCCAGAACGTCGCCTTCGCGCTGCGCGGCGAGGAAGCGCTCACCCAGGTGCGCCGCGGCGGCTACGTGCTGTCCGACGCCCCATGGGCGAAAGCGGTGTTGATTGCGACCGGCTCGGAAGTACCGCTCGCGCTCGCGGCGCAAAAGCGGCTCGCGGAGGCGGATGTCCCGGTACGTGTAGTCTCCATGCCTTCGACCACCGTGTTCGACCGCCAGGACGCGGCCTACCGCGACGGCGTGCTGCCGGCCAATTTGCCGCGCGTCGCCGTCGAGGCGGGAGTCACGGATTTCTGGAGAAAGTACGTGGGCCTGCAGGGCGCGGTGGTCGGCATCGACCGCTTCGGCGAATCCGCGCCCGCCGGCGACCTGTTCAAGCACTTCGGCTTCACGGCCGAGCACGTCGAAAAAGCGGTAAGGAGCGTCGTCCCATGACCATCAAGGTAGCCATCAACGGATTCGGCCGCATCGGCCGGATGATCCTGCGCGCGCACTACGAGGGCGGCAGGAAGCACGACCTGCAGTTCGTCGCCATCAACGACCTCGGCGACGCCAAGACCAACGCCCACCTCCTGAAGTACGACACCGCGCACGGGCGCTTTCCCGGCTCGGTCGCGGTGGAGGGCGACGGCATCGCCGTCGAAGGCGACCAGCTCAAGGTACTCGCCGAGCGCGACCCGGCGAAGCTGCCCTGGAAGGCGCTCGGCGTCGACGTGGTGCTCGAGTGCACGGGGCTTTTCACCGGCAAGGCGAAGGGCGGCGCGGGCCACCTCGCCGCCGGCGCGAAGAAGGTGATCATCTCGGCGCCGGGCGACAAGGACGTCGACCGCACCATCGTCATGGGCGTCAACCACGGCGCCCTGAAGGCCTCCGACACGGTGATATCCAACGCCTCCTGCACCACCAATTGCCTCGCGCCGCTGGTCAAGGCGCTCGACGACTCGATCGGCGTGGTGAACGGCCTGATGGTCACCGTGCACGCCTATACCAACGACCAGGTGCTCACCGACGTCTTCCACAAGGACCTGCGGCGTGCGCGCTCGGCGACGCAGAACATGATTCCGACCAAGACCGGCGCGGCCGCCGCAGTGGGCCTGGTGCTGCCGCACCTGAACGGCAAGCTCGACGGCTACGCCATCCGCGTGCCGACCATCAATGTCTCGATCGTCGACCTGACCTTCGCAGCGAAGAAAGCCACTACGGCGGACGAGGTGAACGCGGCGGTGAAGAAGGCCGCCGACGGGCCGCTGAAGGGGATTCTGGAATACAACGCCGAGCCGCTCGTGTCCTCGGACTTCAACCACAATCCCGCCAGCTCGATTTTCGACTCGAGCCTCACCAAAGTCACCGGCGGTACGATGGTCAAGGTCGGTTCCTGGTACGACAACGAATGGGGCTTCTCCAACCGCATGCTGGACGCGGCTGTTGCGCTGATGAACGCGAAGTAGCCGCATGCGCTTCAAGCGCATGGCGGATCAGGAGCTGCGCGGCAAGCGCGTGTTCATCCGCTCCGACCTGAACGTGCCGCAGGACGAGGCCGGGCGGATCACGGACGACACGCGCATCCGCGCCTCCGTGCCGGCAATCCGCATGGCGCTCGACCAGGGCGCGGCGGTCATGGTGACCTCGCACCTCGGACGGCCCAGGGAGGGCGAGCTCAGGCCCGAGGATTCGCTCGCGCCGGTGGCCAAGAGGCTTGCCGAGCTGCTGGGCCGGCCGGTGCCGCTGGTGGCGGACTGGGTGAACGGGGTCGAGGTGAAGCCCGGCGACGTCGTGCTGCTCGAGAACTGCCGCGTCAACAAAGGCGAGAAGAAGGACGACGAGGCACTCTCGCGAAAGATCGCGGCCTTGTGTGACGTATACGTGAACGACGCCTTCGGCACCGCGCACCGCGCAGAGGCCACCACGCACGGCGCGGCGCGCTTCGCGAAGGTCGCCTGCGCGGGGCCGCTGATGGCCGCCGAGCTCGACGCGCTCGGAAGAGCGCTCGCCGCGCCGGCGCGCCCGCTGGTGGCGATCGTCGCCGGCTCCAAGGTCTCGACCAAGCTCACCATCCTCGCCGCGCTGGCGAAGAAGGTGGACCAGCTGATCGTCGGCGGTGGCATCGCCAACACCTTCCTTCTCGCCGCGGGCATGCCGGTGGGCAAGTCGCTCGCGGAAAAGGACCTCATCGGCGAGGCGAAGCGCATCATGGAGTTGACGAAGGTGCCGCTGCCCGTGGACGTGGTGGTGGCGAAAAGCCTCGACGCCGCGAGCGGCGTCACCAAGCCCGCGAAAGACGTGGCCGCCGACGAGATGATCCTCGATATCGGGCCGCAGAGCGCCGAGTTGCTCGCGGCGTCTCTCAAGACGGCGGGCACCATCGTCTGGAACGGACCGGTGGGGGTGTTCGAGAACGACGCCTTCGCGAAGGGCACCGAGACGCTGGCGCGCGCGATCGCCGACTCGAAGGCGTTCTCCATCGCGGGCGGCGGCGATACCGTCGCCGCGATTAACAAGTTCGGCATCGCCGGCAAGCTGAGCTACATTTCCACTGCGGGCGGCGCATTCCTCGAATTCCTCGAGGGCAAGACGCTGCCCGCCGTCGCGATTCTGGAAGAACGGGCCTGATGCTCCGCAGCACCAAGATCGTCGCCACGCTCGGCCCCGCGTCCAGCGATCCCGCGGTGCTCGAGCGCATGGTGCGCGCGGGCGTCGACGTGGTGCGGCTCAATTTCTCGCACGGCACCGCCGCCGACCACGAAAAGCGCGCCGAGCTGGTCAGGGAAATCAGCCGCAAGTGCGGGCGCACCGTCGCCATCATGTGCGACCTGCAGGGGCCGAAGATCCGCATCGGCAAGTTCAAGGACGGCAAGGTGACGCTGGAGAAGGGCGCGCGCTTCATCCTCGACGCGACTTGCGCGCAGGGCGACGCGGAACGCGTCGGCCTGGACTACAAGGAGTTGCCGCGCGACGTCGAGGAAGGCGCGGTGCTCCTGCTCGACGACGGCAAGATCGTGCTCGAGGTGACGGTGGTGCGCGGCGAGGAGGTGCATACCCGCGTGCGCCACGGCGGCGTGCTCTCGGACAACAAGGGCATCAACCGCCAGGGCGGCGGGCTGACTGCGGCGGCGCTCACCGCCAAGGACATGGAGGACATCCGCACGGCGGCGAAAATCCGCGCGGACTTCCTCGCGGTGTCGTTTCCCAAGTCGGGCGCCGACATGTACATGGCGCGCGAGCTGATGCGCGCGGCCGGCGGCAAGGCCATGCTGATCGCCAAGATCGAGCGCGCGGAAGCGGTGAAGCACGAGGCGCTCGTTAGCATCATGGGCGCCTGCGACGGCATCATGGTGGCGCGCGGCGACCTCGCGGTGGAAGTGGGCGACGCGGCGGTGCCGGCGCTGCAAAAGCGCATGATCCGGCTCGCGCGCGAGCACAACAAGCTCACCATCACGGCGACGCAGATGATGGAGTCGATGATCGCCAGCCCGGTGCCGACGCGCGCCGAGGTTTCCGACGTCGCCAACGCGGTGCTCGACGGCACCGACGCGGTGATGCTCTCGGCCGAATCGGCGAGCGGGCGCTATCCCGTGGAGACGATCGAGGCCATGGATCGCATCTGCGTCGAGGCCGAGCAGACGCAGTCGGTGAGCCTGGAGCAGGATTTCCTGAATCGCGTCTTCACGCGCGTCGACCAGTCGATCGCCATGGGGGCGCTGTTCACGGCGTTTCATCTCAAGGTGAAGGCGATCGCGGCGCTCACCGAGTCCGGCGCCACCGCGCTGTGGATGAGCCGCCTCAATTGCGGCGTGCCGATTTACGCGCTCACCTCGCAGACGCAGACGCGCTACCGCTGCGCGCTGTTCCGCGACACCTACCCCCTGATGGTGAAATACGTCGGCCACGACCGCGAGGAGCTGCTGCAGGAGGCCGAGAATGTGCTGGTCGAGAATGGCGTGGTGAAGGACGGCGACCTCATCGTGCTCACCATCGGCGAGCCGATCGGCAAGGCGGGCGGCACCAACACCATGAAGATTGTCCGCGTGGGAGAGCACCGCAAGGCTTAAAGGAGGATCGCATGGCTGGAATCACACCGAAAGCGAGCAATCATGCCAATCTGCCGCCGCAGGCGTCGCGCTTCGTCGACGTGGTGGCGCTGCCCTGGGAGAAAACGTCCTTTCCGGGGGTCGAAGCGAAGACGCTGCTGATCGACCGCGACTCCGGCCTGCTGACGGTGCTGCTGAAGATGGGGCCGGGGGCGAAGCTGCCCGACCATGAGCACGTGTTGATCGAGCAGACCTACCTGCTTTCGGGCACGCTGGTGTGCGGCGAGGGCACGGTGACGGCGGGCAATTTCGTGTGGCGCCCGGCGGGCAGCCGCCACGAGGCCTGGGCAGGCCCGGAAGGCAACCTTTCGCTCGCCATGTTCCAGATCCCGAACCGCTTCTATCTCGCCGACGGCGCGGTGCGCGATTTCGTCGGCAACGACTGGGAAAAGAACTGGGGCGAGGCGCTGCGCCGCCACGAGGAGGCGAGCGTGTAGGGACAGACCTTCAGGTCTGTCCCTTAGAGGTCGCGCCCTTCGCGCCGCGCGCTACTTGCCGAGAATCGGCCCGAAGCGCTCCCACTGCTGGCCGGTGAAGCGGATCAGCTGCTCCGACTCGATCGGCGCGTAATCGTTGCCGCCGGTATTGATGCGAATGCCCGGCAGCAAAGTCTCCGGCCGATAGTCCCTCAGGCTCGCCGCCTGCTTCATGATGTTGGCGCGCGTCAGATTGTCCCCGGCCTGCTTCAGCACCTGGTGCAGGGTCTGCGCGACCGTGTAGCCGTACACGTTGAAAGGATCGGCGGTGTTGCCCTCGGGGTAGTACTTCTTCATGAAGGCTTCCCATTCCTTCACGGCGCGATCGTCCTTCCACTGCTGGTCGTTGGGGTCCTTGAAGTACTGCGTGGAGATCAGTCCCACGGATTTCTCCAGTCCGGCAGGCTTGAGCACAGAGCCGATCGACGCGGAAACGTTGTTGAGATAATGGGTCGGCTTCCAGCCGGTGTCGTACGCCTTGCGGATCGCCTGCGCGGCGAACTTGGGCGTCGTGATGTTGAAGAACGTGTCCGCGCCCGCGGCCTGCAGCTGCACCATTTGCGAATCCACCGTTGGATCGGTCACCTCGTAGGATACTGCCTTCACGATCATGCTCGCCGCCCTGTCGCCCAGGCCGTCCCTGAAGCCCTTGAGGTAGTCCTTGCCGTAGTCGTCGTTCTGGTAAAGAACGCCGATCTTCGCCTTGGGGTTGTTCTTCAGGATGTGCCCGGCGTAGATGCGCCCTTCGGTCTGGTAGTTCGGCTGCCAGCCCATGGTCCAGGGGAAGTTGCGCGCATCGTTCCACTTGGTGGCGCCGGTGGCGACGAAGGCCTGCGGCACCTTCTTCGAGTTCATGTACTTGTGGATCGCGGTGTTGGACGGCGTGCCGAGCGTCTGGAACAGCAGCAGCACCTGATCCTGCTCGACGAGCTTGCGCGCCATCTCCACGGTCTTCGGCGGGCTGTAGCCGTCGTCGTAGGAGATGAACTCGATCATGCGGCCGTTGACGCCGCCCTGCTCGTTCACCATCTTCCAGTAGGCGCTGATCGCCTTGCCGATGGTGCCGTAGGCCGACGCGGGGCCGCTGTAGGGGTTGGTATTGCCGATCTTGATCACCTTGTCGTTCGCGCCCGGGTCGTACTTTTTCTGCGCCAGGGCCGCCGGCGACGCGAGCGCGACGGCGAGCAGTGCTGCGATGGGTACGAATTTCATGGTTTCCTCCTCCTCAGGGGGATCCAGTGTGGCTATTCTGCGCTTTCCGCGTCAGCCGCGCTACGGCCATGCGCGCGGCGCCCGCGACCCCCATCGGCATCAGGTACACGAAGCCGAGCAGGAATATGCCGAAGATCGCCCAGG
>JBBDXL010000184.1:0-1811 GCA_040902335.1 Burkholderiales bacterium
ACCACGTCGCCGAAGCCGGCGTTCGGGTTGGCGGCGATCAGGTTCTCGTAGAGCGTGCCCGAGAACAGCACGGTCTCCTGCGGCACCACGCCGAAAGTCTGGCGCAGCTCGTTCGCCGGCAGGTGGCGCAGATCGCGGCCGTCGATGGTGATCCTGCCGTCGCTCGGCTGGTAGAAGCCGAGCATCAGCTTGGCGAGCGTGCTCTTGCCCGAGCCCGAGGCCCCGGTGAGCACGGTGAGCTTGCCCGGGGCGAGCGCCAGGCTCAGGTTGCGGTACAGGTAGGGGTGCTCGTTCGAGTAGCGGAATGAGAGGTTCTCGATGCGAATCTCGCCCTTGCCGCCGGTGCTGCGCGAGGGCGTGAGCGCGTGCGGCTCCGCCGGCGCGTCCATGATGTCGCCGAGCCGCTTCACCGCAATCGACGCCTGCTGGAACTCCTGCCACAGTCCCGCAAGGCGCAGCATCGGCTGCGACAACCGGCTCGCGAACATCTGGAACGCGACCAGCATGCCGATGGTGAAGCCGTCGTGCTGCATGACGAGCAGCGCGCCCACGCACAGGATCGACAAGGTCATCGTCTGCTCGAGCGCGTTGGCGATGACGTTGTAGGTATTGGAGAGCTGGCGCGTGGCGAAGCCCGCGCCGAGGTACGAAGCCAGCATCTCGTCGTACCGCCCTTCCAGCCGCGGCTCCATCTGCAGCGACTTCACGGTCTCCATGCCCGCCACGTACTCGGTGAGGAACGCCTGGTTTCGCGCCCCGAGCAGGAACTGGCGATTGAGCCGCGCCCGCAGCATCGGCGTCACCGCCACCGACAGGCCCGCCACCACGAAAAGGATCCCGAGGGCAATCAGCGTGAGCTGCCAGCTGTAGGCAAACATGACCGCCGCGAAGATGAGCAGGAACGGGAAGTCGAGAATCACCGACACCGCCGCCCCGGCCGTGAATTCCCGCACCGTCTCCACCGCATGCATCCGGGCGACGAGCGTCCCCGTGGGCCGGTGCTCGAAGTACGGCAGATGCAGCCGGAAGAGGTGCTTGAACACCTGGCTCCCGAGCACCGCATCCACCCGGTTCCCGGTGTGCAGGACGAAGTACTGGCGCAGCCAACTCATCCCCGCGCCGAACAGCAGGAACATGCCCAGCCCCACGGCGATGGCGATCAGCGTGCTCTCGGTCTGGTGCACGACCACCTTGTCGATGACCACCTGGGTGCCGATCGGCGTGGTGAGGCCGATCAGCTGGATGAAGAACGAGGCGAGCAGCACGTCGCGCCAGATGCGCTTGTGCTTCAGAAGCTCCGCCCAGAACCAGCGAAAGCCGAATTTCGACGCCGCCGGCGCGCCGTCCTCGGCCACCAGGTCCTTGGCCGATTCGTGCCGCACCAGCAGCACATCGGCCTCGAATTGCTCCTTCAGCGCCGAAACCGGCGCCGTCTGCGCGCTCTGGCTGCCGGCGACGAAATAGAGCAGCTGCTCGGCGTCACGCTTCACCAGGAGCGCCGGTTTCGGCGCTTCGCCACTCAGGAATCCGAGACAGGGATAAACGCTCTTTGCAAGCTTGCCTTCGCCGGTGCGGAACCCGAACGCGCGCAGCGCCTCGATCAGCTGCCCCACCGAATGCGGCGCGGGAAATTTCTGCAGCAGGAGCGCGGGATCAAACGCAATCCGGTTGATCTGGCACAGGCTGCCGATCGTCCACGCGAAATCTGCCTCGGCGACATCCGCCGCGAGCTGGATTGCCACGCGATCCCCCTTGCACGGGGAGCCTAGCCCCTGGCGGGGCTTTCCGCCATGCACCGCGCGGTCTAGACC
>JBBDXL010000185.1:0-12406 GCA_040902335.1 Burkholderiales bacterium
CTAATTCCTTTGGTACGATATAGTACAGACCCTTCTGTGTGCGCTCTCGTACGGACCAGAAGCGCCGCGAATCGCTCAGAAAATCAATCGGCTATGTGCGCCAACCGGCAGAACTCGCGGCGCCGCGCCCCCACCATGCATCTTCCGCTCAGCATCCGCTGAGACACAGCAGGCAAGCGTGCCACCATGCAAACTCAAACCAAGCCCATACACCCGCTGATGTGGATCGCGGGCATCGCCCTCATCGTGTTCTGCGGCGCCGGCATCGCGGCCTTCATGGGCTGGATTCCGGGCACCGCGGGCGGGCCCGCCGAGCCTGCCCTCGCCACGAAGCTCGACCCGCCCCGCGCCGCCGCCAGGGCTCGCGCCCCGGCGCCGGTGCCGGTCGCCGCCGTCTGCCTGCAGTGCGGCATCGTGCAGTCGGTGGTTGAGGTCGAGGACAAAGGCAAGGGCACCGGCCTCGGCGTGGCGGGCGGCGCCGTGGTCGGCGGCGTGCTGGGCAGCCAGGTCGGGCACGGCGACGGCAGGAAGCTCGCCACCGTGGTCGGGGCGGTCGGCGGCGCGGTGCTCGGCAACGACATCGAGCGGCGCGCGAGGTCGGTCAAGCGCTACGAGGTCACGGTGCGCATGGAGAGCGGGGCGGTCCGCGTGATCACCGAGGACCTCCAGCCGGCGTGGCGTGCCGGCGACAAGGTGAGAATCGTCGACGGCGCGCTCCAAGCCGGCGCCTGAGGGCGGGACCAAGCCGGTGACCGCGCGCGCGCCGGCGCTGCTCGCGCTCCTCGCGATCGTGGCGGCGCTGTACCTCGCGCGCGCCTTCGTCATCCCGCTGCTGATCGGAATCCTGGCGAGCTACGCGCTGTCCCCCGCGGTGGACTGGCTCTGCCGGTGCCGCATACCGCGCGCGGCGTCGGCGGCGCTGGTGCTCGCCGCCCTGGCCGGCGGTTTTTCCTGGATGGCGTTCTCGCTGAGCGACGACGCCGCGGCCATGGCGCAGAAACTTCCCGAGGCCGCGCGCAAGCTGCGGCAGGGACTGAGTGAAGGGCGCGCGGCGGGGCCGACGGCGCTGCACAACGTGCAGCAGGCGGCCAAGGAACTGGAAGGCGCCGCCGCCGATGCCGCGGGCCCGGCCAAACCGGCGCGGGCGGCACGCACGGAACGCGCCCCGGAGCCCGTGCCCTGGCTCAACGACTACATGCTCGCGCAGACCCGCCTGCTGATGGCGGTCGTGGCGCAAGCGCCGATCGTCCTGCTGCTCGCCTACTTCCTGCTGGCCGCGGGCGAGCACTTCCGGCGCAAGCTCCTCGAGCTGGTCGGGCCTACGCTGACGGCGAAAAAGGACGCCGTGCGCATGCTCGAGGAAATCGACGCGCAGATCCGGCGCTACCTGTTTTCCAGCGTCCTTGCCAATGTCCTGCTGGCGATCGGCACCTGGCTCGCGTTCGCGGCGCTCGGCGTCGAGCGCGCGCCGGTCTGGGGCGTGGCCGCCGGGGTGCTGCACTTCGTTCCCTACCTCGGCCCGCTGGCGGTGGCGCTCGCGAGCGGCCTCGCCGCCTACCTGCAGTTCGACTCGCTGCTGTCCGGGCTCGCGGTGGCCGGCGCGTCGCTCGCGCTGGCGGCCGCGGTCGGGCTGCTGTTCACCACCTGGCTGCAGAGCCGCTTCGCGCGCGTGAACGCCGCGGTGCTGTTCATCGCGCTATTGTTCTTCGGCTGGCTGTGGGGCATCTGGGGGCTGCTGCTCTGCGCGCCGCTCGTCGCCATCGCCAAGGTCGTGTGCGACCGGGTGGAGTCGCTGCATCCGGCCGGGGCGCTGCTCGGCCGCTAGGCGCCCCGCAAAAAAGAAAGGCCCGGGGCAGGATCGCTGCCGCCGGGCCAGGTACTGCGGGCATCCGGCTAAGTGGGGGAAAAGCGGGGAGGCGCCGGATGCCCGAGCCCATGATCGTCCCCGGCCGCCCCGCCATCTGTACGCTGGCGAACGGAAAGCCCTCGGCCGAGGCGGATAATGGCTTCAACAACGCGTTGCAATTGCGCTCGGCGATTGAAGCGGAGGTGGCTATGACAGCCCGGGACTGGTCGGAATCGCTTGCCGCGTGCGGCGACGCCGCCAGCGTGCGTACCGCGGTCAGCGCACTGTGCGCCGAATTCGGCAAGCTCACGCGTATCGACATATTGACCATGGCCGAGGCCGAGAAACGGCGGGCGCTGTGCTTTCTGCGGCTCGAGTCCGCGGCGCAGGAGCGCGAGCTGATGACGACGCTCGGCGTGCCTCGCTTCGGCGACGACCTGCTGGTGGTCGTCGATCTTCAGCCCGCGAGCGCCTTGACGATCCGGTAGCAAACGCAGGCGGCGGCTTCGAGGCCCTTGCGGTCCAGAACGCGGATGTCGCCGCGCTGGTAGTCGATCAGCCGGCGGCGTTGCAGGGCGCTCGCCGCTTGCGTTACCCCGGCGCGCCGCACGCCGAGCATGTAGGCGAGAAATTCATGGGTGAGATGCAAGCGGTCCGCGCGCGCGCGGTCGTGGGTCATCAGCAGCCAGCGGGCGAGACGCTCCTCGACTCCGTGGAAGCGGGTGCACGCGGCAGTCTGCCGGGCCTCGACCAGCTTGGTGTAGGCGTAGCGGTGCAGCTCGCGCCGCAAGGGGACGCAGTGCTCGAGGGCTTCGTGAAGGCTGGCGGCCTTCATGCGCAGGGCGCTGCCGGTTCCCTGGACCATGGCGCGCTCCTGCGCCCGCTCCGCGCCCAGCGCCAGGGCAATCCCGGCCATGCCTTCGCGGCCGACCAGGCCGACCTCCAGCGCCTTGTCCTGCACCACCGTCAGCAGGGACACGATGGCGTCGTTTGGAAAGTAGACATGCCGGATGCGCTCGCCGGGCTCGTAGAGCACCTCGCCGTAAGCGAGCGCGACCAGCTCCAGCTCGGCCAGCAGGCGCTGGTAGTCCTGGCGCGGCAGGGCCGCGAGCAGGCGGTTTGCCGTCTCGCCGCCGGTCGATGACAGCGCGCGCTTTGCTTCAGGCAACAGGAGGACACGGCCGTTGGCCGGGTCGATGACCGCATCGACCTCGCCGGCCTCGATCGCGCGGCGCTCGGGGCCGCCCGTCACCAGCCGCAGCGCCCGCGCCACGCTCATCGCTTGACGCCCAGCGCCAGCAGCACGCGGCTTCGATTGCTGAGGTCGCCGACGATCTTCGCGGCGGGCAGGGGCGAGAGCTTGGCGAGGTGCGGCGTCACCAGGATGCCGTCGGCGAGCGCGCGCAGCGGAAACTTCAGCACGTCGACGATCTCGAGCTTGAAGCTGAACTGCAGATGCTCCTTGCGGATCGCCGCGAGATTGGCGATGGCGCGCGCCGAATTGGGCGCGCTGTCCGCGACGTAGAGCCGCAATTTCACGGTTTTCCTAGCGCGCATGGCGCACCGCCTTCCTTGCCTTCTTTCCCCTGTTTGCGGAACCGTCGCCGCCGTTAGGATTCGCGGGATCGGCGCTGCGGATCCTGCGCAGCTCTTTTTCGCGCTCGCTCGAGGAAACGATGCGCGCTTCATTGCCGCTGGAGTACAGCGCGAGCTCCGAGCGCTGCCGCTCCAGGTCCTGCTGCAAGCCCGTGATGCGGGTGCGGGTGTCGGCTTCGCTGACCTGCAGCTCGCGGCGCTTGCGCTCGAAGTCGGCGCGCCGCTGCAGCGTCTTGCTCCGCTCCTCGTCCTCTTTCTCCCAGCGCATCGTGCCCATCAGCACCTCGCCCCCGGCGGTATAGACGTCCGCCAGGACCGGGCCGGCGTTGCCCAGGACCAGCTCGCGCACCTGGTTCGAGTGCCGCGTGCCGCGCGACTTGATGATGGTCAGGGCGCGGTTCCTCTCCCCGCTGCGGATCAGGTAGGACAGGTGGATCCAGGTATCCGCGATGGTCGAGATCTGCAGCTCGGTCGCCTCGGTCGCCGGATCGTCGCCCACGTTGATGGCGGTGACGAACACGGTGATGCCTTCGTCCTTCACCATGTAGATGAGCCGGCTGGCGACCGCGCGTGCCGCGACAAGGCCTCCGGCCTTGGCGATGGCCGAAAGCGGGTCGATCACCATGCAGCGCGGCCGGTGCTCGCGGATCAGCGCCTTGAGCTTCGCGAGGTGGTCTTCCGCGGCGGTGGACTCGGTGCGCGCCGAGTACATGCGCAACAGCCCCGACCCGACAAGGGGCTTGAGCAGGATGCCGACCGACGCCAGGTTGCGCACGAGCGGCTCGGCGCCTTCGTCGAAGCTCACGAACAGCGTGCGCTCGCCCCGCCGGCAGGCGGCCTCGGCGAACTTGCCGGCCAGCGTCGTCTTGGACGTGCCCGGAAGGCCGGTGACCAGCGTGCTGCTGCCGCGCAACAGGCCCCCGCCCAGCATCTTGTCGAGGCGCTCGAAGCCGGTCGAGATGCGCACGGTCGAGGCCGGGTGCCGGATTTCGGCCGGCTCGGGCGGCGCCACCTCCATCCCCGACGCGCCGAAGCTCACGGGGAACTCGCCCGGCACGAAATCCGAGCCGCGGTATTTCGTGATCTGCAGCCGGTGCAGCGAAACTCCGTGCTCCAGGCGCCGTGCGAGCCGCACCACGCAATCGACCATGAATTGCATGAAATCGTAGTTCACGGCGTCCGACAGCCCGCCTTCGGTCTTCGCGGTGATGATGGCGCTCAGCTCGTTGTCCGCCAGCCAGTCGCGGATGCGGTAGATCTCGCGCATTTCCGCGGCCGGGTCGCGCAGCAGCGTCAACAGGACGTCGATGCCGTCGAACACGATCCAGCCGGCGCCGAGCGCGTCCTTTTTCGCCTTGAGCATGGCGAGCATGCCGCCCAGGTCGAATTCGCCCGAGTGCACCACCTCGGGCGACAGCCGCGCGTCGAGGAAGAAGAGCTTGCCCTTCATCAGGGCGGGCAGGCCCCAGTCGAAGGTCGCGGCGTTGGCGAGGATCTGGCGGCTGCTTTCCTCGAACGCCACGAACAGGCCGCGTTCCTGCCGCCGGCGCGCGGCGTTGACCAGGCATTGCAGCGCGAACACGGTCTTGCCCGAGCCCGGGCCGCCCTTGAGGAGCGTGGTGCGCCGGCGCGGCAGCCCGCCCCGGCTCAGGTCGTCGAAACCCGCGATGCCGGTGGCGATCTTGGGCAACGGCTTGGCAACTGCCACCCCTCGCATATTACCCTTGCATCGGGTGCTTATGTTCGATACTGGACGTACGACAAACCCTGCGGCACGGGCCCGGGGGCGGCATGTGCGGTGACACCCATTGCCACCCGCGGAGGGTGCCCCCTCAGCCGAGGCGGAAGATGCCGATGATGCCGACCACGATGAGGTAGGCCGCGACGATGTAGTTCAGCAGGCGCGGCACGACCAGAATCAGAATTCCGGCCAGCAGCGATATCAGGGGCGCCAGGCTCAGGGTGATATTCATGCGGCTCTTCCTTTGTAGGGGTGCGAAGGGCGACCGGCCCGATCATCGATGCTCGCCGATGGATGGGCCCACGTATGTTCGCCACCGCACCGCGGGGGGGCCGGCGCCCGTATGTCGTCCAGCGCACAGAACAGCGCCGGGGCAAGGGGCATTATTGGCCCGTCACGTCAAAGGAAGGCAGGCATGCTTTTCACCATCGCCGTCGTGCTGGTCGTTCTGTGGTTCCTGGGGCTGGTCACCGCCA
Organism: Burkholderiales bacterium; assembly: GCA_040902335.1. GTDB lineage: Bacteria > Pseudomonadota > Gammaproteobacteria > Burkholderiales > SG8-39 > JAABQT01. Next base: position 5,660 of record JBBDXL010000185.1, read on the forward strand.
ATACGCTGGGCGGCCTGATCCACGCGCTGCTGCTGATCGCGGTGATCATTCTTCTGGTGCAAGTCATTTCCGGGCGCAAGGCGCCGTGAGCATGTTCAAGGCAGCCGCGCTCGCGCTGCTCGCCGGGGGCGTGGTGCTGCTCGTTTTCGGCGTGAACGCGATGAATTCGCCCGGCTCCGACATTTCCCGGTTTTTCACCGGCGCCCCGACTGACCGCGCCACCTGGATGCTGGTCGGGGGCATCGCGATGCTCGTCGCGGGCCTCGCCGGACTGCTGCCGGGCCTGCGCAGGAGCTGAACGCCGGCTAATCCGGCCAGCGCGGGCTGGTGAGTTCGATGCGCCACGCCGGTCCCGCAGGGTGCAGCGGGCCCTCGAAGCGCACGAACGCCGGCACTTCGTCGGTGACGATCCAGGCGTGGGAGTCCGGCGGCATGCGCCCGAGCAGGGTGGCGAGGAGCGTGAGCCAGGCGCCCGGCCTGGGCTTGAACACGTAATGGGTCGCGCTCTTCGCCAGCTCGCCGACCAGCACCTTGTCCTCGCCGGCCTGTGTCACCTCCAGCTCGACGAGCCGCGCCGCGGGCGTGAAGGCGACGATGTGAACGGTCTCGCGCGCCCCCTGGGGAATATTCTTCGCGATGTTGAGGACCATGCCGTTGTAGGTGTCGGCAGGCATGTCGAGCGTGCCCTCGACAACCTCCTCCTCCCCGCCCTTGCGCGCCTTGGCCGTCACGCGATATTTCCCGGAGGCGCGCTGCAGCGAGATCTCGGTGTCTTCGTCGAATGCGGGACCTTGTTGCAGCAGGCGATAGCGCTGCATCACGAACACGCGCTCCTGGGTGAACACCACCGTCTCGTCCATCAACGAGCCGTCCTTGAAGCGGAACACCATGCGGCTCTCCACCGCCCCATCGCGCACCGCCTGGAGCAGATCGCCCGAGGCGATCGGGACGCCGTCGAGCGTGCGCAGCACGAGGAATCCGTGGGTGACGCCCTCCACGAAGCGCACCGCCACCGGCGCCGCCGCGGCGAACTGCGGCCAGAGCAGGCCGGTCACGAGAGCGAACAGGACCGTTCTAAGCAATGGCGGTGCCTTGCCGGTGGCGCACGTCGGACAGCAGGCGGCCGAATTCCTTCCTGACCACCGCGTAGCACTCGCACACGCGCGTTTCCAGGCCGGCGCGCTCCAGCACCGTGATGTGGCCGCGGCGGTAGCGGATGACGCCGGCCTCCTGCAACCTGCCGGCGGCATCCGTGATGCCTTCGCGGCGCACGCCGAGCATGCTGGCGACCAGCTCCTGCGTCATGACGATCTGGCCCGAGGGAATGCGATCGAGGGTCACCAGCAGCCAGCGGCACAGCTGCTGCTCCACGGAATGGTGCCGGTTGCACACGGCGGTTTGCGTCATCTGCGTCATCAGCGCCTGGGTGTAGCGCAGCAGCAGATGCTGCATCGCGCCGGAGCGCTCGAACTCCTGCTTCAGCCAGCGGCGCTCCAGGCGGTACGCGACGCCCGCGGTTTGCACCACGGCCGAGCTGGGCGTGGTATCCCCGCCCATGAAGAGCGAAATTCCCACCACGCCTTCGTTGCCCACGCCCGCCACCGAGGCCGACGCGCCGGTCGCCATGACGTAGTGCAGCGAGACGATGGACGTGACCGGGAAATAGGCATGTTGCAGCTGCTGGCCGGGCTCGTACAGCATGTCGCCGAGCCGCATCGGAATGCGTTCCAGATGCCCGGCCAGGCGCTCGAACTCCGCCGCGGGCAGTGCGGCGAGAAGCAGGTTCTGGCTCGATTCGTTGGCTTGCTGCATGGCAGTACTACCGCTTCGAGAAGATTTCGACGCCGACGCCGCGGTAGCCGATGAAGCGGCAGGCCTGGTTGAACATCGGCTCCCCGCTCACCTGGAACCTTTGCTGGGTGCCATCGGCATTGACGCGGCTGTAGACGAAATCGAGGAATGGCTGCCGGGATTCGATGATGGCCTGCAGCGCCGCGCGCTCCGCCTCGTTCCAGCCGTCCACGCGGCGGGCGCGGGCCTCGCCCGCCAGCGCCTCGACGCGCAGCCCGAGCATCTCCAGGACCGGGCCGGACGTCTTGGTGAATTTTCCGTTCTCGTCCTGCTCCCAGTACCAGTCCGAGGCGAGCTCCGTCAGGCTGCGGTAGCGCGCCTCGCTTTCGCGCAGCTCGGCGGTGCGCTCCTCGACCGTGCGCTCCAGCACCTGGTTGGCGTCGGCGAGCTTGCCGTAGAGCAGCCGCACCTCCACCGTGTTGCGGATGCGCGTCCTGACCTCGGCCAGGTCGAACGGCTTGCTGATGAAATCGCGGGCGCCGGCGAGCAGTGCGCGCAGCTTGTGGCCGGGCTGCGCGGTGATGACGATCACCGGCAGGTAGCTGTCCGACTCGTTCGTCTTGAGGCCTTCCATCACCTGGAACCCGTCCATGCCGGGCATCTGCAGGTCAAGCAGGATCAGGTCGTAGCGGTTCTTGCGGTGCAGCGCGCAGACCTCGCGCGGGTCCATGGTGGAAGACACGCGGGCGTAGCCGGCCTCGCGCAGCATCTGCTCGAGCAGGCTGACGTTGGCCTCCTGGTCGTCCACGATCAGGATGCTGGCGTTGAGGATTTCCGGCTCTGCAAGGGTCACGCGGGTTCCTTGTGCGAGGATTTCAAAGCGGTGTCGAGCACGTCCATGAAGCGCTCGACCTTGATCGGTTTGGTGAGATAGCTGAAGAATCCCGCCGCGAGGCTTTTCTCGATGTCGCGCGGCACCGCATTGGCGCTGAGCGCGATGACGGGGATGTGCGCCGTCTGCGGGTCCGCGCGCAGGATCTGCTGGGCTTCGTTGCCGCTGATGCCGGGCAGGTTGACGTCCATCAGGATCACGTCGGGCTGGTGGACGCGCGCGAACTCCACGCCCAGGCTGCCGTCGGCCGCACTCAGCAGGCGCAGGTCGGGGCGGCGCGCGATGAGCTGCGCAACCAGCTCCAGGTTGGCCGGGTTGTCCTCCACGTAGAGCACGGTGCGCAGCGGCGCGTCCTTCTGCACCTTCGGCCGCGCCGGCGCTGCGCGCTCGGCGCGTCGCAACACGGTCTGCGGCGCGTCCGTCATGGCGAGCTCGATCCAGAACACGCTCCCAACTCCGACCACGCTGTCGGCGCCGATGGCGCCGCCCATCAGCTCCACGAGGCGCTTGGTGACCACCAGGCCGATGCCGGTGCCTTCCTCCGCGCCGGCCTGCCTGCCGAGGCGGTTGAACGGCTGGAACAGCTGCGCCAGTTGTTCCGGGGCGAGTCCCGCCCCGGTATTGCGCACGCTGATTCGAATCGAGGCCGCAGCGGCCGGGGTGCATTCCACCGTGACCGCGCCTCCGGGCACGTTGTACTTGACGGCGTTGAAAAGCAGGTTGATCAGGACCTGCTTCATCCGGGTGCGATCGGCGCTGACGAACAGGGGTGCCCCGAATCGCGGATACGCCATCGCGATGCCGCGCTTCTGCGCCTGCGGCTCGATCATCGCGCGGCACTCGAGCATCACCTCGCCGAGCGAGACCGGCTCGCGCGACAGCGTCACCTTGCCCGACTCGATCAGCGCGAGATCGAGCACCTCGTTGATCAGCTCCAGCAGGTACCAGCCGGCCTTGAGGATCTGCTCGAGGTTGCGCCTCTGCGCGGGCGTCGGCGGCGGAGAGCCCGATTCCATGAGCTGGGCGAAGCCGAGGATCGCGTTGAGCGGCGTGCGCAGCTCGTGGCTCATGCTGGAAAGAAAGTCGGTCTTCGCGCGATTGGCCTTCTCCGCGGCGGCCATGGCGTCGTTCAGCTTCGATTCGACCAGCTTGCGCACGGAGTTGTCGGTGCCGATCAGCAGGTAGCCGATGATCCGGCCGTCCTCGCCGTGCAGCGCGGTGATCGACACCACGGCCGGGAAGCGGCTGCCGTCCTTGCGGATGTAGGTCAGCTCGTAGCTGTCCTCGATCTCGCGCGAGGCCTTGAACGCCAGCGCCTCGAACCCCGGCGCGATCGGGGTGGCGAGCTCGAGGCTCAATGCCTGGGCGCGCGCCTTGACCTCCTCGGGGTCGTGGATGTCGCTCGGGCTGATGCGGTTGACCACTTCGGCGGCCGTGTAGCCCAGCATGCGCTCGGCACCGACGTTGAACAGCTGGATGATGCCTTTCGCGTCGGTGGCGATGATCGAGAAGCGCGCGCTGGTCAGGATCGCGTTCTGCAGGGCTCCGGCAATGAGCATGGTCATGTCGTCCTCAGCGCACCAGTTGGTTGATCTCGATGATCGGCAGCAGGATGGCGAGCACGATGAGCAGCACCGCGGCGCCCATCGCGAGGATCATCACCGGCTCGATCAGCGTGAGGAACACCGCCAGGCGCCGCTCCAGCGCCTGGGTCTCCAGGCGCGCGGCGCGCTCCAGCATCTGCTCGAGCCTGCCGCTCAGCTCGCCGCTCGCCACCAGGTGCACCAGCAGCGGCGGGAAGGCGCGCGTTTCGCCCAGCGCGCGGGCGAGGCTCACGCCTTCGCGCACGCGGGCGATGGCGCGCTCGACCGCTTCGCGCATCACCGTGTTGCCTATCACCCGCGCGGCGGAGGCGAGCGCGCCGAGCAGCGGCACGCCGCCGGCGACGAGGATCGCCAGCGTGCTGGCGAAGCGCGACGTGTCCACGCCGCGCAGGAGCGAACCCAGCCAGGGCAGGCCGAGGAGCAGCGCATGCCATCGGCGCCGGAGCGCGGCGCGGCGCAGCGCGAAGTGCGCAAGCGCCGCCAGTCCGATGCCGGCCAGCAGGAGCAACGGCCAGGCGACGCGCAGGAAATCGCTCAGGCCGATCAGCGCCCGCGTCAGCAGGGGCAGGGCCTGGCGCGACTGCTTGAACACCTGCACCACCTGCGGCACCACGTAGACCAGCAGCCCGGCGACGATGGCGAGCGCCACCACGGCAACGAGCACCGGGTAGAGCAGCGCGAGGCCGGTCTTCTGGCGCAGGGCTTGGCGCGCGTCGAGGTAGTCGGCGAGGTGCTGCAGCACAGTGGGCAGCGCCCCGGACTCCTCGCCGCCGTGCACCAGGGCGCGGTAGAACTCCGGAAAACTCCGTTCGTAGCTGCCCATCGCTGCCGCGAGAGACGCGCCGGCCATGACCTCGGCTTTGACACCGGCGAGCACCTCGCGCGTCGCGGGCGCCGCGGCTTCTTCGATCAGCGCGACGAGGGCCTGCTCCAATGTGAGGCCCGAGTCGAGCAGCGTCGCCATCTGCCGCGTGAGCAGGCTCAGCTGCGCCGCGGACAGGCCGCGCGCCCAGGGCCTGAGGGCGAGCTTGCGCACCCTGGCCAGCGCCGAAGGCAGCAGGCCGCGCGCGCGCAGTTGCGCGCGTGCCGCGCGCGGGCTGTCGGCCTGCACCACCCCGGAAACGGCGCTGCCTGCGGCGTCGAGCGCCTGATAGCGGAAGGCTTCCATGCGATTACTCGCGCGTCACGCGCACGGCTTCCTCCAGGCTGATCACGCCCGCCGCGGCCCAGCGCATGCCGTCGTCGCGCAGCGGCTTCATGCCGCGGGCGAGGGCGTGCGCGCGCAGCACCTGCTCGGAGGCGCGGTCGTGGATCAGGCGGCGCAGGTCGTCGTCGACCGTGAGCAGCTCGTAGATGCCGGTGCGGCCGCGGTAGCCCGTGCGGTTGCACGCCGGGCAGCCCACCGCGGCGAAGTAGGTCACGCCCTCGCGCACGAACGGCTTGCGGCATTCCAGGCACAGGCGCCGCACCAGGCGCTGCGCGCCCACGCCGATCAGGCTGGACGCGAGCAGGAACGGCTCGACGCCCATGTCCACCAGCCGCGTGACTGCGCTCACCGCGTCGTTGGTGTGCAGCGTCGCGAACACCAGGTGCCCGGTGAGGCTCGCCTGCACCGCGATCTGCGCCGTTTCCAGGTCGCGGATCTCGCCGATCATCACCACGTCCGGGTCCTGGCGCAGGATGGTGCGCAGCGCGCGCGCGAAGCTCATGTCGATGCGCGCGTTGATCGGCGTCTGGCTGATGCCGTCGAGGTCGTACTCGATCGGGTCCTCCACGGTCATGACGTTGAGCGCCGCGGTATCGAGGCGCGACAGCGCCGCGTACAGCGTGGTGGTCTTGCCCGAGCCGGTCGGTCCGGTGACCAGCACGATGCCGTGCGGCTCCCGGATCAGGCGGTCCATGTGCTCGAGCGTCGCGCCGTCCATGCCGAGCTGCGACAGGTCGAGCCGCCCGGCCTGCTTGTCCAGGAGGCGCAGCACCACGCGCTCGCCGTGCCCGGTCGGAATGGTGGACACGCGCACGTCGACCGGCTTGCCGGCCACGCGCAGCGCGATGCGCCCGTCCTGCGGCAGGCGCTTTTCGGCGATGTCGAGCTGCGCCATGATCTTCAGGCGCGACACGATCGCGCCGTGCAGCGCCCGCGCCGGCTCGATCAGGTCGCGCAGCGTGCCGTCGATGCGCAGCCGCACCACCGAGCGGGTTTCGAACGCCTCGAAATGGATGTCGGAGGCGCCGTCGCGCAACGCCTGGGTCAGCAGCGCGTTGATCAGCCGGATCACCGGCGCGTCGTCGCGGCTGTCCAGGAGATCGGCGACCTTCGGGATTTCCTGCAGCAGGCGCGAGAGGTCGATGTCCTGCGACAGGTCGTCGGCCAGCGCCGCGGCGCCGTTGGCCGCGTCGTTGTAGGCCGCGGCGATGAGCTCATCGAACTCCGCCGCGCCGACGCGCCGCGTGCGCAGC
>JBBDXL010000186.1:0-12352 GCA_040902335.1 Burkholderiales bacterium
TGGCGCGCCCGGCAGGATTTGAACCCACGACCCCTTGGTTCGTAGCCAAGTACTCTATCCATCTGAGCTACGGGCGCGAGGCCGGGGATTATACCGGAAGCGCCTCAGAAGCCCCAGTAATCCAGCCCTTCCGGCAGCGGCTCGCCGTGCGCGAGCGAGGTGAGCTTGGAGTACTGGCCTTCGGCATACAGCAGCGGCCGCCCCTTCTTGCCGAACAGCACCTGCTGCACCTGGCCCAGGAAGACGGTGTGCGAGCCGTGCACGAGCTTCTTCACCACGCGGCAGTCGAAGCACACCAGCGCATCCACCAGCACCGGCGAGCCCGTCGCGAGCTTCGACCACTCGCGCGACTGGAAGCGCCCCTCGCCCGCCGGCACGCCGCTGAAGAGGTTGGACACGTCGGAATCGTCCGCGCGCAGCACGTTCACGCAGAATGCCCTGCTCCTCGCGACGCCGCCATGGGTGGCGGAACTGCGGTTGAGACACACGAGCACCGTCGGCGGCTCGGCGCTGACCGAGCACACCGCGGTCGCGGTCATGCCGTAGCGGCGCCCGCCGTGCGCCGCGGTGATGATGTTCACCGCGTGCGCCAGGCCGCGCATGCCGAGCTTGAACTGATCGGCGTTGACCGGCTTGTCCACGCACGCGATTATTGCACGCGTCCTTTCGCGGAGAAGAACATGACCGAGCACGGCTTTCTCTACCAGGCTCTCATCTACCTCGCCGCGGGCGTGATCGCCGTGCCGCTGTTCAAGCGCCTCGGCCTCGGCTCGGTGCTTGGCTTCCTCGCCGCGGGCATGGTGATCGGGCCGTGGGGGCTGAAGCTTGTGACGCATCCCGAGGCGATATTCGGCTTCGCCGAGTTCGGCGTGGTGCTGCTGCTGTTCCTCGTCGGGCTGGAGCTCAATGCGCGGCGCCTTTGGCAGATGCGCCGCCCGATCTTCGCCATGGGTGCGGCGCAGGTCGCGGCCACGGCGGCGGCGGCGGCGGCGATTGGCTGGGCGCTCGGCCAGCCGTTCACCATCGCGATCGTCGCCGGCACGGGCATCGCCATGTCCTCCACCGCTATCGTCCTCGCGACGCTGCAGGAAAAGCGCCTGCTCGCCACGCCCGGCGGGCAGGCGAGCTTCTCGGTGCTGCTGTTCCAGGACCTGGCGGTGATCCCGCTCGCGTTGCTGCTCGCCCTGCTCTCGCCCGAGGTGTCGCGCGACGGGCTCGACTGGATCGCCGCCGCGCGCGCCGTGGCGATGATCGCGGCGCTCATCGCCGCGGGCCACTTCCTGCTGCGGCCGCTGCTGCGCGTGGTCGCTGGCAGCGGCCAGCGCGAGATCTTCATCGGCTTCGCGCTGCTCATCGTGCTCGGCGTCGCCGCGCTGATGGAGAGCGTCGGCCTGTCGATGGCGCTCGGCGCGTTCCTTGCCGGCGTCATGCTCGCCGATTCCGAATACCGCCACGAGCTCGAGCTCGACATCGAGCCGTTCAAGGGGCTGCTGCTGGGCCTCTTCTTCATCGCCGTCGGCATGTCGATCGACCTGGGCCTGTTCGTGCGCGCCCCGCTCGTCGTCCTCGGGCTTGCGCTCGGCATCGTCGCCCTCAAGGCGGCGCTCCTCTACCCCATCGCGCGCTTCTTCGGCACCTGCGCGCCCGCCGATGCGCTGGTTTTCGCGCTCGGCCTGTCGCAGGCGGGCGAGTTCGCCTTCGTGCTGTTCGCCGCCGCCGGCGAGATCCTGCCGCGCCCGACGCTGAACCTGCTGAATGCCAGCGCCGCTGCTTCGATGCTGACGACGCCTTTCCTCATGATCCTGTACGGGCGCGTGCTCGCGCCGCGCCTCGCCCTGGGCGCCGCGCGCGGGCCCGACGTCTTCGCAGAAGCCAATCCAGTGGTCGTCGCCGGGTTCGGGCGCTTCGGTCAGGTGGTAACGCGCGTGCTGAACGGCCTGCGCCTGCACGCCACGGTCATCGACCACGACCCGAACCAGATCGAGCTGGTGCGCCGCTTCGGCTCCAAGGCCTATTACGGCGACGCCACCCGCCTCGACCTGCTGGAGAAGGCCGGCATCGCAAAGGCGCGGCTGCTCATTGTCGCGCTCGACGACCCCGTCGCCGCGCTGCGCCTCGTGCGGCAAGTGCGCGAGCGCTATCCGGCGCTGAAGATCATCGCGCGCGCCCACGCCCGCAGCGACGCCTTCGAGTACGCCGACCTGGGCATCCCCGCCGTGCGCGAGACCTTCGGCTCGGCGCTCGACGCTGCTGAAGCCGCGCTGCGCGCGCTCGATTTCGGGCCGATGGCCGCGCGGCGCGTGGTGACGCGCTTTCGCCGCCACGACGAGGAGATGCTCGCGCAGCAGAGCCCGCACCGCGGCGAGATCAAGCAACTGATTGCGCTGCAGCAGCAGGGCCGCGAGGACCTCGAGCGGCTGCTCGCGAGCGAAGCGGCGGCCCGGCCTAGCGTCCCTTGAAGGCGGGCTTGCGCTTCTCGTTGAAGGCGCGCACGCCCTCCCTTCTGTCTTCCGTGTCGACGAGGCGGTTGTAGGCTTCGATCTCGAAGCGGTAGCCGGTGAGGAGGTCCATCTGCAGCCCGTAGTGGATGGACTTCTTCGCCTGGCGCACCGCGATGGGCGCGTTCTCGGCGATCTGCTTTGCCGTTTCCAGGGCGTCGGCCAGGGTCTTTCCCGGCTCGCACACCTTGTTCACGAGCCCCCACTCGGCACCCTCTTGCGCGCTGAAGGCGCGCGCCGTCAGGATCAGCTCCTTGGCGCGCCGCTCGCCTACCGCGCGCGGCAGGTTCTGCGTGCCGCAGCCGCCCGGCATGATGCCCAGGCGCAGCTCCGACAGCGCGAGCTTCGCAGTGCGGCTCGCGTAGATGAAGTCGCAGCACAGCGCCGTTTCCAGGCCGCCGCCGTAGGCATGCCCGTTGACCGCGGCGATCATCGGCACCGGGCATTCCATCAGCGCGACGAAGGCCTGCTCGAACTGCGCGTGCTGCGTGCGCCAGGTCTCTACCGACATGCCGTCGCGCTCCTTCAGATCGGCGCCCGCGCAGAAGGCGCGCTCGCCCGCGCCCGTCAGCACGACGCAGCGCACCTCGCCCGGGTCGGCGGCGAGGCCGTTGAATAGCTCCAGCCAGTCGCGTCCCATCTGCGTGCTGATCGCGTTCAGCACTTCGGGGCGATTCAGGGTCACGACGAGGACGTGAGAGCCTTCCTCTTTTAGGGCCAGCGTGGTGTAGGTCTTCGGCATGTCGGTCCTCTCCTTTGTCCTGCGCACGCTATTTTGACGCATAGCAACAGACTTCCCGGTTCTGCGCGACGCGAGTAGGCTGCGACTTGCGCGGCGTTCCCGTTCGGGATGCCCAACCCTAAGAGGAGGGGGACATGAGTCAGCTCAAGCGTAGGGACATTCTGAAGATGGGAGCGGTGGGCGCCGCGGCGGCGGGGCTGGGCTTTCCCGGCCTCCTCCGGGCGCAGCAGAAAGAGGTGGTGATGCTCGGGATCTGGCCCAATACGGGGGCGTTCTCGGACGTGGGGCCGATCCTGGATCGCAGCATGCAGATCGCGCTCGAGGAGCGCGGCATGAAGATCCTCGGGCGGCCGATCAAGTACGTGACGCGCGACTCGGCGACGCAGGCGGGGGCGGCGACACGCAGGGTCGAGGAGGCGGTGGACGGCGAAGGGGCGAAGTTCGTGATCGGGCCCTGGTCCTCCGGGGTGGCGCTGGCGGTGTCGGAGGTGGCCAAGCGCAAGAAGGTGCTGCACATCTTCAGCGGCGGGACCGAGGACATTTCCGGGTCGCGCTGCCATCGCTACTCGTTTCAATGGGCGGCGAGCCCGTACACCGCGGCCAAGACGGTGGTGGACGCCTTCATGAAGGCGAACCCCAAGGCAAAGCGCTGGCACCTGCTGGTCGCGGACTACGCGTTCGGCTGGTCGGTGGAAAAGTACATCAAGGAGGTCGGCAAGACGCACGGCATCGAGTTTGTCGGCGCCGACCGGCATCCGCTGGGCGAGCGCGAGTTCTCCAACTACGTGCAGAAGGCGGCGGCCAACCGGCCCGACGTGGTGGCGATGATCAACTTCGGCCTCGATGCGGTGTCGGGCGCGCGCGAGATCTTCAACTTCGGCCTCACGCCGAAGATCCCGCTCATCATGTGCTGGTCCTCGGGAGTGGAGGAGCTGGTGCAGCTCACGCCCGAGATCCGGCAGAACATCTGGGTCGGCTCCAACTTCTACTACACGGCCGACACGCCGGTGGCCAAGGCGTTCGTCAAGAGCTACCGGGCGAAGTTCGGCAATCCCCCGGGCTATGCGCCGTCGGCCGCCTACGGCATGACGCGGCTGCTGCTGGCCGGCTTCGACAAGGCGAAATCGGCCGAGGTGCAGGACGTGATCCAGGCCCTGGAGGGGATCGAGATCAACGATCTGGTCGGCCGCATGCGCGTGGATCCGAGGACGCACCAGACGCTGCGCCCGTTCTTCTTCATGCGCTGCAAACCGAAGTCGGCGATGCAGCACGAGACGGACTTCGCCGACATCATCGCCACCGGCGCCGAGCCGCTGCCGGCGCAGTACGCAGCCTGCAAGGACATCGGCGGCTTCTGAGCCCGCGCACCTGATCCTGCGTGAGCCTGCTCGCCGGCCAGATCCTTAACGGGATCGCGACGGGGATGCTGTATGCCCTGATGGGGCTCGGCCTGTCGCTGATCACGGGGATCCTCAACATCCCCAACTTCGCCCACGGCGCGCTGTTCGCCGTGGGCGCCTACCTGCTCGCCAGCGCCGCGGCCGCGATCGGCAATTTCTGGATCGCGCTCCTGGTGGCCCCGCTGGGCGTCGCCCTGCTCGGGCTGGTCATCGAGTACGCGGGGATCCGCCGGCTGTACGCCGCGGGGCACGACTACCAGCTGCTGTTCACCTTCGGCCTCGCGCTGATCCTGAGCGAGGCCATCATCCTCATCTGGGGCCCGGTCGGCTACAGCTACCTGCCGCCGCAGGCCTTGCGCGGCGGGCTGGACCTCGGCTTCACCTATTACCCGAAATACCGCCTGTTCGTCATGGTCATGGCGGGGCTGCTGGTGCTCGCCACGTGGCTGTTCCTGGAGAAGACGCGCTACGGCGCCATCATGCGCGCCGGCATCGAGAACAAGGAGATGGTGTCGCTGCTCGGCATCGACATTCACAAGCTGTTCACCGTCGCGTTCGCGCTGGGCGCCTACCTCGCCGGCATCGCGGGCGCGCTCACCGTGCCGATCCGCGGCGTGAATCCCGGCATGGGCGTGGACATGCTCGGCATCGCCTTCGTGGTGGTCGCGCTCGGCGGACTGGGCAACCTGCTCGGCGCGATCGCCGCCGGCCTGCTCATCGGCGTCGCCCAGGCGCTGGTCGCCGGCTACTGGACCGAGGCGTCCACCGTCGTGATCTACGCGGTGATGGCGGCGGTGCTGCTGGTGCGCCCGCAGGGAATGTTCGGCATCCGATGAAAAGGCCGATCGTTCTGCTGCTCGCGGCGGTGGTCCTCCTGCCGCTGCTGGTGCGCCCGGTCATCGCGACAGAGATCTGGATCTTCGCCATCTTCGGCCTGGGCCTGAACCTGCTGCTCGGCTACACGGGAATGCTGTCCTTCGGCCAGTCCACCTTCTTCGGCTCGGCGGCCTACGTCGCCGGCTGGCTCCTCAAGCACTACGCGATCAACGTGTTCCTCGCGCTCGGCATTGGCATGGGCGTCGGGGCGGCGTCGGCCGCGCTCGTCGGCTACCTGTGCGTGCAGCGCTCGGGCCTGTACTTCATCATGCTCACCTTCGCGCTCAACCAGCTGTTCTACTTCATCGCCTACCAGTGGACCAGCGTGACCGGCGGCGAGGACGGCATGCCCGGCATCCCGCGGCCGGCGCTCGCCGGCATCGACTTCTCCAATCCCCTGGTCTACTACTGCTTCGTCGCCGCGCTGTTCCTCGCCGCGCTGTGGGTCATGCGGCGCATCGTCGAGTCGCCGCTCGGCAGGATCCTGCAGGCGATCCGCGAGAACGCGGTGCGCGCCGAAGCCGTGGGCTACGACGTGCCGCGCTTCAAGCTGCTCGCCTTCGTCATCGGCGGCGCCTTCTCGGGCCTGGCGGGCGTGCTCTACGCGATGCTGTTCGGCATCGTGCCGCTGGAGGCGATCGGCTTCGTGTTCTCCGGCAACGTGCTGTTCGCCACGCTGATCGGCGGCAGCGGCTCGCTCTACGGGCCGGTGATCGGCTCCTTCGTCTTCATCTGGCTGTCGGAGTCGGTGAGCACGCTGTGGGCGCGCTGGCCGCTGCTGCTCGGCGTGGCGTTCGTGATCGTGGTGCTGTTCCTGCGCGGCGGCGTGGTCGAAGCCTGGACGCGGTTCTGGACATGGCGCTCCTCGAAACTCAGGACCTGAGCAAGTCGTTCGGCGCGCTGCGCGCCGTCAGCGGCGTGAACCTCGCGATCGAGGCCGGCACGCTGCATTCGATCATCGGGCCGAACGGCGCGGGCAAGACCACGCTGTTCAACCTTCTCACCGGCACCTATGCGCCGAGCGCGGGCCGCATCCTGCTCGACGGGCGCGACATCACCGGCACGCCGGCCGCGCGCGTGGCGCACCTCGGGCTCGCGCGCTCCTACCAGCGCACCACCGTGTTCCCGGCCTTCACGCTGCTGGACAACGTCTGGGTGGCGGCCTTCGCCACCGGCAAGTCCTGGCGCGGGCTGCTGTGGCGGCGCGCTGAGCGCTATCCCGAGGTCGTCGAGCGCGCGCGCGCGGCGCTCGACGACGTGGGGCTGCTCGCCAAGGCCGGCGTGCCCGCGCGCGAGATCTCGCACGGCGAGCAGCGCCAGCTCGAGCTCGCCATCGCGCTGGCGGCGGCGCCGCGCGTTCTGCTGCTCGACGAGCCGGCCGCGGGGCTCGCGCCCGAGGAGACGCGCAACATGGTGTCCCTGGTGCGCGCGCTGAAGGGCCGCTACACCATCGTGCTCATCGAGCACAAGATGGACATCATCATGAGCGTCTCGGACCGCATCTCGGTCATGCACTTCGGCAGCCTGATCGCCGAGGGCTCGCCGGAGGAGATCCAGAGGAACCCCGACGTGCGGCGCGCCTACCTGGGCGGGGTGGCGGCTTGATCCTCGAGGTGAAGGGCATCGACACCTTCTACGGCCTCGGCCACATCCTGCACGGCCTGTCGCTCGGCGTCGCCGAGGGCGAGGTCGTGGCGCTCCTCGGCAGGAACGGCGCCGGCAAGACCACCACCCTGCGCTCGGTGACCGGCCTCACGCCGCCGCGCAAGGGTCGCATCCGCTACAAGGAGCGCGACATCGCAGGCCTCGGCGCGCACCGCATTTCGCAGATGGGCATCGCACTGGTGCCGGAGACGCGCGACATTTTCAGCTACCTGACGGTGCGGGAGAACCTGGCCATCGCGCAGCGCAAGGGCTCGCGCTGGCCGATGGAAGCCGTGCTCGAGCGCTTTCCCGCCTTGCGCGAGCGGCTCGACAGCAAGGGGCGGCTGCTCTCGGGCGGCGAGCAGGAGATGCTCGCCATCGCGCGCGCGCTGATGACCGGGCCCGAGCTGCTGCTCCTGGATGAGCCTTCGCAAGGGCTCGCGCCGCTGGTGGTGAGCGCGGTGATGCAGACCATCCGCGAGCTCAAGCAGCAGCACGTCAGCATGCTGCTGGTCGAGCAGAACGCCGAGATGGCGCTGCAGCTCGCCGACCGCGTCTACGTCATCGACCACGGCACCGTGGTGTTCGAAGGCACGCCCGAAGGACTGCGCGCCGACCGGCAGGTCACAGCCACCTACCTCGGGGTCGGGGGCTAGCCGGGTGCACGAGCCGGGTTGGCGGAAGAGGCAGGAGTCGAACCCACCAGAGGCGTCAGACGCCTCTCTCCGGATTTGAAGTCCGGGCGCCCCACCGGGGACGTTTCTCTTCCATGGAAATCCTTCGCGCGCGGCGCAGGTTTCCCGCCCGCCGCGTATAGCCGGCCTCGTCGAGGAACTCGAGCACCTCGATGGCGAGGTTGCGCCCGAGCCCGCTGCGGTCGCGGTAGGCGGCCGCGCCGAAGCCGCGGTGCTCGGACTCCTCGTCCAGCGACACGGCGAGCGCGACGAGCCGCTCGACGGTGCCGGGAAGGAAGTAGCGATTGGGCGCCACGCGGTGCACGCGCCCGGCGCGCGCCGCACGCTGCAGAAAATTGGTTACCGCCTTGGGCTCCAGCGCGAGCTGCGCCGCCAGCTCATGCACGCGCGGCGGCTTCGCGCCGTCGCCCTCGAGCAGCGGCGCGAACTGCCGCCACAGCGCCTCGTCCTGCGCCGACAGCACCGGGCGATGATCCGGCAGGCGCAGGCTCGGGCCTTCGCGCGTGAGGCGCCCAGCCTCTACCAGGTGATCGATCACGGCGATGAGCGGTGCACCGACGTCGGAGGGACGAGGCCCGATCGCGTCGGGATGCGCCGTGTGCCACGCGCCGACGGTGCGCACCAGCGCTTCGCGTTGCACCTCCCATCGCTCGCGCCGCATGACGTGGCGCACGCCGCGCACCTCGAACGACACCAGCTCTGGCGCTTCGCGCGGCGGCACATGGAACACCTTCTCGAACCACTCGGTGTCCACCATCCCGTCCGCCAGCAGCCGGTCGAAGGCCTGCTCCGCCCCGAGCCCGGCGATGCTCTCCCTGCGCCCGCGCGCCGCGGGCAGAGAATCCACCACCGCGCCCGCGCCGATCAGGCGCTGCGTGCCGGGATCGCGCAGCAGCAGCCGGTCGCCGTGCCACGCGCTCACGCCGTGCGGGAACGCGAGCCGGGCGAAGCGCTCGTAAGGCGACAGGCGAGCCTGGAGCATCGCGGTGCCGAGGTGCACGCCCACGGCCTTGGGGCGCGCAATCGGCGCCCCGAACCACGCCACCTCGATGTCGAGGTGCTTCGACACGGGCACCGGCCCGGCGTCGGCGAGCACGTCGCCGCGCCCGACTTCGTCCCGCTGCACGCCGTGCAGTGCGAGCGCGCAGCGCTGGCCCGCTGCGGCGCGCGCCGCTTCGCCGTTGTTCGCACGCAGGCTGCGCACGCGCACCTCGCGGCCGGCGGGCAGGATCTGCACCTCGTCGCCTGTGGCCACCGTACCCGAGGCCACGGTCCCGGTTACGACGAGACCGATGCCGTCGATGACGAAGGCGCGATCGACGTGCATGCGAAAGCGCTGCGACGAATCGCGCGGCGCAATCACTTGCGCCAGGCGCTCCAGCCACGCGCGCAACGCATCGACGCCCTCGCCCGTCGCGGACGACACCTCCAGTATCTCCGCATCCGGAAGCAGCGCGCGCAGTTCCGCTTCCGCTTCGACCCGGCGCTCCGGCGCCACGCGATCGATCTTCGACAGCACGCCCAGGACGCGCGGCGCGCCCAGGTGCTGGAGGATCGCGAGGTGCTCGCGGGTCTGCGGCATGACGCCGTCGTCGGCCGCCACCACCAGCAACGCGAGATCGATGCCTCCCACGCCCGCCGCCATGTTGCGCACGAAGCGCTCGTGCCCGGGCACGTCGATGAAGGCGATCGATCCCAGGTAAGCGAAACCGAGGTCGATCGACATGCCGCGGCGCTTCTCCTCCGGCAGGCGGTCGGTGTCCACGCCGGTGAGCGCGCGCACGAGTGAGGTCTTGCCGTGATCTACGTGGCCTGCTGTAGCGACGATCACAGCTTGCGGCCCTCGAGCTGGCCCGCGAACGCAGCTTCGTCTTCCAGACAGCGCAGGTCGAGCCAGACGGCGTCATCGTGGATGCGGCCGATCACCGGGATCGGCAGCGCGCGCAGCGCCTTCGCGATCGCCGCAGGCTTCACGTCCGAGGAGGAGATGCGCAGCGCCGCGCTCGGCAGCCGGTCGACCGGCAGTGAGCCGCTGCCGACCTGGCTGGCGCAGTCCTCGACCTTGACCTGCGCCTTGTCGCCGACATAGTTCTGCACGACCGGGTAAAGCCGTTCGGCCAATGTCCTGATCTCGCGTACCGGCCGCGTCAGCAGCCGCAGCGTCGGCAGCCGCTCGCGCAGACGCTCCGGATCGAGGTACAGGCGCAGCACGGCCTCGAGCGCGGCGATCCTGCCCTTGTCGAGGCGCAGCACGCGCTTCATCGGGTTCCTGCGCAGCTTCGCCACCAGGTCGCCCTTGCCGACGACGAGGCCCGCCTGCGGCCCGCCGAGCAGCTTGTCGCCGCTGAAGGTGACGAGGTCCGCGCCCGCCTGCAAAGACTGCATCGGCGTGGGCTCCGCCGGAAGTCCCCAGCGCGCCAGGTCCACGAGACTGCCGCTGCCCAGGTCCGTGACGAACGGCAGGCCGCGCGCGTGCGCGAGCTGCGCGAGCTCGCTTGCCGCAGGCGCGGCGGTAAAACCGACCACCGCGTAATTGCTGGCATGCACCTTGAGGAGCGCGGCGGTCGCAGGTCCGATCGCCCGCTCGTAGTCGGCGAGGTGCGTGCGGTTGGTAGTGCCGACCTCGCGCAGGCGGCAACCCGCGGCTTCGAGGATCTCGGGAATGCGGAACGAGCCGCCGATCTCCACCAGCTCGCCGCGCGACACCGGCACTTCGCGGCCGGCGGCGAGCGTGTTGAGCGCGAGCAGCACGGCGCCCGCGTTGTTGTTCACCGCAGTAGCGGCCTCGGCGCCCGTAATTCGGCACAGCAGCGCTTCGATGTGGTCGTCTCGCTCGCCGCGTTCGCCCGAGTCGAGGTCGTACTCGAGATTCGAGGGCTGCGACTGCACCGCGGCCTCGGCCTCGATCGCCGCTTGCGGCAGCAGCGCGCGGCCCAGGTTGGTGTGCAGGACGGTGCCGGTAAGGTTGAACACGCGGCGCAAAGACGGCTGCGCGACGGCTTCGAGCCGGTTGAGCAGGCCGAGCGCGATGGCGTCGTCCGTGGGTGGCAGCGCCGTGCCCGCCTTCATCGCGCTCCGATATTCGGCGAGCAGTGCGCGCAGTTCTCCGACCACCAGGGGGCGCCCATGCCGGACGATGGCCGGTGCGAGGCGCGGGTCCTGCAGGATCCGGTCGACCGACGGGATGGCTGCGAGCCGCATGGTGCCATCCTACCGGCGCGGGGGTATTCTTTGGAACATGCAGATCGCAGCCGCTTCCGCCGTCCCCGACAGCACCGACCTCGTGGAGTGGTACTACAAGAAAGGCTACTCCGACGGCCTTCCCGTGGTTCCGCCCACTCCCGAAAAGGTGGCGGCGATGCTGGAAGCGCTCGGCGGCGAGCCCGCAAAGGTTGAAGCCCGTGTGCCCCCGCGCTGGGGCAGCCTGACGCGCGAGGTGCTCGCCATCAACATGGTGCTGGCGGGCTGCAAGCCGGAATACGCGCCGGTGGTGCGCGCGGCGCTGCTCGCGCTGTGCGAGCCGGCGTTCAACCTGAACGGCGTGCAGGCGACCACGCACATGGCTGCGCCGCTTCTGGTCGTGAACGGCCCGCTGGCCCGGGAAATCGGCATGAACGCCGGCTGCAACGCCTTCGGCTCGGGCAACCGCGCCAACGCCACCATCGGGCGGGCGATCCGCCTCGTGCTGCTGAATGTAGGCGGCGGCTGGCCGGGCGAGCTCGACAAGTCGACGCTCGGGCATCCGGGCAAGTACACCTACGCCGTCGCCGAGAACGAAGAACTCGGGCTGCTGGCGCCGTACCACGTGGAGAAGGGCTTCAAGGCCGAGGACTCCACGGTGTTCGTGATGGCCGCCGAGCCGCCGCACAGCGTCACCAACCACGTCGCCAACGACCCGCAGGGGATCCTCGACTCGATCTGCTCGGCGATGAGCACCTTCGCGCACAACAACGCGGTCTCGAGCGGCCACTGCGCCGTGGTGCTCGGCCCCGAGCACGCCACCACCATCGCCAAGCACGGCTGGAAGCGCCACGACGTCAGGAACTACTTGTGGATGAACGCCGGCAACACTTTCGGCCAGGTTTCGTTCAACCACCGCTACGGCAAGGTCTACAACCGCAGCCTCCCGGTCTGGTACAAGCGCGAGCTCGACTCGCGCATCCCGGTGGTGCCGAGCGCGGACAACATCCACCTGTTCGTCATCGGCGGCGAGGCCGGGCGCTTCTCCGCCTTCATCCCGGGCTGGGGCCACATGAGCTCGCCCGTGCTGCGCGAGATCGAAGGCAAGGCGCAAGGCGGCGGCCCGCGCTGCGCAGACGGCACCTGCTATCTTTGAAGGAGGACGTTGCATGATCCAGGTCTATGACCCGCGCGGCGTGGTCGGGGCCGAGAAGAAGGCCACCGCAGCGCGCATCAAGGCGCTCGACGGCCTCAGGCTCGGCATCCTCGACAACACCAAGTGGAACGCCAACAAGCTCTTGCGCGAGCTGCGCGACC
>JBBDXL010000187.1:0-1798 GCA_040902335.1 Burkholderiales bacterium
GCGCCGTACGGTGGGCCCATGGCCCACCCTACGTGTTCATCGCACCGCGTGCGCGAACGCGGGCGCAACCAGCGCAATCTCGGCGGCCGGAATGCCGAGCGCGCGCGCGCGCCGCCGCCACCCCGGGACCGCCGCGCGCAGCTCCTGCAGGATTGTCCGCGCGCGCCTGGGCGCCAGGCGGTAGTACGGCGCCGTCGCCTCGAGCAGCGCGAGATCGGGAGCGGCGTGGCGCTCGTCGAGGGCGAGCGCGTGCTCTTGCCTCGCGGGATCCGGGTTCATGTCGAAGGCGGGAGCGAGGCGCCAGCCGCCGCGCGTCCGGAGGAAGGCGTGGTTGCGCAGGTGGTCGTCGCGGTTGCCGGCCATCACGTTGAAGGCCGCGCGGCGAAAGAGCTGCGCGAGATCGGCCTCGATCGCCCCTGCGGCGCCCTGGTCCTGGATGAGCTGCGCGAGCTCGAGATAGCTCGCCGCCTCGCCGTCGCGCCTGCCGAGGAGCGTCAGGGCGGAGGCCATCATGCGCCGGCTGCCGGCGGCGCGATCGAAACGCTGCGCGCAGAACGTGCGCCGCGCGCCCGCGAGCTCGAGCAGGCGCGATGCGGGCACCTCGATCCCGGCGTCGCGCGCGAGGCGGTGCAGGAGGTATTCCCAGGCGCCCATGTCGCGGCGATCCTCGCGCGCGGGGAACTTGGCGAGCCACAGGCCGCCCTCGGCGTCGGTGAAGCTCGCCTTCGGGCGCGCGCCGCCGAGGGAGCTGCCGGGCGCGAGCAGGAGTGCGAGCCATTTTTCGTAATCGCCGCGCTTTTCCGCGCCGGGCGCCTGCAGCGCGCGCGCGGCCTGCTCGAGCTCGCGCAGGCGCGCCAGCGGCGGCGCGGGCAATGCGCTCGCGTCGAGGAACGCTGCGCCGGGCGCGCGGCGAAAGCGCAGCGCCCCGGCGCGCGCGAGGTCGTGCACGCCGAGCAGGAAATCCCAGTCGTCCAGCGTGCGCGCCGCGCGGCGCTCGCGCTTCGCCTGCAGCGCCTCGCGGCGCTCCATCAGCAGGCGTCCCCAGCGGTCCGGGGCCGAGTCGAGGAAGATGCCGAACTGCGGCGCGCCCTGCGGCGCGTACTGCTCGCCCGCGTAGAGCGCCAGCGACGGATCGAGCGCGAAGGCGAGGCGGTCGTCCAGCCAGGCAGCGTCGTACGCGAAGGAGAGCGCCGCGTGGCCGCGCGAGCGCCGGCGCGCGAGCACGCCGATCCTGCGCGGCGGGCCGAGCTCGGCCGCGTCCAGGTGCACCGCCACCGCGTCCTGAGGCTCAAGCGCCATCGCGCGCCCTGCGCGGTTTCGGTCCCGGGAGCGCCATGTCCTGGAGCTTGCGGCCGAGCGCGTCGTCGCGCGCGAGCAGGTCGAAGTCCGCCTCCAGCCCCAGCACCCGCAGCACGCGCTGCGTCGCGCCGAGGCTGATCGAGGTGTCGCCTCTTTCCAGCCGGTGCAGCGTCGCGCGCGAGACGCCGGCGCGCTCGGCCATGGCGAGCGAGGTCATGCGGCGGCGCAGGCGGGCGTCGCGCAGGCGCTGGCCGAGCGCGGCGGCCTGGCGCCGGGCCGGGGGGAAGGCGGGGCGGGGGATCTTCGGCATGTCTCATTAAATAGACGATATGAGTCAGAGTGTCAAATTAATGAGACATTCCGGGGACAGACCCCGTGCCGTCGCGAGGGCCTTGAGGGAGCGGCCGCGGGAGAGGCGGGAGGAGAGGAAGGCGTCGAGGTCGGCCATGCGCGATAGTATGCCGGCCTCGGTCCGGGCAAAGCTCGCCGCCAAGAAACC
>JBBDXL010000188.1:0-5390 GCA_040902335.1 Burkholderiales bacterium
CACGGCGAGGTGCAGGTAGAGCTGCTCCGCGCCCATGCCGGCCGGTGCGGCCTTCACCCCGACGCGCCGCACCGCCTCGGTCTGGTCGACGGTCAGGAAGGACAGGCGCGTGTCGGACACCAGCGTGCGCTCGAAAGCGCCCCGCTGGCCCGGCGGCGCCACCACGAGCACCTGGATCGGCGGGCCCTCGCGCGGCAGCACGCGCAGCGTCGACAGGTACTGGGCAAGGCGCCCGGTTTCCGAGTGCACGAAGGCCGCCAGCGCCTCCGGCACCAGGTCCAGCGTTCGCTCCAGGCGCGCGAAGCGCAGCCTTCCTTCATCGACATAACACTGGCGCAGGCCGGCACTGTTGGCGGTGACCACGAAGCAGCGCCCGCGGCCCGCGCCCAGGCGCGCCGCGAGCACCGGTGCGAGCAGCGGCACCGAGAACATGCCCGCGAGCTTCGCTTCGGATTCCGCCAGCGCGTCGAGCCAGGGCGTGAGCCGCTGCGTGTTGGTGAACGAGGTGAGCAGCAGCCGTTCGTTGCGGCGCTCGCCGCGCACGTGGCCCAGCGACAGCGCCGCGGCAAGCCGCGTGTCGCGGTAGCGCTGCGCCAGACGCCGCTGGACGACCAGCTCGCGGTCGGCGCCGCGCAGGTACGGGATCAGTTCCTCGTGGAAGTCCTCGCCGGCGAGATCGGCCACGGCGTAGTACAGGGCTCCGCGGTGGTCCGTCAGGTACTCGCGGAAGGCCGTGACCCCGAGGTCGTCTCCCGGGAACTTCGCCTCCACGGCAAGCTTGCCGCCCGACCACGCGTACACGCTGTGGTCGTCGGCGGTGAAGTAGATCAGGCGCTTCATGTCAGAACTTCATCTTGCTGATCGTGTCGTACACCGGCCCGAGCACCGACAGCATGACCCAGCCGAGGATCGCGCCCAGCACCACCGTGAGCGCCGGCTCGATCATCGCCTGCAGCTTGCCGATCGACTCGCGCACCTCGCGGTTGTAGAAGTAACTCACGTTGAGCAGCGCGGTATCGAGGGCGCCGGTGTTCTCGCCGATCCTCAGCATGCGGATGACCAGCGGCGGGAACAGTCCCGCGTCCTGGAAGGCGACGGTCAGATTCTTGCCTTCGGCGATCTGCTGTCCGGCGCCGCGCAGCGCGTACTCGATCGGCCGGTTGCCCACGATCTCCTCGCAACTGCGGATGGCGTCGAGCACCGTGATGCCCGAGGAGTACATCATGGCGAAGCTCGAAGCGAAACGCGACAGGACGATCTTCTTCAGGATCGGCCCCGCCAGCGGCATGGAAATCTTGTAGCGATCGAGCGTGTAGGCCACGGCCGGATTGGCGCGCGCGGCGAACTTGGTGCCGAACCAGAGTACGAAGGGCGCGGCGATCACCGCCCACCAGTAGTCGACGCAGAAATTGGACACCGCGATGAGGATCCGCGTCTGCAGCGGAATGTCCTGGCCCATGTTGCGGATGAACCCGGTCATCTGCGGCACCAGATAGATCATCAGGAAGAAGGTCACCAGCAGCACGATCGAGCCGACGAATGCCGGGTACATGATGAGCTTCTTGGTCTGCGCGGCGAGCTCGTCCTCCCACTTCAGCGACTCGGTGAGGCTCCGCAGCACCTCGGCGAGCCGCCCGGTCTGCTCGCCCGAGCGCACCAGGCTGACGAACACCTTGCTGAACACCTCGGGGAAATCGGCGAGCGACTGCGACAGGTTCTTGCCGCCCTGGATGGATTCCAGCAGCCCGGAGATCACCTCGCGAAAGCGCCGGTTGTCGACGCTTTCGCGCAGGTCCACCAGGCCTTCGACCACCGGCACGCCCGCGCCGGCGAGCTGCTCCAGGTGGAAGCAGAAATTGATCAGGTCCTGGCGCGAAATGCGCGCGCCGCCGATCAGCTTCGCGGCCTGGCTGGTGGGCGCGCCGTAGACCAGGTCCAGCCCCATGCGCACCAGGCGCTGCTCGAGATCGAACGGATTGACCGCCTCGGTGCGGCCGATCACGCTCTTGCCCTGGGCGTCTATGGCCTTGTACGTGTAGAGAGGCATATCGGAGCCGTACGGTGGGCTTTCAGCCCACCCTACGCCATGCGATCCGTGAGATCGACGACGCGCATCAGCTCGTCTAGGCTCGTCAGGCCCGTGCGCACCATGCGCACGCCGTCGTCGGCGAGCGTCCTGAAGCCCTTGGCGCGTGCCGCGGTGAGGATCTCGCGCGCAGTCGCGCGGCGCGCGATCAGCTCGTCCAGGCCGCCGTCGATCTTGAGGATCTCCAGGATCGACTGGCGCCCGCGGAAGCCCTGGTAGTCGCACTGCTCGCAGCCCACGGCGCGGAACAGCGCCGCCGGCTCCGTCGGGGTCATGCCGAGCACGCGCCGCTCCTTGACGTCGGGGTCGTAGGACTGGCGGCAGGTGCGGCAGAGCTTGCGCACCAGGCGCTGCGCGACGACGCCGATGATGTTGCCCGACATGACGTCGGGCACGATGCCGATGTCGAGCAGGCGCGGAATGGCCCCGACCGCCGAGTTGGTGTGCAGCGTGGAATACACCTGGTGACCGGTCATCGCCGCGCGGAACGCCATCTCGGCCGTGTCCTTGTCGCGGACCTCGCCCACCAGGATCACGTCGGGGTCCTGGCGCATCAGGGCGCGCACGCCGTTGCCGAAATCGAGCTTCGTGGCTTCCGACACCGAGGTCTGGCGGATGAGCGTCATCGGGTACTCGACCGGGTCCTCCAGCGTCATGATGTTGATGCCGTCGGAGTTGATGTGGTTGAGGATCGAGTAGAGCGTCGTCGTCTTGCCGCTGCCGGTGGGCCCGGTCACCATGATGATGCCCTCGGGCCGCGCGATCATGCGCTTGAGCAGCTCCAGCGCGGCGTCCTCCAGCCCGAGCTTCTCGAGCGGCACGATGCCCTTTTGCCGGTCGAGAATGCGCAGCACGATGTTCTCGCCGTGCGTGGTGGGCAGGCTCGCCACGCGGAAGTCCACCACGCGCCCGGACATGGTCGCCGAGATGCGCCCGTCCTGCGGCGCCCGTGTCTCGGCGATGTTCATCTTAGCCATCACCTTCAGGCGCACCGCCATCGCCGGCCAGTAGGTCTTGTGCAGCGAGCGGATCTGGCGCAGCACCCCGTCGATCCGGTACCTGATACGCAGGAAGTTCTGCTCGGGCTCGAAGTGGATGTCGGAGGCGCCGCGCTCGACCGCATCGGCGAGCAGCGCCGAGATCAGGCGCACCACCGGCTGCGAGTACTCGTCGCCCTCGGTGATGGTGGCGTAGTCCACCTCCCCGGTCTCGATCTCGCGCAGGATGCCGTCGATGGAGAACTCGTGGCCGTAGTAGTGCTCGACCGCGCGCTCGATCTCGGAATCGCCGGCGAGGCGCAGCTCGATCTCGAGGTCGTCCTTCAGGTGCGCGCGCAGCTGGTCGACGGCGACGATGTTGTTGGTGTCGGCGAGCGCCACGATGAACTTCTTGCCTTGGCGGTCGAGCGCCACCGGGAACATGCGGTAGCGGCGCGCCATATCGCGGGGTAGCATCTTCAGCGCCGCCGGGTCGACGATGATGTGCGCCAGGTCCACCGACTGCAGCCCGAGCTTCTCGGAGAGCGCATCGCGCAGGGTGGCTTCGGAAACGAAGCCCAGCTGCACCAGCAAGCGCCCCACGGGGGCCTTGGATTTGGTCTGTTCCAGCAGCGCTATGCGCAGCTGGTCTTCGGTCAGGATCCCCTGGTCGATCAGGATCTGCCCGATATGGCGCTTGGCCTGGGGATTGGTGGGCGAATTCATCCAGTCCGCATGATACAGAAAGCCCGCAAAAACCGGACTTTAGGATGTGTCAGTTCGTCAACTGCTGCACACGTGCCTGCGCCGCGGCGGGGTCGAAACTGGCGGTGCGCTGCAGCGCAAGACTCAGCGCGCGACGGTACTGCAGCAGCGCCGGTTGCGGCTGGCGCATGTGCTCCAGGCTGACGGCGAGGTTGTAGGCGTAATCAGGGTTGTCCGGATCCATGGCGGCCGCCCTGGCGTAGGCCTGCTGCGCCTCGGCCCAGCGGCGCTGCTGCGCATACTGGTTGCCGAGCGTGAAATGCAGCACGCTTTCCTCGGGGTCGACCGCCAGCAGGCCCTTCACGCGCGACTCCGCCGCCACCGGATCGAGCTGCTGCGCGCGCAGCGCGAGCAGGCCCGCGTGCGCATGCGGGTCGCGCGGATCGGCGAGCAGCAGACGCCGGTAAAGGGTCTCGGCCGCGGCGTAGCGCCGGGCGCGCGTTTCCACCGCCGCGAGCCCGAGCAGCGCATCGCGGTTGCCGGGTTCGTCGCGCAGCGCCCGTTCGTAGTCGGCGCGCGCGCGCTCCATGTCCCCGGCCTGGTAGGCGGCATATCCGGACGCGACGGCCGGGTGCACGCGCGGCGCCGGGCGGCGGGTCGCGACGGCGGAGGCGGCAGGGCTCGGGCGCGGCGCTTGCGCCCGGGGCGCGGGGCGCGGCTGCGGCGCGGCTGCCGGCCTGGGCGCCGGTCGCGGCGCGGCGGTAGCGGCGGGCTCCCCCACGGGCCGCGATACCGGCGGCAGCCCGGGGATGGTTCCTACAGACGTGCTTGCGGGGGGCGGCGGCGCGCTTTGCGCCACGGCCACCTGCACCTCTCCCGACTGCGGCTGCGGACTGGCGTTGTACAGCGGCACCGGCGGGCGCAGCTGGATCCAGAAATAGACGACCATACCCACGGCGAATGCGCCGAGCGTGCCCATCGCGAGGAGAAACGGCAGGCGCGGATTGGGCTCGCGCACCTTGGCCTCGAACACTTTGCGCGCCGTGCTGCGTTGCGCGGCTTGCTGCGCGTCGGCGCCGCGGGGGCGCACGCTGGATGCCGCCGCAGCATCCTGCAGCGCCGGGTCGCGCGCGCCTGCCTTATCCGAGTCCGCGCGAATGTCTTCGGACAGGATCTCGAGCGGCGCGGTGATCTGCGGCAGCTCGTCGCGCGTCACGACGTGCTTCGCCTCGGCGGGCGGGTTCTCTCCCGCGAGCCGCAGCTCGGCCGCGCCTTCGCCTTGGGCGCGGCGCTGGGCGTCTTCCTTGGCCTTTTCGGCTTTCTTGAGCGCCTCGAGCAGCAGGCTCATGTCACCGCGCGGCGGGGGCGGCCGGGGGGGTGCCGCCGGGCCGGGTGAGGAAGTTCTCCGTCGGTAGCAGGTTGCGCAAGCGGGCGTAGTCGCCCTCGACACTCGCGTCGCGGATCACGGTGGCGCGCAGGAAGATGACCAGCTCGGTCTTGCGCGTCACCTTGCGCTCCTGGGCGAACAGCTTGCCGAAGAAGGGGATGCGATTGATCAGCGGGATGGTGTCCTCGATGTTCTCGATGGAATCCTGCATCAACCCGCCCAGCACCGCGGTCTG
>JBBDXL010000188.1:5490-12278 GCA_040902335.1 Burkholderiales bacterium
TGTCCTCGATGTTCTCGATGGAATCCTGCATCAACCCGCCCAGCACCGCGGTCTGCCCGCTCTGGATGCGCAGCATCGAATCGAACTCGCGCGTCTCGAATACCGGGATCTCGTTGACGGTTCCAGCCGCGGCCAGGGCAGGGTTGGGGTCAAAAGCCGACGTCACCCTGCGCCGGATCGTTGGGCGAACGTTGAGCATGATGCCCTCGGCCTCGTTGATCTGCGGCAATACGCTCATGACGAAGCCCTCAGCGGCAACTACGGGCGCCGTCGTGAATGTTGCCGGAAGAACCACGGTTCCTCCGCCGGTGGCGGCGCCGGTCTGCTGGGAGGGTGTGACCGTGAAATAGACGATGTCCCGCGTGACGCGCAGCAGCGCCGTCTGATTGTTGAGAACGCTGATCTTCGGGCTGGAAAGAACCCGCACGTCTCCGAAAGACTCGAGCAGCCTTATGGCGACGTTCAGGTTCTGACTGACAAGTGCGCCCCCGAGCACGAACGCCTGAGTCGTAATTCCCGCTGGTGTACCGCTCGAGATCTGGTTGAACTCCACGCCCGACTGGCCGGTGCCAAACCCCGCGGTACCCGTGGCTGCCGCGCCGGTTCGCAGGCGCTGCCAGTCGATGCCGCGCTGATACTCGTTGTTCAGCTGCACCTCGGCCACCGTGGCCTCGATCAGAACCTGTCGTCGCACGTTCGCCAGCACCGAATCGAGGAACTCCTGAACCCGCGCGTGCTGGCGCGAGTCGGCGCGCACGTAGATCACCCCGCTTTCGCGGTTGCCGATGACGTCGGTCGCACCACCGCCCGTGGCCGCCGCGCCCGCGGCGGGCTTGGCCGTTGCGGCGCCCGGCGCTTCACCGAGGATGTCCTTGAGGTTCTGCAGCAGCGTGTCCCAGAGCTGGTTGTTGGACGTCACGTCGATCGTCGCCGTGGCGCCGGTGCTGCCGCCGGTCGCCGCGCTGGCGGCGCCGAACTGGGTGGATGCCTGCGACTGCATCTTTACATTGCGCGTCGCGCTCAAGGAATCGACCAGGTAGGTGCGCAGGAACGGCGCATCGGGCAGTACCAGGAGATTGGCTCCGTGCAGCTCGTAGCGCATGCTCACCTGCCGCGAGATGCGCTCCAGCAGCTGCGGCAGCGTCTGGTCCACGGCGTTCAGCGTTACGTTGCCGGAAATTCCGGGGTGGATGTCGATGTTCAGCCTGGCGTCGCGCGCGAGCGCGAACAGCAGGTCCTGCGCGCTGACGCTACTAACCACCACGCTGTAGGTCTCGGGCGGCGCAACGGGCTGCGGCTTGGGCAGCACCGGCGCCACTTGCACCGCCGGCGGGATGTCGCCGGGGGGCAAAGGCGGCGGCACTTCTACCCCGAGGTGGGTCTCGGACGGCTTGGCGGGCGCCTGCGCGCAGCCCGCCAGCACTGCGGCGAGCGCAACCGCCGACACCCGCAGCTTCCAAGTCATGAGGTCCCAGTGCCTCCCCTAGAAAACTAGCATAGCACGAGTGCGCCTGAGGAAAAGTCGCTAAGCGACTGTCGCGGGAGAGTTTTCAGGATTTTGCAGACATCCTGGCTCAAAGCGCGCGGCGCAGCTCGGCAAAGCTTCGCGGCACCAGGGGGAAAGCCTGCTGGTATTTGGGCGGCAGGCGCTTGGCCGCCTGCAGCGCCTGCGCCTCCCCGCTGAAGTCCCCGTACAGGGCCCAGATGCGGTAACGCCCCCCGCTTTCCACCGGCACGATGTAAATGTGCTCGAGCGGCACCAGGTCGCGCGCGCGCATCAGGAATCGCTCGACGCGATAGGGGTCGCTGTTGTCGGTGTAGTAGAGCTCGATGCTGTGATGCCCGTCGGGGGCTGCATCGAGTGTCTCGCGCGCGGCCTCGAGCCGCTCGTGCAGCAGAGGATTGCGCCCGGCGGCGTAGCCGGCCATGCGCAGCACCTGCTCGCGCGCGAGCAGGGGCTGGGGCGGCGCTGTGGCCGGGGTCGGCGGGGCCGGCGCCGCCGCCTGGACCGGCGCCACGGGCGCCGCCACCGGCGCCGCGCCCCCCGAGGCCCTCGACGGGAGCGCCGGCGGCGCGATCAGCCAATAGGCGCCCGCGCCGAGCACGACGCCGGCGGCCGCGGCCGCGCCAAACGCGGCCAGGCCCCGCGGGGCGCGCCAGCGCGGCGCGAACTCGGAATCGGCAATGGCGGCGCGCGCCTGTTTCGGGGCGACGGCGTGCGCGCCCTCGCTGAAGGCGGCGAGCAGGGCTTTGTCGGCCAGGATGTTGATGCGGCGCGAGAGCCCGCCGGCCGCGCGCGCGATCAGCGTCACCGCCGCGGGGGCGAACAGGTCGGGCCCGCGATAGCCGGCGGCGCGCATGCGAAACGTGAGGTAAGTCCCGACCTCCGCCGCGGACAGCGGGCGCATGCGGAAGCTGTGGGTGATGCGGTCTTTCAGCTGGCGCATCGACGCGAGCGCGAGCACCTCGTCCAGCTCGGGCTGGCCGAACAGCACGATCTGCAGCAGCTTGTGCCGGCTGGTTTCCAGGTTCGACAGCAGCCGCACCTGCTCGAGCGTCTGCTCGGGCATGGCGTGCGCCTCGTCGATCAGGATCACGGTGCGCCGCCCGCGGCCGTAGGACTCGATCAGCCGGTCGTGCAGCGCGTGCAGCGCGCCGGTGACGCGCTCGCGCTCGAACTCGATGCTCAACTCCTCGGCCACCGCATGGAGGATCTCGTCGCGCGTGAACGACGGATTGGCGAGATACACGGTTTCCACGTGCGCCGGCAGCCGCTCGATCAGCACGCGGCACAGCATCGTCTTGCCGCTGCCGACTTCGCCCACCACCTTGACGATGCCTTCTTCGTGCAGGGCCGCGTAGAGCAGCGCTTCGAGCGTGGCGCCGCGGTCGGCGCCGTCGAAGAAGAAGTCCGTGTGCGGCGTGATGCGGAACGGCGGCTCCTTGAGGCCGAAGTGCTCGAGGTAAAGCGACATTGCGCTAGCGCTCCTTGTCCTCGGTAATGCTCATCCGGCTATAAAGCGTGGTGCGGTTCACGCCCAGCAGCTTCGCCGCCTGGCTCACGTTGCCGCGCGTCATCCTGAGCGCGGCCTCGACGTAGGCGCGCTCCCAGGCCTTCAGCGTATCGTCGAGGCTGAAGCCGCCGCGCTCCAGCTCGCGCTGCGCCTCGGCGAGCAGGTCGCGTTCCTGCGGCGCATCGCCGGCCCGGGTCTCGAGGTCGAACTCCGGCTCCAGCTCGGCGGCCGAGATGCGCCGGCCGGCGTACTTGGTAGTGAGCCGGATGACGATATTGCGCAGCTCGCGCACGTTGCCCGGGAACGCGTAGGCAAGCCAGGCGCGCTCCGCGCCCTCGTCGAAGGAGAACGGTGCGACGCTGGCCTGCTGCGCGAACTGGGCGCGGAAATGCTCCAGCAGCAGCAGGCGATCGCGCTCCATCTCGCGCAAGGGCGGCACCGCCACGGTGAGCACGGACAGGCGGTGATAGAGGTCCGCCCGGAAGCGCCCCTCGCGCATCTCCTGGCGCAAGTCGCGGTTGGTGGCGGCGATGACGCGCGCGCGCGCCACGCGGCGCTGCGTCTCGCCGACGCGCTGGTACTCGCCGTTCTCCAGCACGCGCAGCAGCTTCGCCTGGATCTCCAGCGGCAGCTCGCCGATCTCGTCGAGAAACAGCGTCCCGTCCTGCGCGTCCTCGAAGTAGCCCGACTTGTTGGCGGTGGCGCCGGTGAACGCCCCCTTCACGTAGCCGAACAGCGTCGGCTCGACCAGCGTCGGCGCGATCGCCGCGCAGTTGAGCGCGAGATAGGGTTTCGCGGCGCGTTGCGAGAGCTGATGCAGGGCGAGCGCCACCTGCTCCTTGCCGCTCCCCGACTCGCCCTCGATCAGCACCGGAAACGGCGAATCCGCCGATTGCGCGATCTGATTGCGCAGGCGCGCGAGCGCGGCGCTCTCGCCGACGAGGCGCGCGGCCTGGCCCGGCGGGCCCGCGGGCTCGGCGGGGCGGAACGCGAGCGCGCGCATGAGCGTCGCCTTCAGCAGCGCCGGGTCGCAGGGCTTGGCGATGAACTCGGTGGCGCCGAGGGCGCGCGCATGGCGCGCGTGCGCCGCATCGCCCTGGCCGGAAAGCACGAAGATGCGCATGCCGGGTGCATGCGCGAGCAGGTCGGCGATCAGCTGGAAGCCTTCGTCGGGCGCGTGCGGCCGGGGCGGCAGCCCGAGGTCGACCAGCGCCAGCTGCGGCGGCTGCGGCAGCTGGCGCAGCAGCTCGATGGCGTGGGCGCGCGACTCGCAGGCGTAGACCTCGAAATCGACGCCGAGGGCGAAAGTCAGAGTCTCGGCGATGAGCGTGTCGTCGTCGACGATGAGCAGCAGCGGCTTGCTGCCGCGCGCGTCATGCGGGTCAGTCGCCATGCACGCAGCGCAGGAAAGCGCGCTCCAGGCTCGATTCGGCGTAGCGCGCGCACAACCCGGCCGGCGCGCCGCGAAAATAGACGCGGCCGCGCTCGAGCACGGCGATCGTCGTGCACAGCTCCTCCACGTCCGCGAGCACGTGCGAGGTGAACAGCAGCGTGCGACCTTCGGCGCGCAGGCGAGCGAGGACGGACTTCACCGCCAGGCGGCTCGCCGGATCGAGGCCGCTCATCGGCTCGTCGAGCACGGTGAGCTCGCGCGCGAGAAGGAATCCCGCGGCGAGGCCGAGCTTCTGCGTCATGCCCTTGGACAGCTCGCGCACCGGGCGCTCGAGCGCCTCGGCGTCCAGCGCCAGTTCGGCGAGCAGCGCGCGCGCGGCGGCTTCGTCGTAGGCGACGCCGCCCAGGCGCACGGTCAGCTCCAGGAACTCGCGGCCGCGCAGGTAATGCGGCGGCAGGAAGCGCTCGGGTACGTAGGCGAGGCGCGCGCGCGCGCGCGCCTTGCCGCTAGTCACACCGAAAATCTCGATGCGGCCGGCCTCGAAAGCGCACAAGTCGAGCATGCATTTCAGCAGCGTGGTCTTGCCCGCACCGTTGGCGCCGACCAGTCCGAAGGCCTCGCCCGGGGCCACCTCCAGGTCGACGCCGGACAGCGCCTCGCGCTTGCCGAAGCGTTTGACCAGACCGGCCACGCGTACCGCGGCGCTGGAGACAGCCCTGTCCACGCCCCTAACTATAGGGGAAACGGGCCGGGGCCAGCGCGTCGAGTAAAATCAGCGCTTTGCCGCCGTCCCCCCACGAGCCCCGTGGCCGACCCCGTCATCGCACAGATCGAAGACCTGACGTTCGCCTACGCACGCGAGCCGGTGCTGCACGGTATCAATCTCGACATCCCGCGCGGCAAGGTGGTGGCGGTGATGGGCCAGTCGGGCTGCGGCAAGACCACGCTCCTGCGCATCATCGCGGCGGCGCTGCTGCCCACCCGCGGGCGCGCGCGCGTGCTGGGCCAGGTGACGGGCGATCTCGACCGCGACGCCCTCTACGCGCTCCGGCGGCGCATGGGCATGCTCTACCAGTTCGGCGCCTTGTTCACCGACATGACGGTGTTCGACAACGTCGCTTTCCAGATGCGCGAGCATACGAATCTTCCCGAGGATGCGATCCGCGACCTGGTGCTGCTCAAGCTCGAGGCGGTGGGGCTGCGCGGTGCGGCGCCCCTGATGCCGGCGGAGCTCTCGGGCGGCATGGCGCGGCGCGTGGCGCTGGCGCGCGCCATCGCGCTCGATCCCGAGCTGATCCTGTACGACGAGCCGTTCACGGGGCTCGACCCGATCGCGCTCGGCGTCATCGCCCGCCTGGTGCGGCAGCTGAACGATGCGCTCGGCGCTACCGCCGTGATCGTGACCCACGACGTCGCGGAAACGCTGCCGCTCGTCGACTATGTCTACTTCATGGCGGACGGGCGCGTCGTCGCCCAGGGCACGCCGGCCGAGGTGCGCCGCTCGGGCGTGCCCTTCGTCGAGCAGTTCGTGAGCGGCGCGAGCGATGGGCCGGTGCCGTTCCATTACCCGGCGGCCGGCTACGACGCCGACCTCGGCCTTGCGGCGACCGCCTAGCCGATGCGCGCCGCACTCACTCACCTCGGCGCGGCGGTGACCGCCGGCATCTGGCGCCTGGGCTACGGTGCGCGTTTCTTCGCCTACCTGCTGGTGCACTCGGGCACCGCCTTCCGGCGCTTTCGCCTCACGCTGCGCGAGATCTACTTCGCCGGCGTGCTCTCGCTCATCATCATATTGGTTAGCGGCCTGTTCGTCGGCATGGTGCTCGGCCTGCAGGGCTACGACACGCTGCAGCGCTTCGGCGCTTCCGAGTCGCTCGGGGTCCTGGTCGCGCTGTCGCTGGTGAGGGAACTCGGGCCGGTGGTCGCGGGGCTGCTGTTCGCGAGCCGCGCGGGCAGCGCCATCACCGCCGAGATCGGTCTGATGAAAGCCACCGAGCAGCTCTCGGCGATGGAGATGATGGCCGTGGATCCGATCGCGCGCGTGGTCGCGCCGCGCTTCTGGGGCGGGGTGCTCTCCATGCCCCTGCTCGCCGCGCTCTTTTCGGCGATGGGCATCTTCGGCGGCTACCTGGTGGGCGTCGTGCTGATCGGCGTGGACGAAGGCGCGTTCTGGTCGCAGATGCAGGCGGCGGTGGACGTACGCAACGACATCCTGAACGGCGTCATCAAGAGCGTGGTGTTCGGCGTCGCCGTGACCCTCATCGCGGTGTTCGAGGGCTACGACGCGGTGCCCACCGCCGAGGGTGTTTCCGGGGCGACCACGCGTACCGTGGTCACGTCCTCGCTCGCCATCCTCGCGCTCGATTTCGTGCTCACCGCGC
>JBBDXL010000189.1:0-12253 GCA_040902335.1 Burkholderiales bacterium
TCTATTCGCGGCTGCTGAAGGAGCGGGTCGTGTTCCTGGTCGGCGTGGTGACCGAAACCACCGCCAATCTGATCGTGGCGCAGCTGCTGTTCCTGGAGTCGGAGAACCCGGACAAGGACATCTTCTTCTACATCAATTCGCCCGGCGGCTCGGTGTCGGCGGGGCTCGCCGTCTACGACACCATGCAGTTCATCAAGCCCGACGTGTCGACGCTGTGCATAGGCCAGGCCGCCAGCATGGGCTCGCTCCTGCTCGCCGCCGGGGACCAGGACAAGCGCTTCATTCTGCCCAACTCGCGCGTCATGATCCACCAGCCGATGGGCGGGTTCCAGGGCCAGGCCACCGACATCGAGATCCACGCCAAGGAGATCCTCTACCTTCGCCAGCGCCTGAACGAGATCCTCGCCAAGCACACCGGCAAGCCCGTGGAGACCATCGCGCGGGACACCGAGCGCGACTTTTTCCTGGGGGCCGAAGACGCGGTAAAGTACGGCCTCGTGGACAAGGTGCTCACCACCCGGGAACCCGCCTAGATGTCGGACAAGCCCGCCGCCGGCGACAAGCTGCTGTACTGCTCGTTCTGCGGCAAGAGCCAGCACGAGGTCAGGAAGCTCATCGCCGGCCCGTCGGTGTTCATTTGCGACGAGTGCATCGAGCTGTGCAACGACATCATCCGCGAGGAGACCGCCAGCGACAAAGGCGGCAAGGGCGCAAAGTCCGACCTGCCGACCCCGCACGAGATCCGCAACATCCTCGACCAGTACGTCATCGGCCAGGACCAGGCGAAGAAGATCCTCTCGGTGGCCGTGTACAACCACTACAAGCGGCTCAAGCACCTCTCGAAGAACGACGAGGTGGAGCTGGCGAAGTCCAACATCCTGCTCATCGGGCCGACCGGCTCGGGCAAGACGCTGCTCGCGCAGACGCTCGCCCGGCTGCTGAACGTGCCCTTCGTCATCGCCGACGCCACCACGCTGACCGAAGCGGGCTACGTCGGCGAGGACGTCGAGAACATCATCCAGAAGCTGCTGCAGAACTGCGACTACGACGTCGACAAGGCCAAGCGCGGCATCGTCTACATCGACGAGATCGACAAGATCTCCAGGAAATCGGACAACCCCTCCATCACGCGCGACGTCTCCGGCGAGGGCGTGCAGCAGGCGCTCCTGAAGCTCATCGAGGGCACCGTCGCGTCGGTGCCGCCGCAGGGCGGGCGCAAGCATCCGAACCAGGACTTCGTGCAGGTCGACACCACCAACATCCTGTTCGTGTGCGGCGGCGCCTTCGACGGGCTGGAAAAGATCGTGCGCAACCGTACCGAGAAGACCGGCATCGGCTTCGGCGCCGAGGTGCACTCGCCCGGCAATTCCAAGGCCACCTTCGACCTGCTCAAGGCGGTGGAGCCCGAGGACCTGATCAAGTACGGCCTGATCCCGGAGTTCGTCGGGCGCCTGCCGGTGGTGGCCGCGCTGGAGGAGCTCGACGAGCACGCCCTGATCCAGATCCTCACCGAACCGAAGAACGCGCTGATCAAGCAGTACCAGCGCCTGTTCCTGATGGAAGGCGTCGAGCTCGAGGTGCGCACCGGCGCCCTTGGCGCGGTGGCCACGAGGGCCCTGGCACGGAAAACCGGAGCGCGGGGCCTGCGCTCGATCCTGGAGAGCGTGCTGCTCGACACGATGTATGAACTTCCGGCGCTGGAGAATGTCAGCAAAGTGGTGGTGGACGAGCAGATGATCTCCGCCGACGGCAAGCCGCTGCTGATCTACTCCGAGCCGCAAAAAGTTGCCGGTTCCTCCGCGTAAGCGGAAAGATTCCTTGCTTTTGCCGCGTTGCAGGGCACGCGTGTTGCGTGTACCCTCACCCCATTGATTTTGCTGCGGGAACCCGCACATGCCCGAAATGACCGAAACCCCTGCCGCCTCCCCCCAGTACCCGCTGCTGCCCTTGCGCGACGTGGTGGTGTTCCCGCACATGGTGATCCCGCTGTTCGTAGGGCGCCCCAAGTCCATCAAGGCGATGGAAACGGCGATGGAGGCGGGCAAGAACATCCTGCTGGTGGCGCAGAAGTCGGCCGCCAAGGACGATCCGGGCCCCGAGGACATCTACGAGATCGGCTGCGTATCGAGCATCCTGCAGATGCTGAAGCTCCCCGACGGCACGGTGAAGGTGCTGGTGGAGGGCGGCAGCCGCGCGCGCATCCGCGGCGTCACCGACCTGAAGACGCACTGGATCGCGGAGGCCGAGCCGATCCCCGCCGAAGGCACCCCGCCCGCCGAGATCGAGGCCATGCGCCGCGCGCTGCTCTCGGCCTTCGACCAGTACGTGAAGCTGAACAAGAAGATCCCGCCGGAGATCCTGACCTCGCTGTCGGGCATCGACGAGCCCGGGCGCCTGGCCGACACGGTCGCCGCGCACCTGCCGCTGAAACTCGAGCAGAAGCAGCAGGTGCTGGAGATGTTCGACGTCAAGAGCCGGCTCGAGCACCTGCTCTCCCAGCTGGAGACCGAGATCGACATCCTGCAGGTGGAAAAACGCATCCGCGGGCGCGTCAAGCGCCAGATGGAGAAGAGCCAGCGCGAGTACTACCTCAACGAGCAGGTGAAGGCGATCCAGAAGGAGCTGGGCGAGGGCGAGGAGGGCGCGGACCTCGATGAGATGGACAAGCGCATCAAGCGCGCGCACATGCACAAGGACGCGCGCAAGAAGGCCGAGTCCGAGCTGAAGAAGTTGAAGCTCATGTCGCCGATGTCGGCGGAAGCGACCGTGGTGCGCAACTACATCGAGACCCTGGTCAACCTGCCCTGGAAGAAGAAGTCGAAGATTTGCAAGGACATCAAGCAGGCGCAGGAGGTCCTGGACAAGGACCATTACGGCCTGGAGAAAGTCAAGGAGCGCATCGTCGAGTACCTCGCGGTGCAGATGCGCGTGGACAAGATGAAGGCGCCGATCCTGTGCCTGGTGGGCGCGCCCGGCGTGGGCAAGACGTCCCTGGGGCAGTCCATCGCCAGGGCCACCAATCGCAAGTTCGTGCGCATGTCGCTGGGCGGGGTGCGCGACGAGGCCGAAATCCGCGGACATCGCCGCACCTATATCGGCTCGATGCCGGGCAAGATCCTACAGAACATGAGCAAGGTCGGGGTGAAGAACCCGCTGTTCCTGATCGACGAAGTGGACAAGCTGGGCATGGACTGGCGCGGCGACCCGTCGTCCGCCCTGCTCGAGGTGCTCGACCCGGAGCAGAATCACACCTTCACGGACCACTACATCGAAGTCGAGTACGACTTGTCGGAAGTGATGTTCGTCGCCACCGCCAACACGCTTAACATCCCGGCGCCGCTGCTCGACCGCATGGAGGTGATCCGGCTCTCGGGATACACCGACGACGAAAAGGTGAACATCGCCATGCGCTACCTGTTGCCCCGGCAGACGAAGAACAATGGGCTGAAGGAGGGCGAGCTGGCGGTGAGCGAGCCGGCGGTACGCGACATCGTGCGCTACTACACGCGCGAGGCCGGCGTGAGGAGCCTCGAGCGCGAGATCTCCAAGATCTGCCGCAAGGCGGTCAAGCAGCTGCTCACCGACAAGAAATTGGCCGAGGGCAAGACGCGCCGCATCAGCGTGACGCCGAAGAATCTCGACAAGTTCCTCGGCGTGCGCAAGTACAGCTTCGGCATGGCCGAGAAGCAGAACCAGGTCGGCCAGGTCACCGGCCTCGCCTGGACCGAGGTCGGCGGCGAGCTGCTCACGATCGAGACGGTGACCATGCCGGGCAAGGGCAAGACCATCACCACCGGCAAGCTCGGCGAGGTGATGCAGGAGTCCATCCAGGCGGCGCTGTCGGTGGTGCGCAACCGCTCGCGCAAGCTCGGCGTTCAGGAGGACTTCTATCAGAAGAACGATATCCACATCCACCTGCCCGAGGGCGCGACGCCCAAGGACGGCCCGAGCGCCGGCATCGGCATCGCCACCGCCATGGTGTCGGTGCTCTCCGGCATCCCGGTGCGCGCCGACGTCGCCATGACCGGCGAGATCACGCTGCGCGGCGAGGTGCTGCAGATCGGCGGCCTGAAGGAGAAGCTGCTGGCGGCGCACCGCGGCAACATCAAGACGGTGCTGATCCCGGAGGAGAACGTGAAGGACCTGGTCGACATCCCGGACAACGTCAAGAACCGGCTGGAGATCATCCCGGTGAAGTGGATCGACAAGGTCCTGGAGGTGGCGCTCGAGCGCCAGCCGCAGCCGCTGCCCGAGGCGGAAGTGGCGGCGCCGCTGCCGCCCGCGGACGGCAAGCCGGGCTCGGCGACCGCCGTCAAGCATTGAAGGGCGGTGCGCCGTGAACAAAGCGGACCTGATCGAGCATATCGCGCAGCAGGCGGAGATCTCCAAGCTCGCCGCGGAGCGCGCCGTGTACGCCCTCGTCGGCGCGGTGAAGTCGACCCTGAGGAAAGGCCAGGCGGTGACGCTGGCCGGCTTCGGCACCTTCTACCCGGGCAAGCGCGAGGCGCGCACCGGGCGCAATCCGCGCACCGGCGCGCCGCTGCAGATCGCCGCGGCGCGCGTGCCGCGCTTTCGCGCTGGCAAGGCGCTGAAAGACGCAGTAAACTAGCGCCCCTTTTTCGCGGGGTGCTTAGCTCAGTGGTAGAGCGCTGCCCTTACAAGGCAGATGTCGGGAGTTCAAGCCTCTCAGCACCCACCAGTCACGCCGTCGGAGCGGTAGTTCAGTTGGTTAGAATACCGGCCTGTCACGCCGGGGGTCGCGGGTTCGAGTCCCGTCCGCTCCGCCAACTACTTCAATCACTTGGCATCTTCCGTCCGCCGGCCCGAGCAGCGCGGTGTGCGGAAAATGTGCTGAGTCACGCCAGAGGTCGCGGCTTCAACTCGCCCCCGCCAGAGCCAGCCGCTTCAATCGCTTAGCAGCTAACTTTGCCGAGATTGTGCGCAGTTGGCCTCCCGGTCAACTACGCCGGAGGTCGGACTCCGCACCGGTGTTTCTGTGCTGGACGGGTGCGGTTTAATCCTGATTGGACGGACGCAAAATCCAGATTGGACGCCCGTTAAATCCGAAATGGACGAACTTATGTTTGCATGCGCTCGGCCGGTTTGCCTCTGAGCTCCTCGTATGCCTGAAAGCTCTCTCTTACGATTTGTTCCACTTTTTCGATCTCGTCGGCTCTCAGCTGCGGAAAGTGCGTTTCCCGCTTAGTTTGGGAAAGACGCCCACGCTGCTCGGCGATGAGCCGGATAAGGAGGTCCAAGTCTTTCCCCGGAAGGTCTAAGAAGCGGCCGATCTCCTGCCTCGCTTTGTCGGTCGCAATAAGGTACTCGATCTCCTGTGCAAGATCGCCATGGACGGCGCGCTCGATCGCCGAATAGAGGTATTCGGCCTGCCCTGTTGCATCGAAAAACCGGTAGTAGCGCGCGATGTTGCCGGCGACTTCCAGCTCGTCGTCAATCCAGCGGTACTTCACTTCGCGCATCACGGCGTTCGAGAACGACTCGAGGGCGTCGTTGTAGCCGTCGAGATCCGCGAGCATGCCGGCGGAGACCGGAATAATGGTGTTCTTGGGCGTAAAGCCGCCGTTTTCCAGCATGTAGTGGATGAGGAATCGGTGGATGCGGCCGTTGCTGTCCATGAACGGATGCACGTATACGAATCCGAACGACGCGGCGGCGGTGGACGCAACGATGTTCGATGTTCCTTTGAGCGAACGGCCAATGTAGGTGAGGACACCTTCCATTAGGTCTTCGACGTCCTTCGCGGCAGGTGGGATGTAGGCGACTTTGCGGCGATATTCACCGAGCACTTCACCCACCCAGTTCTGCTTGGTGCGGTAAGTGCCTTCCCACCTGCGCTTGTCCATGGCGAGGTTCTGGATTTCGACAAGAAGGTCGTCCGTGATCTTTTTCATGGAGGAGGCCCGCGACAGGAGGTCGACGAACCGTTCGGCTTTGTCCTGGGACGGCTTTTCACGCTCGATGCCGAAGCTCGATCGCGTTTCCTTCACGTAAAGATACGCGACCGCGCGCTCGATCAAGCGCTTGGACTGAGATTCAATGAGCGAGCGCACCTGCTCCGAGATGTTCTTTCTTTCGTAGTCGGCAATAACCTTGGTCCTACGGACCAGCGGGCAGAATTGCCGCGTGCCGGGAAGATTGTTCAGAATTCGAAAACGCGGCTCGCGTTCAGTGTTGGAGGCAACGACGTAGCTTTCGGAATCCAACAACTCGATATAGCGGTCGTTTGGGCGCGCCTCGAGGCGGAGCTCCTCTGCCTTCAGCCATTCGTAAAGAAATCCGATACGCCTCGCGTAAACTGAGTTCGGCACCCGCTTGAGCCAGGCTTCAATCTCGTGTGGTCCGGTCGCCTCGAAGAGCGCGTCCAGGATTTCGAGGTTGACGCCGTCGTATTTCAGGGCGAACTCGAGTTGTCCGGCCAGGGTGGGTTCTGGCCGGTAGCGAGTTTCGAAGCGGTAACGGGCGGGCGCAGCGGTTTCCACAAGCTGCTGGCCGCGAGCCGCTCCCGATATCTCGGAGGTCCGATAATGCGGAAGCGTCTTCAGTCCGTACTGATCAACAAGCGCGCCGTAGCCAACCTTCTCCATTGCGGAAACTCCCAAATCGATCCGAAATATCCCAAGCCACGGCTGGGACGAGCCGGATACCCCATACAAATTATATCTCATCCGAAAAATACCAAGTCCATCTGAAAAATACCACCGTCCCGCTGTTAAATGAACTCTTCGTTCGCCAGGCGGCCTGTCGCGCCGTCGTCTGAGGATAGAGCCCATTGCACGCGCAGGTGCAGATGGCGCGCGAGCTCGGCATGAACCCGAGGAAGCTGGGTAGCACGGCCGTGAAGGGCGCGCGGCGGTGAGAATCCTCGAGAACGTCGGCTTCGACGCCGCGCGCTTCGCCGAGCGCTATGCCAGAGCGCGCGAGGCCATCGCCCGGGGCGACTTCCGCGCCGCGCAGGTTAAGAAGCTCACCGGCCTCGCCCACGGCAAGTTCTACCGCGCCAAGCTCGACGATGCGAGCCGGCTGCTCTTTTCGCTCGTGCGCCACGGCGGTGAAGTCTGCGCGCTGATGCTCGAGGTGATCGAGAACCACGACTACGACAGCTCGCGCTTCGTGCGCGGCGCGGCGATCGACGAGGCGAAGATCCCCGACGCCGATGCCGCCGCGGAGCGCGCCGAAGCCGCGCCGCTGCGCTACCTGCACCCCAGCCGCGCGGCGATCCATCTCCTCGACAAGCCGCTGTCGTTCGACGACGCGCAGGAGGCGGTATACCGCCGGCCGCCGCCGCTCATCATCGTTGGCAGCGCGGGCAGCGGCAAAACGGCGCTCACGCTCGAGAAGCTCAAGCACGCCGAGGGCGAGGTGCTCTATGTCACGCACTCGGCGTTCCTCGCGCGCAGCGCGCGCGACCTCTACTACGCCAGCGGTTTCGAGCATCCTCGCCAGGAAGCCGACTTTCTTTCGTATCGCGAGTTCGTCGAGTCGCTGCGCGTGCCGGCGGGGCGCGAGGCGACCTGGCGCGACTTCGCCGGCTGGTTCGCCCGCATGCGGCAGCAGTTCCGCGACCTGGATTGCCATCAGGCGTTCGAGGAGATCCGCGGCGTCATTGCGGCGCAGGCCGAGGGCGTGCTCTCGCGCGAGGCCTACCTTGCGCGCGGCGTGCGCCAGTCGATCTTCGCCGGCGATGCGCGCGAGCGGCTCTACGAGCTGTTCGAGAAGTACCGCGCCTGGCTGCGCGAAGCGAAGCTCTACGACCTGAATCTCGTCGCGCACGAGCGCCTGCCGGCTGCCGCGCCGCGCTACGATTTCGTGGTCATCGACGAAGCGCAGGACATGACGCCGGTGCAGCTCGCGCTCGCGCTGAAGACCCTGAAGAAGCCGGGCCAGTTCCTGCTGTGCGGCGACTCCAACCAGATCGTGCACCCCAATTTCTTTTCCTGGAGCGCCGTGAAGAGCCTCTTCTGGCGCGACGCGGCGCTGGCGGGCAGCCAGGAGCTGGCGGTGCTCGGCGCGAACTTCAGGAACGGCGCCGAGGCGACGCGGGTCGCCAACGCGCTGCTGAAGATCAAGCGGCGACGCTTCGGCTCGATCGACCGCGAGAGCAACTTCCTGATTCAGGCGGTAGGCGCCGAAAAAGGCGAGGTCGCGCTGCTCGAAGACAAGCAAGCCGTGATCCGGGACCTCGACCAGAAGATCCGCCGCTCGACCCGCTTCGCCGTGCTGGTGCTGCGCGAGGAGGACAAGGCGGCGGCGAGGCAGCATTTTGCGACGCCGCTCCTTTTCTGCGTGCACGAGGCAAAAGGGCTCGAATACGAGAGCATCGTGCTCTATCGCTTCGTTTCGGATCATCGCGGCGAGTTCGCCGAGATCGCCGGCGGCGTGGACAAGCGCGACCTCGCTGCCGAAGCGCTCGAATACAGCCGGGCGCGGGACAAGTCCGACAAGTCGCTCGAGGTTTACAAGTTCTTCGTCAACGCGCTCTACGTCGCCCTGACACGGGCGGTGAAGAACGTCTACATGGTCGAGTCCGATACCGCGCACCCGCTCTTCGCGCTGCTCGAGCTCGCGACGGCCGGGGCCGTCAAGGTAGAAGCCGCGACGGCGAGCCTGGAAGACTGGCAGAGGGAAGCGCACAAGCTCGAGCTTCAGGGTAAGCAGGAGCAGGCCGAGGCGATCCGCCGCACCATCCTGCGCCAGGCCCCGGTGCCCTGGCCGGTGCTCGACGAGGCGCGGCTCAGGCAGGCGCTCGTCAAGGTATTCCGCGAAGCGCTGCCCGGCGGCAAGATGAAACAGCAGCTCTACGATCATGCCGCCTGCTTCGATGAGCCGATGCTCGCCTCATGGCTTGCCACCGAGGCCGGGTTCGAGCCCGCGCGCGCCTTTGGCACGCACCGGGTGAACCACGGCCGCAAGCACTTCATGCTCTTTTACGGCCGCAATTTCAAGGAGGTGCTGCGGCAGTGCGACCGACACGGCGTGGATCACCGCACCCCCATGAACCTGACTCCGCTGATGGCCGCGGCGTTCGCCGGCAACGTGCCGCTCGTCGAGGCGCTGCTCAGGCGCGGCGCCGATCCGCAGGCAGCGGACGATTTCGGCTGCAACGCGCTGCACTGGGCGATGCGCGAAGCGTTCCGCGACCCGGCCTTCGCGCGCGATTCGTTCGCCGCGCTCTACGAGCTCGTCGCGCCGGCCGCGATCGACGTGCAGGCCGACGAGCGCCTGGTGCGCATCGACCGGCATCTGTCCGAGTACTTTCTCTTCCAGACGCTTTGGGCGCTTTGCGCCTCGCGCTTCACGCACCGCGGGCGGCGCCCGGTCTGCGGCTTCGAGACGGGGCTGATCCTCGCCGCCTGGGAGCATCTGCCGGCGAACGTGGTGCCCGCCTGGCGCAAGCGCCGCCAGCATCTTTCCGGCGTGCTCGCGCGCAACGAGGTCGAACGCGACTATGCGTACAACCGGGCGCTCTTCAAGCGCGCTGCCCAGGGCTGGTATCAGTTCAACCCGCGCCTCGCGGTGCGCCGGAAGAGCCCGCAGTCGCAGGAGTGGACGCCGATCTTCGAGGCGCTCAACCTGCCGCTCGTCCACGAGGTCGCACTCGACACGCATTACGAGCGCATCGCCGATTACCTTGCCCAAGGCGGCCTCGCCGCGCCCACCTGTGCCATCGCGGCCGAGCGGCACGAAGCGCGCCGGCGCGCGGAAGAAGCGCGCGTCGCAGAGGCGGCGCAGCGCGAGCACATGGTCGCCGCCGCCCCGGCGGCGGCCGAGCCGCGCTGGGGTACGCCGGAAGCGAGGCGGCGCGAGATCGAGCGGCGGCGCGAGGAAATCGCGCGCCGCTGGACGGCGAAGGAGAGCCCCGAGG
Source organism: Burkholderiales bacterium (assembly GCA_040902335.1). GTDB lineage: Bacteria > Pseudomonadota > Gammaproteobacteria > Burkholderiales > SG8-39 > JAABQT01. Next base: position 9,884 of record JBBDXL010000189.1, read on the forward strand.
AAGCGTAGTGATGCTTCGCTGGTAAGATGCCCGTTATGAGCGCGGTTCTCGAATACCCGCACCGGCATCCGATCAGCGCCGAGGACGCCGAGAGCGTGGGTCCCCTCGCCTTCCCCGAGCTCGCGGTCGCTGCGGCCGAGCTGTTTGCGTCGTAAGTGGACGGGGGAACGGAGGCTCTGCAGTCCCCGCGGCCGCGGCGCGGCGCCGCGGGCGGAAAGCTGCGCATCGGCGACGACTGGAACGCGATCACGATCATCGCGCTCTCGCAGGACAATCCGCTCAAGGCGATCGCGGAATTCGTCGAGAACTCGATCGATGCGGGCGCGCGCTCGATCACCATTACGCGGGGCAAAGAACGCGGCGAGCACTATCTCGAGGTGGCCGACGACGGCCGGGGTGTGCCGCGCGACGGCGCCGGTGTGCCGGACTTCCACTACGTCGCGACGCACATTTGCGATTCGCTCAAGCGCCGCCTCAAGGCCGAGGGAGCGCGCGGCATTCAGGGCGAGTTCGGCATCGGGCTGCTCTCCTTCTGGACGGTGGGCGAGGAGCTCGCCCTGAGCTCGCCGGGCGCCGACGGCCACCTCTACGAGATGCGCATGCGCAAGCACGAGCCGGGCTACCGCGTCGCGCGCCTGCGCGCGCTGGTCGCCGAGCCGCTCACGCGGCTCAAGATCCGGCCGCTCCTTGCCGGCGTGCGCCAGCTCTCGGGCGAGAAGATCCAGCGCTACCTGGCGTCCGAGCTTCGCGAGCGCATCCGCCAGTCGGGCGCGCGCGTGCGCGTGCTCGACCGCCAGGCGCGAAAGGAGCTCGCCGTCGAGCCGCGGCAGTTCGCGGGCGAGTTGCTGCACCACCTGCCCGCCCCCGGGCCCGCGTCCGGCGAGATCTACGTCGAGCTCTATCTTGCCGCGCCCGACGCGTCGAACGAAGTCGGGCTTTACCGCTCGGGAACGCGCATCCTCGCCTCGATCACGGAGCTCGAAGCGTTCCGCAAGCCGCCCTGGACCGAGGGCTTTCTCCAAGGCATCGTGGACGCGCCCTTTCTCAACCTCACGCCGGCCACGCGCACGGGCGTCATTCACGACGCGGCGCTCGAAGCGCTGGTCGCGGCGCTCGCGCCGGTGGAGGCGCGGCTGCTCGAGTTCATCGACGAGCGCAAGCGCGCCGAGGAGGAGCGAAGCTCGCGCGACACGCTGCGCGCCATCCAGCGGGCGTTTCGCGAGGCGATGCTTGCGTTGCCGGCCGAGGATTACGACTGGTTCGAGGTGAGCGCGAGGAGGAAAGGCGGTGGAGGAAACGGCCCGCATGAGCCGCCGGGCGACGACGAAGCGGTGGACGGCATCGCGATCGCCGGCGAGGCGGCGGCGCCGCAGCGCCAGTTCTTCGAGTTCGCGGGACCGCTGCACAGCGTGCGCATCGCGCCGGCCTCCTGCACGGTCGCCGTCGGTGCAACGCGCACCCTGCGCGCGCTCGCGCGCGACGCGAGCCGCCGCCACGTGACCGAAGGCGTCGAGTACGCCTGGCGCATCGTCGAGGGGGCGGGCAGCCTCGAAAACGCCGCTGCCGAGTACGTCGTCTATCGCGCGCCCGAGGAGCCGGCGCTGGTCCGCCTTGCCGTCGCGGCGCGGCAGGGCAGCCTCGCGTGCGAGGCGGAGGCGCTCGTCACCGTCACCGACAGCATCCTGCCCGAGGCACGCGGCCGCGAGGCCGCGGGGCAAGGCCTGCCTGGCTACACGCTCGAGCACGCGCCGGGAAAGCTCTGGCGCTCGCGCTACGACGCGGAAGCCAACGTGATCGTGGTGAACAGCGGGCACCGCGACTACGCCTTCGCCGCGCGCGCCAAGGCGCTGAAGCTGCGCTATCTCGCGCGCCTTTACGCGAAGGAGATGGTGCGCAAGAACTTTCCCGGGCTGCGCGGGGAAGAGCTCCTCGACCGGCTGATCGAGCTCTCGCTCTACACGGAGGCGCATTTGCGCTGAGCCGACCGCTGCGCCTTGGGCGCCGGAGGAGCTCGGCAACAGAATGCCGCCATGAGCGCGGTGCTCGGGCAGCGTTACAAGGTGCGACATTGAAGCGCATGAGTCCCACGCTCACGTCGCGTGGCGGATTGTGTTTTCCGCGGCGAGCGGCCGCGCCTCATTGAAGCGCGGTCACAGCAGTCTCCAGCACCGGCGTGTGTGCTCATCAACCACTTACCACCGCTACTCCTAACCTGTCACGCCGGGGGTCGCGGGTTCGAGTCCCGTCCGCTCCGCCAATTCCTGGTGGGTCCGCAACCGGGAAAGCTCGGCTCAACCTGTGCCGGGCTGATCAAACCGGGCCAGCGAGCCTCAAGGCGAGTCGGCCGCCTGCAGCGAAGAGATCAACGGG
>JBBDXL010000190.1:0-1776 GCA_040902335.1 Burkholderiales bacterium
CTAGCCCGGATTTCTCACAGTAGGAACGAAACATCGGGGCGAGAGTCGTAAAAGTGTCTCTGGCAGAGATACTTAACCGACTCTTGGAGCAGCCCCGATGCAAACACAGTGTAACCCGCGGCAGTTTGAATTTGAAGCGCTCGAGAGACGGCGCGTCGTCGCGGCATTCGACGGTGGTGCGGTCAGTTCTGACGCGGGGGCGTTGTTGCTCTCGGGGTTGGATCGCGGCCTTGGATTGATTGAGCGCTTCGCGGGTTGTTTCGATGACGCTCGCGATCCGGACCTGATCGAGCACTCGGTGAAGACGTTGGTGGGGCAGCGGGTGTTGGGCTTGGCGCTGGGTTACGAGGATCTGATCGATCACGACGAACTGCGGCACGATCCGCTGTGGGCGGCTGCGTTGGGCAAGCTCGAGCCCAAGCGTCGAAGCGGCTGCGCGGCGCTCGCAGGCAAGAGCACATTGAATCGTCTGGAGCGAACCCCGCACAGCACGCGCTATCACAAGATTGGGCATCGCCCCGAGGCGATCGAGGGGCTGTTCGTGGAGTTGTTTCTGGATGCCCACGCCCGGCCCCCGGAGAGGATCGTGCTCGATCTGGATGCGACCGACGATCCGGTGCATGGCGAGCAGGAGGGGCGGTTCTTCCACGGCTACTACGGGCACTACTGCTATTTGCCGCTGTACATCTTCTGCGGCAAGCACCTGCTGGTGGCGAAGCTGCGGCGCTCGAACATCGATGGCGCGGCGGGTAGCGTCGAGGAGCTGGAGCGGGTGATAGATCAGATTCGGGCGCGCTGGCCGCGGGTGGAGATCGTGCTGCGCGCGGACTCGGGCTTTGCGCGCGATGCGCTGATGGCCTGGTGCGAGGCGAAGGGCGTGGAGTACGTGTTCGGGCTGGCGAAGAATAGCCGCCTGGAAACCGAGATCGCAGCCGAGCTCATCGAGGCGAAGCGGCTGTGCGAAGAAAGCGCCAAGCCTGCGCGCCGGTTCAAGGACTTCGTCTACCGGACCCTGGATAGCTGGAGCCGCGCGCGCCGCGTGGTCGGCAAGGCCGAGCATCTGCCCGCGGGAGCCAATCCGCGCTTCATCGTCACCTCGCTCTCGGCCGCGCAGTGGGAAGCGCGTGCGCTGTACGAAGATCTGTACTGCGCCCGCGGCGAGATGGAGAACCGCATCAAGGAGCAGCAGTTGGATCTGTTTGCCGATCGCACCTCCACCGCGACCATGAAGGCGAACCAGTTGCGGCTGTGGTTGGCCTCGATGGCCTACGTGCTGCTCAATCGGCTGCGCGAGGTGGCGCTCGCCGGCACCGAACTCGCGAACGCCACCGTGGGCACGATCCGATTGAAACTGCTCAAGATCGGCGCCTCGGTCAAGACGAGCGTGCGGCGGGTGAGAATCGCCATGGCCTCAGGCTGTCCGTACCAGGACGTGTTTGCGCACGCCTACGGCGCGATCGCGCGGCTGGGCGCAAGCCCCTGAGTCGAGCGCACTTGGTGATTCTGCAATCGGCCTTCGCCGAGGTTCTGGCAGGAGGCCCCGCGTCGATCAAGGCGTCCTGAGCAAAACGAATTCTGAAAAGCGCGATTCGATCGCGAAAAACGCTTCGAAACACCCCTGCATCCGCACCTCTCGGCACCTCGCGCCGCTCACGATCAGCTGCAGCCCGCAATCGGTACTCGCCTCAACCCATTACGATCTTGGCTGTGAGAAATCCGGGCTAGTCCTGGGCGTCGAGTCTGATCATCTCCCTGCCGCCTCGCGCGTGCTGCCGC
>JBBDXL010000191.1:0-12039 GCA_040902335.1 Burkholderiales bacterium
TGCTCGATCTCGGCGTCGTAGAACTCCTCGACGCGCCCGCACTGCAGGCACACCAAGTGGTCGTGGTGCCCGCCCTGGTTAAGCTCGAACACCGCCTTGCCGGTCTCGAAATGCTGGCGCGACAACAGCCCCGCCTGCTCGAACTGCGTCAGCACGCGATACACGGTGGCGAGCCCGATGTCGATGCCCTCGGCCATCAGGCTGCGGTACACGTCCTCCGCCGACAAGTGGCGCACCTTGCTGTTCTCGAACAGCTCCAGCACCTTGCGCCGGGGCAGCGTGGCCTTGAGGCCGATGTCCTTGAGGCTTTGCGCCGAGCTCATCGATTATCATTATAGGCCGATGTTTCGCGCGCTCATCGTGCTCCTCGCGCTGCAGCTGGCCGGCTGCGGCTGGCTCGCGCCCTACCGCATCGACATCCAGCAGGGCAATTTCGTGTCCCAGGAGATGGTGGCGCAGCTCAAGCTCGGCATGACCAAGGAACAAGTGCGCTTCGTCCTCGGCACGCCGCTGGTCACCGACGTCTTTCATGCCGACCGCTGGGACTACGTGTACCTGCTCGACCGGCCGGGCAAGCCGCGCGTGCAGCGGCGACTGGCCGTGTTCTTCGAGGACGACAAGCTCTCGCGCCTCGACGGCGACGTCGTGGCCGCGGCGGGCGCCGCGGAGCGGGCGCAATGAAAGTCGCCGTGGCCGGCGCGGGCGGGCGCATGGGGCGCGCACTGATCGAGGCGGTGCTCGCGGATCGCGAGCTCGCGCTCGCCGCTGCGCTCGATGTCGCGGGCAGCCCGGCCCTGGGGCAGCCTGCGGGCGGGCTGAAGGTCGTTGCGGATCTCGGCGCGCTGGCCGGCGCGGACGTGCTCATCGACTTCACGCGGCCCGAGGGCACGCTGGCGCACCTCGACGCGTGCCTGAAGCTCGGCCGGCCCATGGTCATCGGCACGACCGGATTAAGCGAGGCGCAAAAGGCGCGCATCGCCGAGGGCGCGCGCCGCCTGCCGATCGTCCTGTCGCCCAATTTCGCCATCGGCGTGAACGTGGTGTTCCGCCTGGCGCAGACTGCGGCGGCGGCGCTGGGGGATGCCTACGACGTGGAGATCGTCGAGGCGCATCACCGCCACAAGGTGGACGCGCCCTCGGGCACGGCGCTCAAGCTGGGCGAGCTGGTGGCCGGCGCGCTGGGCCGCGACCTCGGCAAGGTCGCCACGCACGGGCGCTCGGGCGACACCGGCGAACGTCCCGCCGGGGCCATCGGCTTTCACGCCATCCGTGGCGGCGACATCGTGGGAGAGCATACGGTGATTTTCGCCGGGGCCGGCGAGCGGGTGGAGATCGCGGTGCGCTCGCACAGCCGCCTAACTTATGCCGCGGGGGCGCTGCGCGCGGCCAAGTGGCTGCGCGGGCGCGCGCCCGGCCTGTACGACATGTCCGACGTACTTGGCCTGAAGGAGCCGGCACGGTATAATTCGGCGCTCTGACGAGCGGGAGGGGCGCAAGCCTCTTCCGCTTTTTCACATCTAATCCGGGAGTTTCGCTTTGCCTGCGCTCGAATCCGCCGTGCTCGTCCTCGCCGACGGGACGGTGTTTCGGGGCCGCGGCGCGGGCGCGCCGGGCCTCGCCGCCGGCGAGGTGGTGTTCAACACCGCCATGACCGGCTACCAGGAGATCCTTACCGATCCCTCGTACTGCGGCCAGATCGTCACGCTGACCCACCCGCACATCGGCAATACCGGCGTCAACGCCGAGGACGAGGAATCGCACAAGGTGTTCGCAGCGGGCCTGGTGGTGCGCGACGTGCCGGCTCTGATGTCGAGCTGGCGCGCCGAGCAGAGCCTCGGCGACTACCTGGCCGGGCGGGGCGTGGTGGCGATCGCCGACATCGACACGCGCAAGCTCACGCGCCTGTTGCGGGAAAAGGGTGCGCAGTCGGGATGCGTCATGTCCGGCCAGGTGAGCGTCGACCAGGCGCTCGCCGCGGCGCGCGCTTTTCCGGGCCTGGCGGGCATGGATCTGGCGAAGGAAGTGACCACCCGCGAACCTTTCGAGTGGCGCGAGGGCCGCTGGGAGCTGGGCAAGGGCTTCCGCAGTCTCGACGACGCGAAGTACCACGTCGTCGCCTACGACTACGGCATCAAGAGGAACATCCTGCGGCTGCTCGCCGAGCGCGGCGCGCGCATCACCGTCGTGCCGGCGCAGACCGCGGCGCGCGACGTGCTGCGCATGAAGCCCGACGGCGTTTTCCTGTCCAACGGCCCCGGCGACCCCGAGCCCTGCGACTACGCCATCGAGGCCATCGGCGAGATTCTCGACGCGACGCGCGTGCCGGTGTTCGGCATCTGCCTCGGGCACCAGCTGATGGGGCTCGCCTCCGGCGCGAAGACGCTGAAGATGAAGTTCGGCCATCACGGGGCGAATCACCCGGTGAAGGACCTCGACACCGGGCAGGTGGTGATCACCAGCCAGAATCACGGCTTCGCCGTGGACCCGGCGGGCCTGCCCGCAAGCCTGCGGCCGACGCACGTGTCGCTGTTCGACGGCTCGCTGCAGGGCCTGGCGCGCACCGACCGCCCGGCGTTCTGCTTCCAGGGCCACCCCGAGGCGAGCCCGGGGCCGCACGACATCGGCTACCTCTTTGACCGCTTCGCCAAGCTGATGGCCGATGCCCAAGCGCGCTGACCTGCACTCGATCCTGATCATCGGCGCGGGGCCGATCGTCATCGGGCAGGCCTGCGAGTTCGACTATTCGGGCGCGCAGGCCTGCAAGGCGCTGCGCGAGGAGGGCTACCGCGTGGTGCTGGTGAACTCCAACCCGGCCACCATCATGACCGATCCGGAGATGGCGGACGCCACCTACATCGAGCCGATCACCTGGCAGACCGTGGCGCGCATCATCGAGCGCGAACGCCCCGACGCGCTCCTGCCGACCATGGGCGGGCAGACCGCGCTCAACTGCGCGCTCGACCTCGCGCGCGAGGGCATCCTGGAGCAGTTCGGCGTGGAGATGATCGGCGCCTCGCGCGCGGCGATCGACAAGGCGGAAGACCGGGAGAAGTTCAAGCAGGCCATGACGCGCATCGGCCTCGCCTCGGCGCGCTCGTCGCTCGCCCACTCGATGGAGGAGGCGCTGCAGGTGCAGGCGAGCCTCGGCTTCCCGGTGGTGATCCGGCCTTCGTTCACGCTCGGCGGCACGGGCGGTGGCATCGCCTACAACCGCGAGGAGTTCGTCGCCATCTGCGAGCGCGGGCTGGAAGCCTCGCCCACCCACGAGCTGCTGATCGAGGAGTCGGTGATCGGCTGGAAGGAATTCGAGATGGAGGTGGTGCGCGACCGCGCCGACAACTGCATCATCGTCTGCTCGATCGAGAACCTCGACCCGATGGGCGTGCACACCGGCGACTCGATCACGGTGGCGCCGGCGCAGACGCTCACCGACAAGGAATACCAGATCATGCGCGACGCCTCGATCGCGGTGCTGCGCGAGATCGGGGTGGACACCGGCGGCTCGAACGTGCAGTTCGCCATCAACCCGCAGGACGGGCGCATGCTGGTGATCGAGATGAACCCGCGCGTGTCGCGATCCTCGGCGCTCGCCTCCAAGGCCACCGGCTTTCCCATCGCCAGGGTGGCGGCGAAGCTCGCCGTCGGCTACACGCTGGACGAATTGCGGAACGAGATCACCGGCGGCGCCACGCCGGCCTCGTTCGAGCCGACAATCGACTACGTGGTCACCAAGGTGCCGCGCTTCGCCTTCGAGAAGTTCCCGCAGGCGAATGACCGCCTCACCACGCAGATGAAATCGGTGGGCGAGGTGATGGCCATCGGCCGCACCTTCCAGGAGTCGCTGCAGAAGGCGCTGCGGGGGCTGGAGGTCGGCGTCGACGGCCTGAACCAGCGCACCACCGACCGCGAGACCATCGAGCGCGAGCTCGGCGCGCCCGGGCCCGAGCGCATCTGGTATGTCGGTGACGCGTTCGAGAACGGCTTCATGCTGGAGGAGGTGCATCGGCTGACGCGCATCGATCCCTGGTTCCTCGCCCAGATCAGGGAGATCGTCGAGCTCGAGATGCGCCTGGACGACCAGAAGCTCGCCGACCTCGACGGTGAAACTTTGCGCATGCTGAAGCGGAAAGGCTTCTCCGACCGGCGCCTCGCGTACCTGTTCAACACGGGCGAGAAGGCGGTGCGCGAGAAGCGCCAGAAGCTCGGCATCCGCCCGGTGTACAAGCGCGTCGACACCTGCGCCGCCGAGTTCGCCACCAATACCGCGTACCTGTACTCCACCTACGAGGAGGAGTGCGAGGCCGAGCCGACCGCGCGCCGCAAGATCATGGTGCTCGGCGGCGGCCCGAACCGCATCGGCCAGGGCATCGAATTCGACTACTGCTGCGTGCACGCGGCGCTCGCACTGCGCGAAGCGGGCTTCGAGACCCTCATGGTCAACTGCAACCCGGAGACGGTGTCCACCGATTACGACACCTCCGACCGCCTGTACTTCGAGCCGCTGACGCTCGAGGACGTGCTCGAGATCGTCGACAAGGAAAAGCCCTGGGGCGTGATCGTGCAGTACGGCGGGCAGACACCGCTCAAGCTCGCGCGCGACCTCGCCGCGGCCGGCGTGCCGATCATCGGCACCAGCGCCGACTCGATCGACGCCGCGGAAGACCGCGAGCGCTTCCAGCAGCTGCTGCACAAGTTGAAGCTGCGCCAGCCCCCCAACCGCACCGCGCGCTCCGCCCCGGAGGCGGTGAAACACGCGGAGGCGATCGGCTACCCGGTGGTGGTGCGGCCGAGCTACGTGCTCGGCGGGCGCGCGATGGAGATCGTGCACCAGCAGGCGGACCTCGAGCGCTACATGAAGAGCGCGGTCAAGGTATCGAACGATTCGCCGGTGCTGCTCGACCGCTACCTGTCCGACGCCATCGAGGTGGACGTGGATTGCATCGCCGACGGCAAGGAGGTGCTGATCGGCGGCGTGATGGAGCACGTGGAGCAGGCCGGCGTGCATTCGGGCGACTCGGCCTGTTGCCTGCCGCCGCATTCGCTCTCGGCCGACCTGGTGCAGGAGCTGGGCCGGCAGACCGAGCTGATGGCGCGCGCGCTGCAGGTGAAGGGGCTCATGAACGTGCAGTTCGCCATCCAGGGGTCCGACGTGTACGTGCTGGAAGTGAACCCGCGCGCCTCGCGCACGGTGCCTTTCGTCTCGAAGGCCACCGGGCGGCCGCTCGCCAAGATCGCTGCGCTCGTCATGGCCGGCATCGGCCTCGAGGCGCAGGGGATCAGGGGCACCATCACGCCGCCGTACTTCTCGGTGAAGGAGGCGGTGTTCCCGTTCGGCAAGTTCCCGGGCGTCGACACCATCCTCGGGCCGGAGATGAAATCGACGGGCGAGGTGATGGGGGTCGGGGAGTCCTTCGGCGAGGCGTTCGTCAAGTCGCAGCTCGCCGCTGGCGTGCGGCTGCCCAAGGGCGGGCGCGCCTTCATCAGCGTGCGTGATGGCGACAAGGCGGCCGCGGCGGGCGTGGGGCGCGATCTCGTGGCCCTCGGCTTCACGGTGCTCGCGACGCGCGGCACCGCCGCGGCGCTGGCGGCGGCGGGCGTGGCGGCGACCCCGGTAAACAAGGTGGCGGAGGGGCGGCCGCACATCGTCGACATGATCAAGAACGGCGAGGTAAGCTTCATCGTCAACACCGTGGAAGACACGCGTACGGCGATTTCGGATTCGCGGGCCATCCGCGTCACCGCGCTGGCCCAGCGCGTGACCTATTACACGACCATCGCCGGGGCCAAGGCGGCTTGCGCCGGGATGAAGCACATGACCCAGCTCGAGCCGTACCGGCTGCAGGACTTGCATGCGAAACTGCGGGCCGTCCCTCTCACTCGAACGGTAGCATCCACTTCCTGATGGCCAAGACACCCATGACCTTGCGCGGCGCGGAAAAGCTGCGCGCCGAGCTGCACCGGCTCAAGTCCGTCGAGCGTCCCACCAATTCGCAGGCCATCGCGGAAGCCCGGGCGCACGGCGATCTGTCGGAGAACGCCGAGTACGACGCCGCGCGCAACCAGCAGGGCTTCATCGAAGGGCGCATTTCGGAGATCGAGGCCAAGCTCGGCAACGCCAACCTGATCGATCCCAAGCTGCTCGACGCCGACGGCCGCTGCGTGTTCGGCGCGACCGTCGATCTCGAGGAGAAGGGTGGCGGCGCGGTGACCTACCAGATCGTCGGCGAGGACGAAGCCGACATCAAGGCCGGGCGCATCTCGATCTCCTCGCCGATCGCGCGCGCGCTCATTGGCAAGGAGGCCGGCGACCAGGTCGACGTGCATACGCCGGGCGGAGTGAAGAAGTACGAAATCCTGGACGTGCGCTACGAGTAGGCTCTTCGGGTTGCTCGCGCTCGCCCTGGCGGTCGCGTGCGCGCAAGATGACGGCCCTTACCTCGAGTTCCTCGGCGGCGGCTTCGTCTTCAATTACCGGCTCGCCGAAGCCGACTACGGCTTCGTGGTGAAGCGCCTGCGCCGCATCCCCGAGGGCACGATCATCGAAGCGCGGCTCGAGGATCCCGCCGGCGGCGCGCCCTTCGTCATTCGCGAGACCGCGTCCTGGGACCGCCTGGAGTACGTGTTTCGCTCGCCGCCGGTGCGCGGCGTGCAGGCCGGCCGCGACTACCGCGTGGAAGCGCGCCTGCTCGAGCCTGGCGGTCGTCTGCTCGCCACCTACGCGCGGACCTTCCGCTCGGACGTCGATCAGGAAATGCTGCCCGAGCGCGCGCCCGTGGTGGGGCCGGGTTATCAGCCGGCACCGCGCTGAGCTCCGGCTTCGGTCGGTAAAGCACCAGCATCTTGCCGATGTGCTGCACGGCGTGTGCGCCGGTGCGCTCGCAGATGCTGGCGAGCGCCACTTCGCGCTCATCGCGATTGAGCAAGGCGGCGCGGATCTTGATCAGCTCGTGGTGCGCGAGCGCGCGGTCGATCTCGGCGACGATCGCGTCGGTCAGACCCTTCCCGCCCAGTTGCAGGATGGGGTGCAGCGAGTGGGCGCGGGCCTTCAGCAGCTTGCGATCCATCCCGCAAGTATAAGATCGGTGCCGATGGCCAAATCCAACAAAGCCTGGCTCCGCCGCCACGTCACCGACACCTACGTCCGCCAGGCGAAGGAAGCCGGCTACCGCTCGCGCGCAGCCTACAAGCTGCTGGAATTCATCGCCAGGGACAAGCTCATCAGGCCCGGCATGCGAGTGCTCGACCTCGGGGCCGCCCCGGGCGGCTGGTCGCAGGTGGTATCGGAAAAAGTGAAACCCGGAGGACAGGTCGTGGCGGTCGATCTTCTCGAGGTAAAGCCGATCCACGGTGTGACGATCCTCAAAGGCGACTTTCGCGAGACCGACGTCGAAGCGGCCCTCGGCGGCAAGGCGGACGTGGTGCTCTCGGACATGATGCCCAACATCACCGGCGTGCCGTTGGTGGATCAGGCGCGGGCCGCGGAGGTCTCGATGGCGGCGATCCGGCTGTGCGAAAGGGTGTTGAAGCCCGACGGAGCGTTCTTGGTGAAGGTGTTCCATGGCCGGGCCTTCGACGAGGTACTGAAGGAGCTAAAGGCGGTGTTTCAAACGGTCGCGGTGAGGAAGCCCGCCGCTTCTCGAGGGGAATCGCGGGAGAACTATTTGTTGGCGCGAGGCTTGAAAGGCCATTGAACCCGCGCGATGCGCCGCAATCTATCCTAAACGGCGTAAACTGGTTTCCTTGCGGCGCCGCCCCATAGAGGAGCAAGTCCTTGAACAACATGCTTAAAAACCTCGTCATCTGGCTGGTGATCGGCCTCGTGCTGATGACGGTGTTCAACCAGTTCAACACCCGCCAGACGGCGCAGGCGCCGATGGAGTATTCCCAGTTCCTCGAGGAAGTGAAGTCCGGGAGCATCTCCAAGGTGACGATCGAGGGGCGGCAACTCAAGGCCACCACCCAGGACGGCAAGCGCGTCACCAGCTACTCGCCGGGCGACATCTGGCTGGTGTCGGACCTGCTCAAGTACGGCGTCAAGATCGAGGCCAAGCCCGAGGAGGAGCCTTCGCTCCTCATAAACATCTTCGTGTCCTGGTTCCCGATGCTGCTGCTCATCGGCGTGTGGATCTTCTTCATGCGCCAGATGCAGGGCGGCGGCCGCGGCGGCGCGTTCAGCTTCGGCAAGTCGCGCGCCCGCATGCTCGATGAGTCCACCAACACGGTCACCTTCGCCGACGTCGCGGGCTGCGAGGAAGCGAAGGAAGAGGTGTCCGAGCTCGTCGACTTCCTGCGCGACCCTTCCAAGTTCCAGAAGCTGGGCGGGCGCATCCCGCGCGGCGTGCTGATGGTGGGCAATCCCGGCACCGGCAAGACGCTGCTCGCGCGCGCCATCGCCGGCGAGGCCAAGGTGCCGTTCTTCTCCATCTCGGGCTCCGACTTCGTGGAGATGTTCGTGGGCGTGGGCGCGGCGCGTGTGCGCGACATGTTCGAGCAGGCGAAGAAGCACGCGCCCTGCATCGTGTTCATCGACGAGATCGATGCCGTCGGCCGCCAGCGCGGCGCGGGCCTCGGCGGCGGCAACGACGAGCGCGAGCAGACGCTGAACCAGCTGCTGGTGGAGATGGACGGCTTCGAGGCCAACGTGGGCGTGATCGTCATCGCCGCCACCAACCGCCCTGACGTCCTCGACCCGGCGCTGCTCAGGCCCGGGCGCTTCGACCGGCAGGTGGTGGTGCCGCTGCCGGACATCCGCGGCCGCGAGGAGATCCTCAAGGTGCACATGAGGAAAGTGCCGCTCGCCCCCGACGTGAAGACCGACATCATCGCGCGCGGCACGCCGGGCTTCTCGGGCGCGGACCTCGCGAACCTCGTCAACGAGGCGGCGCTGTTCGCGGCGCGCAAGAACAAGCGGCTCGTCGACATGGACGATTTCGAGATGGCGAAGGACAAGGTCATCATGGGCGCCGAGCGGCGTTCGATGGTGATGCCGGAAGAGGAGCGCAGGAACACTGCCTATCACGAATCGGGCCACGCGGTGGTGGCCAAGCTGCTGCCCAAGACCGACCCGGTGCACAAGGTGACCATCATCCCGCGCGGCCGCGCGCTCGGCGTCACCATGCAGCTGCCGACCGAGGACCGCTACAGCCAGGACCGGGTGCGGCTGCTCAACACGATCACGGTGCTGTTCGGCGGGCGCATTGCGGAAGAGCTCTTCATGCACCAGATGACCACCGGCGCGTCGAACGATTTCGAGCGCGCGACGGAAATCGCGCGCCGCATGGTGACGCAATGGGGCATGTCGGACGAGCTTGGGCCGATGGTCTACGGCGAGAACGAGGGCGAGGTATTCCTCGGCCGCTCGATCACCACGCACAAGAACGTATCCGAAACGACGCTGCAGAAGGTCGACGCCGAGATCCGCCGCATCATCGACGAGCAGTACAAGCTGGCGCGCAAGCTCCTCGAGGGTAATCGCGACAAGGTCGAGGCCATGGCGAAGGCGCTGCTCGAGTGGGAAACGCTCGACGCCGACCAGCTGGACGACATCATGGCCGGCAAGCCGCCGCGGCCCCCCAAGGCGGTCGCCACCACGACCGCACCGACGGGCGGCGCCGCGAACGACGGCGCGGCGGGCACCACGGCCCCCGCATCCCCCACGGTGTGATGCTTCGCTGCGGCGGGTTTGCCCTGCCGCTCGAGCGTGCCGCGATCATGGGCGTGGTGAACGTCACGCCCGATTCGTTTTCCGACGGCGGCCGGTACTTCGACCCCGAAGCGGCGATCGCGCACGCGCGCGAGATGATCGACGAGGGTGTGGACATGCTCGACGTCGGCGGCGAGTCGAGCCGGCCCGGCGCCGCACCCGTCGACGAGGCCGAGGAGCTGCGCCGCGTCCTTCCCGTCATCGAGGCGCTGCGCGACTTTCCGCTTTCGGTGGATACGCGCCGTCCCGCGGTGATGCGGGCCGCGCTCGCGGCCGGTGCCTGCATGATCAACGACATCGAGGCGCTCGCGGCGCCGGGGGCGCTCGAGGTGGTGGCGGGCAGCAACTGCGCCGTGTGCCTCATGCACAAGAAAGGCGATCCGGCGACCATGCAGGAGGACCCGAGCTACGGGAACGTGGTCGCCGAAGTCCGTGATTTCCTCGCCGGCCGCATCGCCGCGTGCGAGCGCGCGGGCATCGCGCGCGAGCGCATCGTCGCCGATCCGGGCTTCGGCTTCGGCAAGACGGTGGCGCACAACCTGACCCTGCTCAAGCGCCTGCCCGAGCTCGCGGCGCTCGGCGTGCCGCTGCTCGCCGGCTGGTCGCGCAAGTCCTCGCTCGGCCGCATTACCGGGCGCGACACGGGCGAGCGGCTGTCGGCGAGCCTCGCGGCCGCTTTGCTCGCGCTCCTCGGCGGGGCGAGAATATTGCGCGTGCACGACGTGAAGGAGACGCGCGACGTGGTCCTGGTCTGGGAAGCCTGGCGCAAGGCATGACGCGAAGCTATTTCGGCACCGACGGCGTGCGCGGCACGGTGGGCGAAGCGCCCATGACCGCCGACTTCGTGCTGCGCCTGGGCTATGCGGCGGGCAAGGTGCTTGCGGCACGCGAGGCCGGTGCCGGGGACCGGCCGGGCGTGCTCATCGGCAAGGACACGCGCATCTCCGGCTACATGATCGAGGCGGCGCTCGAGGCGGGTTTTTCCGCAGCGGGCGTCGACGTGCAGTTGTGCGGGCCGCTGCCCACGCCGGGCGTGGCCTACCTCACACGGGCGCTGCGCCTCGCGGCGGGCGTGGTCATCAGCGCCTCGCACAACCCGTACGGCGACAACGGCATCAAGTTCTTCTCCGGCGACGGCTTCAAGCTGCCCGACGCGGTGGAGTCCGAGATCGAGCGCGCGCTCGGCGAGCCGATCGGCTGCAACGCCTCGGCGCACCTCGGTCGCGCGCGGCGCGTCGACGACGCGGGCGGGCGCTACGTGGAGTTCTGCAAGTCGACGTTTCCCGCGAGCCTCGACCTGCGGGGGCTACGCATCGTGGTCGACTGCGCGCACGGCGCCGCCTACAGCGTGGCGCCGCACGTGTTCCACGAGCTGGGCGTGGACGTCGTACCGGTCGGGGTATCCCCGGACGGCTTCAACATCAACGACCTGTTCGGCGCCACTTCGCCCGCGCAGCTGCAGGCGGCGGTGCTCCGGCACCAGGCCGACCTCGGCGTCGCGCTCGACGGCGACGGCGACCGGCTGATCATGGCGGACGCGCAGGGCGCGCTCTACGACGGCGACCAGCTGCTCTACGCCATCGTCCGGCATCGCGCCGGCAAGGGCAAGGTCGCGGGCGTCGCGGGTACGCTGATGACCAACCTCGCGCTCGAGCAGGCGTTCGCGCGCCTGGGCGTCGCCTTCGCGCGCGCCCGCGTCGGCGACCGCTACGTGCTCGAGCTGATGCGCGAGAAGGGCTGGCAGCTCGGCGGCGAGAACTCGGGCCACATCATCTGCCTCGACCGGCACACCACGGGCGACGGCATCGTGTCCGCGCTGCAAGTGCTCGCGGCGATGCGCGAGTCGCAGAAGACGCTCGGCGAGCTGACCGCGGACCTGGTGATGTTTCCGCAGGTGCTCGTCAACGTGCAGGTGCCGCGCGGCTTCGACTGGGAGAAGGACCGCGCCATCGCCGCCGCGCAGGCCGCGGCCGAAAAGTCCCTCGACGGCAAAGGCCGGGTGCTGCTGCGGCCTTCGGGAACCGAGCCCCTGCTGCGAGTAATGGTGGAGGGGGAGGCGAGGCAAGTCGTTGAGGCAGCGGCGAAAGCGATTGCCGAAGCGGTGCGGCGGGCCGCCGCGAGCTAAAAAAAGCCCCGCGCGAGGCGGGGCAAGTTCCTTAGGAGTCAACAAGATAAGCAGACACCTGCAAAGTGGTTGACGTGGGGTAAACGTTTCCATTATTCTGGAAGCATGGAAACGAAAGAAGTCGTCGCTGCGCTAAGCGCCTTGGCCCAACCTTCACGGCTCGCTGCGTTTCGGCTGCTGGTCGGGGCGGGTCCGGCAGGAATGACCGCCG
>JBBDXL010000192.1:0-11821 GCA_040902335.1 Burkholderiales bacterium
CGCAGCGGCGCCTCGCGGACATCGCGCGCGCGGCGCAGATGCCGATGCTCGGGCCAAATTGCATGGGCCTCGTGAATCACGCGTCGCGCGCCGGCATGACCTTCCTCTCCGAATATGCGCGCACGCCGCGCAATCCTGGCCCGATCGCCGTGGTGAGCCAGTCCGGCGCGCTCGGCTACTCGCTCGCCCAGGCCTGGGACCGGGGGCTGGGCATCCGCTACTTCTTCTCGGCGGGCAACTCGGCGGACGTCGACGTCGCCGACCTCGTCGCGGCGATGGCCGAGGACGACGAGGTGCGCGCCATTGCCTGCCTGTTCGAGGGCGCACCGAGCGCCGCGCGCATGCTGGAGGCGGGCGACCGGGCGCGGCGCGCGGGTAAGCCGGTGATCGTGTTCAAGCTGGGCACGAGCGAGGATGGCGCCGCGGCCGCGCGCTCGCACACCGGGTCGCTGGCGGGCTCGGCGGTGGCATGGCGCGCCCTGTTCGAGCGTGCGGGCTTCGTGACGGTCGAGGACTTCGAGGCGCTGCTCGAGTACGCATCGTTCTTCGCGGCGGCGGGCAGGCCGGGCGCGCGCGGCGTGGCGGCCATCTCCGGCTCGGGCGGCGCGGGCGTGATGGCGGCCGACAAGGCCGCGGCGCACGGCGTGCCGATGCCGCAGCCGCTGCCGCAGACCGTGGAAGAACTGCGCAAGATCGTGCCGGAGTTCGGCGCGGCGAGGAACCCTTGCGACCCGACCGGGCAGGTGCTCAACGTCCCCGACTCCTTTGCGCGCTGCTGCCGCGCGCTGCTCGTGGATCCGCAGTACGGCGTGCTCGTAGTGCCCTCGACGGTGGCGGTGATGGAAACGGCGAAGGATCGCGTGCCGGCCATGGCGCAGATGGCGCGCGAGCAGGCGAAGCCCCTGGCGCTGGTGTGGCTCGCCGAATGGCTCCAGGGTCCCGGCGCGGAAGCGTACGAGCAAGACCAGAAGATTCCCGTGTTCCGCTCGATGGAGCGCTGCTTCGCTGCGATCGCGGCGTGGCATGCGCATGCGGACAGGGGTTCTGAGCCGGCGCCGCGACTTTCCCCTCCCGGCGCGGCGCAGGAGGCGCGCAAGCGGCTCGCCGCGGCGAAGGGCAATCTCACCGAAAGCGAGGCGAAGCGCGTGCTCGCCGCCTACGGTGTGCCGGTGGTGGAGGAGCGGCTGGCGAAGACCGTCGATGAAGCGCGCGCCGCGGCGCGCGCTTTCGGCTATCCCGTGGTCATGAAGGCCGAGTCGCCCACCATCCTGCACAAGACCGAGCTCGGCGTGGTGAAGCTCGGCATCGCCGACGATGCGGCGCTGGCGCGCGCCTACGGAGAGATCGAGGCCGCAGCGAAAGGACACGAGCTGCGCGGCGTGCTGGTGCAGCCGATGATCGCGGGGGTGGAAGTCATCGTCGGGGCGCGCGTCGACCCGGTGGTCGGGCCGGTGGTGCTGGTCGGCTCGGGCGGGGTGCTGGTCGAGCTGGTGCAGGACAGCGTCGCTGCGCTGGCGCCGGTCTCGGCGGCGGAGGCGAAGTCGATGCTCGCGCGCCTGAAGGGCTACCAGCTGCTCACGGGCTTTCGCGGCAGCGCGCCGGTCGATCTGGAAGCGCTCGCCGATGCGATTGCAAGGATTTCGGAGTTGGCGTCGGACCTTGCCGCCGAGATCGAGGAGCTGGACGTGAATCCGCTGCGTTGCGATGGCGAGCGTGTGCTGGCAGTGGATGGGTTGATCGTGCCAAGGAGGACCGCATGAAGGATGCAAGGGGAGTCCCGGTCTCGGGCGGCAGCGCGCACAGCCTGCAGGTCTATGAGCAGGCGTTGCGCGCGCTCAACTGTTACCGCGGCGACCCGGTGACGATCATCGACCAGGCGCTCGAGGACGAACCGGGCTTCGCCATGGGCCAGGTGCTGCGCGCCCAGGTCCAGGTCACCATGTGGGAACGCAGCATGGTGCCCGGCGTGCGGGCAAGCGTCGCACGCTTGCGCGGGCTGCACGACCGGATGAACGATCGCGAGCGGCGCCATGCCCGCTCGCTCGAGCTCTGGGCGGCGGGCGACTGGGACGGGCATCGCGCCGAGCTCGATCGCCTGCTGGCCGAGTACCCGCGCGACCTTCTGGCGCTGCAAGTCGGGCATGTCGCGGACTTCTTCCACAGCGACCGGGACAATCTGCGCGGGCGCGTGGCGCGCGCATTGCCAGCATGGAGCCGGGACGACCAGGGCTACGGCTTCCTGCTCGGCATGCAGGCCTTCGGGCTGGAGGAGTGCGCCGCCTACGACGAGGCGGAGGAGATCGGCCGCCGCGCGCTGGAGCTCGAAGCCGACGACTGCTGGGCGCAGCACGCGCTGGCGCACGTGATGGAGATGCAGGCGCGGCAGGAGGAGGGAATCGGATTCATGGAAGAGCGCAAGGTGCACTGGGCGCAGGAGGACAATGGCTTCGCCTTCCACAACTGGTGGCATACCGCCCTTTACCACCTCGACCAGGGCAGCGCGCAGCGCTCGCTCGAGATCTACGACCGGGGGGTGCGGCCGCAGCCGAGCGAAATACGCCTGATGATGCTGGACGCCGCGGCGCTGCTCTGGCGCATGCACCTGCGCGGGCTGGAGACGGGCGGGCGCTGGGAAGAGCTCGCCGACTGCTACCAGAAGGGAGACGAGAACGGCTTCTACGCGTTCAACGACATGCACGCCATGACGGCATTTGTCGCCACCGGACGGGCCGGGGCAGCCGCTGGTCTGCTCAAGGCGGTCGAGGCTTCGGCCGCAGAGCACGGCACCAATGGCTACATGGCGAGTGTGGCTGGCCTGCCGATCGTGCGGGCGATCGAGGCCTTCGGACGCGGGAAGTATTCGCAGGCAGTGGATTTTCTGATGCCGGTGCGTTACCGGGCCAACGTATTCGGCGGCAGCCATGCGCAGCGCGATATCGTGCACCGCACGCTGCTCGAGGCGGCGCTGCGCGCCGGCGACAAGCCGCTCGCGCGCGCGCTGGCCAGCGAGCGCGTAGCGCTCAAGCCGCGCTGCCCGTTCAGCCAGGAGCTGCGCGCCCGGGCTATGCAGTAAGCAGCCTCAGCCCTTGAGCTGCAGCGACTTCAGTTCCAGGAACTCCTCCAGCCCGTACACGCCCGCCTCGCGCCCGTGCCCGGACTGCTTGAAGCCGCCGAAGGGCGCGTTCATGTTGAAGGCGCCGCCGTTGACGTCGATCTGCCCGGCGCGGATGCGGCGCGCCACGGCTTGCGCGTGCGCGTCGTCCTTCGACCACACGGCGCCCGCCAGGCCGTAGGGCGAGTCGTTGGCGATTCTCACCGCTTCCTCCGCGTCCTTGTAGGGGATGATGGCGAGCACCGGCCCGAAGATCTCCTCCTGGGCGATGGTCATGGAGTTCCTCACTCTTCCGAAGACGGTGGGCTTCACGAAGTAGCCGCCCGGCAGACCCTCCGGCGGCTCCGCGCCGCCGGCGAGGAGCTCGGCGCCTTCCTCTAGGCCCTTCCTGATGTAGCTCCTGACGCGCTCGAGTTGCGCCTGAGAGGAAAGCGGCCCGAGGCGCGTCGATTCCTGCAGCGGGTCGCCGAGGGTAAAGCCCTTCGCCGCCTCCACCGCGAGCTTCGCGGCTTCCTCGTACTTCGAGGCGGGCACCAGCATGCGCGTGAGCGCGGTGCAGGTCTGGCCCGAATTGAGGAAGCACCCGTTCACCGTGCCCTTCACCGCGGCCGCAAGGTCGGCGTCCTCGAGGATGACGGAGGCGCTCTTGCCGCCCAGTTCCAGCGCCACGCGCTTCACCTGCTGCGCCGCGACTTCCGAGATGCGCTTGCCGGCGCGCGTCGAGCCGGTGAACGAGATCATGTCCACCTTCGGATGCTTGACCAGCGCCTCGCCCACCACCGGCCCGAAGCCGGTGACGAGGTTGAACACGCCCTTGGGCAGCCCCACGGACTCCACCACCTCGGCGAGGATGAAGGCGTTGAAAGGGGCGATCTCGGAGGGCTTGAGCACCACGGTGCAGCCGGCGGCGAGGGCCGGGGCGACCTTGAGCGCGATCTGGTGCAGCGGATAGTTCCAGGGCGTGATGGCGCCCACCACGCCCACCGGCTCCTTGACCACCAGGGAGTTGCCGACGCGCTCCTCGAACTTGAACTCGCGCGCGATTCTGGCGTAGTTGGCGAAGTTGGCGATCGGCAGGCCGGCCTGGATGCGCCCGGCGAGCTTGATCGGCATGCCGACTTCCTGCGCGATGGTCTTTGCCAGCTCGTCGGCGCGCGCCTTCAGGCCGTCGGAGATCTTCTGCAGGAACTCGGCGCGCCTCTCGGCCGGCGTCCGGCTCCAGCCTTCGAGCGCGGCATGCGCCGCGGCGACCGCGGCGTCGATGTCGCGCTCGGTGCCGGCGGGGACCTTGCCCATGACCTCGCCGGTGCCGGCGCTGTGCACGTCGAGGGTTTCCTTCGCGGAGGGGGCGACCCACTGGCCGCCGATGAAGAGTTTGTCGCGCATCAGCATGGGATAATCCTTGCGAGAGAAGGGCGGTACTTTAACGCTCCAGCGCAACCTGCTGCAACGAGGGAGAACCGTGCAGGGCTCCAGCCAATTTCAGCTTCTCGCCGAGCGCCGCTTCGGCCCGTTCTTCGGCGTGCAGTTCCTCGGCGCCTTCAACGACAACGTGTTCAAGCAGGCGCTCGTCATCCTGCTCGCCTACCAGACGGCGAGCTTTACCACGATGTCCTCGAATACGCTGCAGAACCTGGCGCAGGCGCTGTTCATCCTGCCGTTCTTCCTGTTTTCAGCGACCGCCGGCCAGATCGCGGACAAGTACGAGAAGTCGACGCTCATCACCATCACGGTGAGCATCGAGCTCGCGGTAATGGCGCTCGGCGCGCTCGGCCTGTTCATGCGGAACCTGACGCTGCTGCTCGCGGCATTGTTTCTCGGCGGGGCGCAGTCGGCGCTCTTCGGTCCGGTGAAGTACGCCATCCTGCCGCAGCACCTGAACGAGACCGAGATCGTCGGCGGCAACGGCATGGTGGAAATGGGCACCTCCATCGCCATCCTGCTCGGCATGGTCTACGGCGGCTGGATGATCACGCAGCCCGGCTGGGGCGTCGCCGGCGTCGCCGTGTCGGCGATGGCATTCGCGGCTGCCGGCATCCTGCTGTCGCGCTTCATCCCGCGCTCGCCCGCGCCCGCGCCGGACCTGCGCATCAACTGGAACCCGCTCACCGAGACCTGGCGCAACCTGAAGTTCACGTCGCGGAACCGCACCGTCTGGAACGCGATCCTCGGCATCTCCTGGTTCTGGTTCTACGGCGCGATGTTCATCACGCAGTTCCCCAATCTGTCGAAGAACGTGCTCGGCGCGAGCGAGCACGTGGTGACGCTGCTGCTCATCGTGTTCTCGGTCGGCATCGGCCTTGGGTCGCTGCTGTGCGAGCGGCTCTCGGGCAGGAAGGTGGAGATCGGGCTGGTGCCCTTCGGCTCCATCGGCCTCACGCTGTTCGGGGTGGACCTGTGGCTGGCGGCGCAGATGCACGCGCCGCACGGCGCGCAGACGCTCGCCGAGTTCGCGCGCGACCCGTCGCACTGGCGCATGCTGGCCGACCTGTTCCTCATCGGCATGTTCGGCGGCTTGTATATCGTGCCGCTGTATGCGCTGGTACAGACGCGCAGCGACCCCGCGCACCGCTCCAGGATCATCGCCGGCAACAACATCCTCAACGCCGCCTTCATCGTCGCGGCCGCGGCCGTCGCCATCGGCCTGTTTGCCGCCGGCCTCACCATCGCGCAGTTGATTCTGGTCACCGCGCTGCTCAACGCCGTGGTCGCCGTCTACATCTACCTCCTGGTGCCCGAATTCCTCATGCGTTTCCTCGTGTGGCTGCTGGTGCACTCGGTGTACCGGCTCGACAAGAGCGGCCTGGAGCACGTGCCCGACGAAGGGCCGGCGCTTATCGTCGCCAACCACGTGAGCTTCGTGGACGCCCCGGTCATCGCCGCGGCGGTGCGCCGCCCGGTGCGCTTCGTGATGGACCACCGCATCTTCGGCATCCCGGTGCTGAACTTCGTGTTCCGCACCGGGAAGGCGATTCCCATCGCCGGCGCGAAGGAGGATGCGGCGATGATGGAGCGCGCCTTCGCCGAAGTGGCGCGGGCGTTGCGCGAGGGCGATGTCGTGTGCATCTTCCCCGAGGGCCGCATTACGGACACGGGCGAGCTGTACCCGTTCCGCCCGGGGCTGAAGCGCATCCTGGAGGAGACGCCGGTGCCGGTGGTGCCGGTGGCGCTGCGCGGGCTGTGGGGAAGCTTCTTCTCGCGCGCCGGCGGCGCGGCGATGACGCGGCCCTGGCGCACGCGGCCGTTCAGGAAGATCGGGCTGGTGGTGGGGGAGGCGGTGGCGGCGGCCGCGGCGAGCCCGGAGGGGTTGCAGGCACTAGTTCAGGAACTGCGCGGAGACTGGCGATGATGAACCGGTATCGCATCAAGCTTGCAGAAACGCCCGCCGAGCGCGAGCAGGTGCACCGGCTCAACTACGAGACCTTCGTCGAGGAGATCCCGCAGCACGCGCCGAACCCCGAGCGGCGGCTCGTCGATCGCTTCGATGCCGAGAACGAGTACGCCATCGTGCTCTCGGGCGACAGCGAGGTGATCGGCATGCTCGCGTTGCGCGCGCAGCGTCCGTTTTCCCTCGACCAGAAACTGGAGCGCCTCGACGACTACCTGCCGCCGCATCGCTCGCTGTGCGAATTGCGCCTGCTCGCCGTGCGGCGCGAGCATCGCCACAGGGTCCTGATGCGCGATCTCGTGGCGTTCACCGCGCGGCGCTGCATCCAGGCGGGGCACGATCTGGCGGTGATCTCGGGCACCACGCGCCAGCTGGCGCTCTACCGGCACCTCGGCTTCGAGCCCTTCGGCCCGCTGGTCGGCGCGCCCGGCGCGCAGTTCCAGCCCATGTTCCTGTCTCTCGAGGGGCTGAAGGCGAGCGCCGGCGACGTGCTCGGCGTGACCTCGGATGCGCAGGCAACGCAGGCGGCAGCGCGCTTCACTCCCGGGCCGGTTGCCGTGTCGTCCGCGACGCGCGCAGCGATGGCGGGCGAAGCAACGGCCCACCGTTCGGGGGAGTTCGTCGACAGCGTCGCGCGCGTGCGGCGCGTGTTGTGCGACCTGACGGGAGCCAACGATGCCGCGCTTCTCATCGGCACGGGCACGCTGGCCAACGACGCGGTGGCCATGGCCCTGCGCGCGCGTCCGGGCAAGGGCCTCGTGCTGGCGAACGGCGAGTTCGGCGAGCGGCTCATCGAGCAGGCGCGCTGCGCCGGCCTGGAATTCGACGAACTGCGACTGCCCTGGGGCAAGCCTTTCCCGGAGTCGCAGGTCGCCGAAGCCGCGGCGCGCGGCGGCGCGAGCTGGCTCTGGGCCGTGCATTGCGAGACGTCCACCGGGGTCCTGAACGATCTCGACGCGCTGAGGCGAAGTGCGGAGCGCGCGCGCGCGGCGCTGTGCCTGGATTGCGTAAGCTCGATCGGTGCCGTGCCGGTGCGCCTCGAAGGTGTCTGGCTGGCGAGTGCGAGCAGCGCGAAGGGGCTGGCCGCGTATCCGGGGCTTGCCGCCGTGCTCGTGAACGGCGCCGCGCCGCGCACCATGCCACCGACGCCGCGCTACCTCGACCTGGCGTACTGGCTGCGCCGCGAAAGCGTGCCCTTCACGCATTCGTCGAATCTCGTCGCGGCGCTGGACGCCGCGCTGGCGCGTGCGGACTGGGCAACGAGAT
This sequence comes from Burkholderiales bacterium, assembly GCA_040902335.1. Lineage (GTDB taxonomy): Bacteria > Pseudomonadota > Gammaproteobacteria > Burkholderiales > SG8-39 > JAABQT01. The sequence goes on from JBBDXL010000192.1 coordinate 7,767, forward strand.
TTCGCAACACGGCGCACGATGGCCGTTGGTTGCGGGACACGCTGTGCGCGCTGGGGCTCGCGCTCGTCGCGCCGCAGGCGGCGGCGAGCGCGAGCGTAACCAGCATCGCCCTGCCGGATGGCGTGCCGGCGGCGGATGTGGGCGCCGCGCTACTGCAGCGTGGATTCGAAATCGCCTGGCGCAGCGCCTACCTGGCGAGCCGCAACTGGGTGCAGGTGGCGCTCATGGGCGAATACGATCGGGTCGCGCTGCGCCAACTGCCCGAGACGCTCGCCGAGGAAGTGCGCACGCGGACCCGGCACGGCGAGCGGGCCGCGTGAGCGGCAAGGAAGACGACCATGGGCCATAGCCGGCAGGAGCGGCTCGGTCCGCGCTGACCGCAGGGCGCTATACTCACCGCGATCTGACAGGGAGATAGGAGAGGTTGCATGCCCCGCGCCGGCAAGGCCGTCATCTGCCGCGAGCTGAACAAGCCCGTCGTCGTCGAGGAAGTGAGCGTCGATGCGCCCAAGCGCGGCGAGGTGATGGTGAAAATCGCCGCCTGCGGCGTGTGCCACTCGGACCTCTCGGCCACCAACGGCACCATCGCGCTGCCGCCGCCGCTGGTGCTCGGCCACGAGGGCGCGGGCGAGGTGATCGAGGTGGGCGAGGGCGTGACGGGCTTCGCCGCCGGCGATCACGTCGTCGCCTCCTTCATCTACATGTGCGGCAAGTGCCGCTTCTGCGCGGCCGGCCGGCCGGTGCTGTGCGTGGAGCAGGGCAAGGCGCTCACCACGCCGCCCGAGGGCACGCCGCGCGTGCACGACAAGGCCGGCAAGCCGCTCGGCATCTTCTCGGGCTGCGGCGTGATGGCCGAATACGCGACGCTTTCCGTGGACAACCTCGTCAGGATCGATCCGAAGATCCCGCTCGACCGCGCGGCGCTGGTGGGCTGCGCCGTGACCACGGGCGTGGGGGCGGTGTTCAATACGGCGAAGGTGGAGCCGGGCAGTAGCGTGGCGGTCTTCGGCTGCGGCGGCGTCGGCCTGAACGTGGTGCAGGGCGCGGCGATCGCCGGCGCCGCGCGCATCATCGCCATCGACACGCTGCAGGAAAAGCTCGACATGGCTAGGCGCTTCGGCGCCACCGACACGATCCTCGCCAGGCAGGGCGAGGACACGGCCAAGGCGCTGAAGAAGATGACCGGCGGCGGCCCGGATTACGCCTTCGAGTGTGTGGGCGCGGGCGCGCTCGCGGAGACCGCGTACCGCGCGATCCGCCGGGGCGGAAGCGCGATCATCGTGGGCGTCGCGCGGCCCACGGACGCCATGTCGTTCAAGCCCATGACCATGGTATTCGAGGAAAAGTGCCTGCAAGGCAGCTACTTCGGCTCCTCGGTGCCGCGCATCGATTTCCCGCGCATGCTGCAGCTCTATAGGGCGGGGCGCCTCAAGCTCGACGAGCTGATCACGCACCGCTACCGGATCGACGAGGCGCCGCAGGCCTTCGCCGACCTCGAATCGGGGCGCAACGCGCGGGGCGTGATCGTCTTCTGATGGCTTCGATCGTCGCCGCGCGCCGCGGCCGCATCCTGGTGGTGGACGATCAGCGGGCGAACGTGGAGATGCTCTGCGAGCTGCTGCGCTCGCGCGGCTACCTCGTCGACGGCTGCTACGACGGGGAATCCGCGCTGGTGAAGGTGGCGGAGATGAAGCCCGACCTCGTCATCTCCGACATCCGCATGCCCGGGATCGACGGCTACGAGCTCACGCAGCGGCTGCGCGCCGACCCCGCCACGGAACTCCTGCCCGTGGTGCTGGTCACGTCGCTGGAGGATCGCGACGGCCACGACGAGCGCGTCAAAGGCATCGAGGCGGGCGCGGACGATTTCCTCACCAAGCCGGTGCGTTACGCGGAGCTGTTTGCGCGCGTGCGCTCGCTCTTGCGCGTCAAGGTGCTGCAGGACGAGGTGCGCCGCCAGGCCTCCGAGCTGCGCGAATGGAACGAGCGGCTCGAGGAGCGCGTGAAGGAGCAGGTGGCGGCGATCGACCGCCTGGCGAAGATGAAGCGCTTCTTTTCGCCGCCGGTGGCCGACGCCATCATCGCCGGCGGCGTCGACATGCTCGAGCCGCACCGGCGCGAGATCACCGCCGTGTTCCTCGACCTGCGCGGCTTCACCGCCTTCACCGACCGCGCCGACCCCGACGAGGTGATGGACCTGCTCTCCGACTACCACCAGGCGCTGGGCAACCTCGTCGAGCGCTACGGCGGCACGCTCGAGCACTTCGCCGGCGACGGCGTGATGATCTTCTTCAACGACCCGATCCCGGTGGAGCGGCCGGCGGTGAAGGCGGTGCGCATGGCGATGGACCTGCAGCAGGCGTTCGCGCCGATCGCGCAGGCCTGGGCGAAGCGCGGACACCAGGTGACGCTCGGCGTGGGCATCGCGCAGGGCGAGGCGACGCTCGGCGTGATCGGCTTCGAGCAGCGCTGGGAGTACGCCGCGATCGGCGCGATCCCGAACCTGGCGGCGCGCCTGTGCGGCCAGGCAGCCGGCGGCGAGATCCTGATCGATGCCGCGACCTGCGCGGAAGTGGGCGACGCGATCGAGGCCGAAGCCGTCGGCCCGCTGCAGCTGCGCGGCTTCACGCATCCGGTCGCCGCCTTCAAGGTAAAAGCAGTTAAATAGGGACAACTCCCCCTTACTTGCAGCCGAGCTTCGCTTCCTTGGCTTTCACCAGGGCGGTGATGGTTTCGTTCACCGGCGCGGCGACGCCGACCTGCTTGCCCACTCTGGGAATCGAGCCGTTGATGACGTCGATCTCCGACTTCCTGCCGGCCATCAAATCCAGCAGGACCGACGGCCGCGCGTTGGGGATCTTGGAGCCGAAGTCGCGCACGTAGGCGACCGGGTCGGCGAAGCCGAGCTTCACGCCCTTCGCTCTTGCCACCGCGTAGCCTTCGGCCGCGCAGGCGGCGGAGATCTTCGACAAGTCCGGGTCGTCCATTACCTGCTTAATGGTGACTTCCATGATGCCGCACGGCCCCGAGTAGGCGCAGTTGCAGATGAGCTTCTCCCACACCAGCTGGTCGATGTCGTCGAAGACCTTGACCGTGAAGCCCGCGCCGCTCCAGGTCTCCTCGACTTTCTTCAGGCGCGGCGTGATCGGCCCGCCGAATTCGCCGAGCCGCACGAGTTCCATGCCGTTGTGGTGCGCATGGCCCGGTCCCTTCATCGAGGCGCCGAAGCCGCCTACCACGCCCACCATCACGCGCTCGCGGCCGAGGATCCCGGCCGCGGTCTCGGGGCCGCCGAGGCCGTTCTGGATGGAGAGCACCGGCGTGTCCTTGCCAAGGAGTACTTTCGTCGCTTCGGCCGCGGCCGCGACGTGCATCGCCTTGGTGGCGAGGACGACGAGATCGCAGGGACCCGCCTCCTTCGCGTCCGCCGTGGCGTGCACCTTGACCGTACGGTCGCCCGACTTGCCTTCGAGCCGCAGCCCGTTCCTGCGCATGGCCTCGACGTGCTCGACCCAGCGATCGATGGCCCAGACTTCGTGGCCCGCCGAGGCGAACAGGCCCGCGTACACGGAGCCCATCGCGCCGCAGCCGACAATGGCGATTTTCATACGACTTCGAACAGTCCCGCCGCCCCCATGCCGCCGCCGATGCACATGGTGACCACCACCAGCTTCGCGCCGCGGCGCTTGCCTTCGATCAGCGCGTGGCCGGTGAGGCGCGCGCCGCTCACGCCGTAGGGATGCCCGACGGCGATCGCGCCGCCGTTGACATTCAGGCGGTCGTCGGGGATGCCGAGCTTGTCGCGGCAGTAGATTACCTGCACGGCGAACGCCTCGTTCAGCTCCCACAGGTCGATGTCGGACACCTTCTTTCCGGCCCACTCGAGGAGCTTGGGCACCGCGAACACCGGCCCGATACCCATCTCGTTTGGCTCGCAGCCGGCGACAGCGAAGCCGCGGAACACGCCCAGGGGCTTCAAGCCCCGCTTCGCGGCTTCCTGGTCGCTCATCACCACCGCGGCCGAAGCGCCGTCGGAGAACTGGCTCGCATTGCCC
>JBBDXL010000193.1:0-1733 GCA_040902335.1 Burkholderiales bacterium
GGGCGCGGCGGCCGCTGCGGCGAGTTCCTGCTCGCGCTGGCGCTCGCCCTCGAAGGCGTTCCCAGCGTGCACGCGATCGCCGCCGACACCGACGGCATCGACGGCTCCGAGGACAACGCCGGCGCCGTGCTGGCGCCCGATTCCCTGGCGCGCGCCGCGGCGCTCGGACTGGACGCGCGCGCGCTGCTCGCGGCAAACGACAGCTACCGGTTTTTCTCGCCGCTCGGCGATCTGGTGATCACCGGCCCCACGCGCACCAACGTCAACGACTACCGCGCGATCGTGCTCGCGTAGCCGACTGCTCCGCGCGGCCGCCGGACCTCCGTGCGCGAAACGCTTTGACCGCCATCGCGGAGCATGCTACGTTGACCATAATTCTGACCAACCTGGAGCGGCACGACGTGAAGACCCTTCCTTTGTCCGAAGCAAAAAGCACGCTCAGCGGCCTTGTCGAGCGCGTCAGGACGCACGATGAGGAAGTCGTGATCACCAAGAACGGGCGGCCGGCGGCGGTGCTGGTGAGCCCCGAGGAATTCGAGAGCTGGAAGGAGACGGTGGCGATCCGCGCCGACCCCGCGTTCATGAAGGAAATTCGCAAGGGGCTTGCCGCGCTCAAGGCGCGCAAGGCCAGGATCTACACGCTCGACGAGCTGCTGCGCTGACCCGCACCGCGGCGAAGCCGAAGTGAAGGCCGCGCGCCACTTCCGCGTACCGATCGAATCGTCCACCGTGCGAGCAGCGCTCGCGTCATCGACATCGTCGCCGTTGGCCCGCGCAAAACCATCTACGAACAGACGCTGCGGCTCATCGGCGGGGCCAGCGGTCCGCAAGAAATCAAAGCCGCGATCCAGGCGGAGCGCGCCGAGCGCCGCAAGCCGAAGCGCCAGCCAGGCGGAAGTGGACGCGCGTAGTCCTCTTCTCGCCTCGGCGCGCGCCCGGGCTCGGCCGATCGGCTTGTCGTTGGCGTAGAAGTAGTACTGGGTCTGCCCGCTCTCGGTCTTCTTGAGGACGTCTGGTCGCTGCTACTATTCGCGGTGCGTTATCATCGAAGCCGAGTCTTTATATATGGAACCGCCATGACCACTCTCGAAATCAAGCTCTCGCTGCCCGACCAACTCGCGAGTCAGGCGGAGGCTGCCGGCATACTCACCCCCGAGGGCATCGAGCGCCTTGTACGTGAGGCATTGAAGCGCGAGGCGGGACGACGGTTGAATGCAATCGCCGAAGAGCTTCGCGGGGCGGACTTTCCGCCCATGAGCGAGGAGGAACTGAACGCGGAGATCGCCGCGGTGCGCGCCGAGCTTCGGCTAGAGCGTGCGCGTAGCGCTTGATACCAACACCGTCGTATCGGGACTGCTTTGGGGCGGTCCACCCGGCGAGATTTTCGACCGGGTAACCGATGGAACGCTCGAGGCGGTGACTTCGGAGGCATTGCTGGCCGAGCTTGCCCGCATCCTCACCCGGCCGAAGTTTGCGGCCAAGCTCGCCGCAAAGCAGCGCACCGGCGCCGAGATCGTCGCTTTCTACGCCCAGCTTGCGCAACGCGTCGAGCCCGCATCCCTTTCCACTATTCTCGGACTGCGTGATCCTGATGATCAGCACGTGCTCGCCTGCGCGCTGGCGGCGCAGGCCGATCTCATCGTCTCGGGCGATCCCGACCTGCTCAACCTCAAGAGCTACCAGCGCATCGCCATCGTCAGCCCCGCCGAGGCGCTGAAGCGCCTGCCCCAGCG
>JBBDXL010000194.1:0-62833 GCA_040902335.1 Burkholderiales bacterium
TGTGGATGGCGGCCACGGGCTTCCTGTTCATCGTGCTGAACACGATCATGAAGCGCCTGAGCCACGAGCTCGATCCGTGGCTCGTCGGCTTCCTGCGCTACCTGATGGGCGCGCTGGTCATGCTCGGGCCCGCGCTGCGCCTCGGCCCGGCGAAGCTGTGGCCGAAGGCGCCGGGGCTGCAGCTGCTGCGCGGCGCGTTCCACGCCGGCGGCATGATGCTGTGGTTCTGGGCGCTGCCGCTGGTCACGCTCGCCGAGCTCACCGCGATCGGCTTCTCGGGGCCGCTGTTCATCTGCCTGGGCGCGGTGCTGTTCCTCGACGAGCGCATGAGCGGCGCGCGCTGGAGCGCGGTGATCATCGGTTTCGCCGGCGTGCTGATCGTGCTCAAACCGTGGCAGAGCGGCGGCTTTGGCGGCATCTCGATCGGCATGCTGATGATGCTCGCGTCCGCCCCGGTGTTCGCCGGATCGTTCCTGGTCGCGAAAGCGCTCACGCGCCGCGACCGCTCCGACGTCGTGGTGCTCTGGCAGCACCTGTGGGTGTGTGCGCTGCTCGCGGGCTTTGCGCTCGCCTACTGGACGCAGCCGACGCCGCTGCAGTGGCTGCTCCTCGTCGCCTGCGGCTTTCTCGGCGCGAGCGGACACTACTGCATGGTGCGCGCCTTCCGCGTCGCCGACATCTCGGCGGTACAGTCGGTCAAGTTCCTCGAGCTGGTGTGGGCGGCGATCCTCGGCTGGATCGTCTTCGGCACCGCACCCGCCGGCGCGACGGTGGCGGGCGGCGTGGTGATCCTCGCCGCGACGCTGCTGCTGGCGCGGCACGAGTCGCGCGCTGTGGAGCGCGAGGCATAAACCGGCAACCCTTTACATCTGATGCACTGGGGCATAGCATCACGCATCATGCGCACGACCATCGATATCGACGACCCCGTCCTGAAGGACCTGAAGCGGCTGCAGCGACGCGAGGGCAAGTCCCTGGGCAGGCTGGTGTCGGATCTTCTGGCGCAGGCGCTTGCCGCGTCGCGTCAGCGCGCGGCGGAGCCGCCACCCTTCGCCTGGACGAGCCGGCCGATGGGCGCGCGCGTCGATCTCGCCGACCGCGACGCAGTGCTCGATGCCTTGGACGAGCGGTGAGCTTCGCGGTCGACGTCAATCTGCTGCTCTACGCGTCGGACGCGGGCAGTCCGCAGCACGCCGCTGCGCGGGAGTTCGTCGAGCGATCGGCGCGGGGGACTGAGGTCTTCTGCGTGGCCTGGATCACGCTGATGTCCTACCTGCGCATCGCGACGCATCCCGCGGTTTTCCGGCAGCCGCTCTCGCACGACGAGGCGGCAGGCAACGTCGGCGCGCTCGTCGCGCTGCCGCAGGTGCGGATGCTGTCCGAGGAGGAGGGATTCTGGAAGATCTATCGCGAGGTCGCCGCGGACCTGCCGGTGCGCGGCAACCTCGTGCCCGACGCCCATCTCGCGGCGCTGCTACGGCAGCACGGCGTGCGCATTCTCTACACGCACGACCGCGATTTCCGCAGGTTCGGCTTCCTCGAGGCGCGCGACCCGCTGGCATAGGGCGCATGGGCTGGGACCAGGAGCTCAGCATCGCGGGCAAGGCGAGCTACGATGCCGAGGGCGAGATCACGGGCTTCATCCCCGCTAGCCTCGCCGCGGCGCTTGCGCCGCGCTCGATCGCGGTGGTCGGCGCCTCCGACAACCCGCACAAGGTCGGCGGGCGGCCGATCCTGTACATGAAGCGCTACGGCTTTCGCGGCGCGATCTATCCGATCAATCCCGGCCGGGCGGAGGTGCAGGGGCTCAAGGCGTACGGGTCGATCGCGGACACGCCGGAACCGCCGGAGCTCGCGATCATTGCGGTGGCGGGCGACGAAGCGGTGCGCGCGGTGGAGGAGTGCGCGGCAAGAGGAGTCAAGGTGGCGGTGGTGATGACCTCGGGCTTCGGCGAGCTCGGCGCCGAGGGCAGAATTGCACAGCAGCGGATGGCGGCCACCGCGAAGGCCGCGGGCATGCGTCTGGTGGGCCCCAACTGCCAGGGCCTCGCCAACTTCGCCACCGGCGCGGTGGCCAATTTCTCCACCGTGTTCCACGAGATCGAGGCGCGCGACGGGCCCGTGGCCATCGTCAGCCAGAGCGGCGCCTGCTCGCAGGCGATCTACATCCTCGCGCGCCAGCGCGGACTGGACGTGCGCCACGTGCACGCCACGGGCAACGAAGCCGACGTCACGGTGGCGGACCTGGCCGAAGAAATCGTCAAGGAGGAGGGCATCCGGCTGCTGCTTTTGTACATGGAAGCCATCCAGCGTCCCGCGGTGCTCGCGCGGGCGGCGGAATTTGCGCGCGCGCGCGACCTGCCGATCGTCGCCGTCAAGGCGGGGCGCACGGCAAGCGGCGTAAGAGCGGCCTCCTCGCACACGGGCGCGCTGGCGAGCGAAGACCGCGTCATCGACGCCTTTTTCGCGAAGCACGCCATCTGGCGGGCAGCTGACCCGCAGGAGCTGGTGGCCGCAGGGCAGCTCTACCTCTCGGGCGGGCGGCCGCAGGGCAGGCGCTTCGTCGCCGTGAGCAATTCGGGCGCGAGCTGCGTCATGGCGGCCGACGCCGCGGAGGAGATGGGGCTCGAGCTGCCGCAGTTCGAGGAGGCGACCCAGGCGAAGCTGAAACAGGCGCTGCCGGCCTTCGCCACGCCGTCCAACCCGCTCGATGTCACGGGAGCGCTGCTCACCGACAGCGGCTTGGTCGGCGCGGCGCTCGGCGTGCTGGGCGAGGAGGACGCCTGCGACCTGCTGATGCTGGCGATCCCGATCGCCGGTGCGGGCTACGACGTACCGCGCTTCGCGCGCGATGCGGCGGCCTTTCGCGAGCGCCACGGCAAGAGCGTGGCGCTCGCCGCGCCGCAGGCCGAGGTGCGCGCGCAGTTCGAGAAGCTCGGCGTGCCGGCTTTCGCGCGCGAGCGCGACGCGATGCTCGCCCTGCGTCAGCTCGCCGAGCATGCCGCGCTCATGCGCCGCAGGCCCGTGCCACCGGGGGACGGTGCGGCGCCGCGCTTGCCCGCGGGCGGCGCGGGTTTCCTGGACGAGTCCGAGAGCCTGGCGCTGCTCGCGGCGGCGGGCGTCGCGGTGGTCGAGCACCGCCTGTGCCGCAGCGAGGCCGAAGCGCGCGAGGCGTGGCGCGACTTCGGGCCCAAAGTGGTCGTCAAGGGCTGCTCGGCGTCCGTGCCGCACAAGACCGAGCTGGGGCTGGTGCGCCTCGGGCTGCAGGACGAGGAGGCGGTCGCGCAGGCGTTCCGCGAATTCCTGCCGCGCCTTCCGCAAGGCGACGGCGTGCTCGTCGCGCGGCAGATCGCGGGACGCCGCGAGCTCGCGCTCGGCGCGCGCCTCGATCCGCACTTTGGCCCGGTGGTCATGGTCGGTGACGGCGGCATCTACCTGGAAGCGCTGAAGGACTTCCGGCTGCTGCTGCCGCCATTCGGCGAGGACGACGTGCTCGAGGCGCTGCGGCAATTGCGCATTGCCCCGCTGCTTGCGGGGTTGCGCGGCCGGCCGGCGCTCGATGTGGGTGCATACGCGCGCATGGCGGTGCGCCTGGGCGGGGCGATGCTCGGCTGGCGCGGGGCGGTGGCCTCGGTCGACCTCAATCCGGTCATGGTCCTGGATGCGGGGCAGGGCGCGCTCGCCGTCGACGCGCTCGTCGAACTCTTGCCGGCCTCAGCTTGCGTGAATCCGGGCTAGCTTACATACTCGGGTCCCGTTCAGGGTCTATTCCAAGGAGGAGGGTTGCACATGAAGCGCCGCAAGTTTCTGCAGGGCGCGGCTGCCGGCGGCGTCGCCGCGGCAGCTGCCACGGTATCCGCACCGGCGATCTCGCAGGGGATCCGCCAGCTGAAGATGGTCACCACCTGGCCAAAGAATTTCCCGGGCCTGGGCACCGGCGCGGAAAGCCTCGCCCGGCGCATTACCGCCATGACGGGCGGCAAGCTGGAGGTCAAGGTGTTCGCGGCCAACGAGCTGGTGCCGCCGTTCCAGTCGTTCGACGCGGTCTCGAGCGGCAACGCCGAGATGGCCCACTCGGCGTCGTACTACTGGCCGGGCAAGTCGCCCGCGTTCAATTTCTTCACCGCGGTGCCGTTCGGCTTTACGGGCCTCGAGCACGCCTCGTGGATCCTCTATGGCGGCGGCATCGAGCTGTGGACCGAGCTGTGCGCGCAGTTCAACATCAAGCCGTTCATGCGCGCGAGCACCGGCACGCAGATGGGCGGCTGGTACCGCAAGGAAATGAAGACGATGGACGACTTCAAGGGCCTGAAGTTCCGCATGCCGGGCCTCGGCGGCGAGGTGCTGCGGCGCCTCGGCGCAGCGGTGGTCAACCTGCCCGGCGGCGAAATCTTCCCGGCGCTGCAGGCGGGCACCATCGACGGCACCGAGTGGGTCGGTCCCTGGAACGACCTCGCGTTCGGCTTCTACCGGGTGGCCAAGTTCTACTACCACCCGGGCTTCCACGAGGGGGGTACCACCGGCGAGGTGCTCGTCAACAGCAAGGTGTGGGCGAGCCTGTCCAAGGAGCACCAGCAGATCATCGAGGTGGCGATCCAGGCCGAGGCCTGGCGCGAGTACGCCGAGGCCAACGCCATGAACTCCGATGCGCTCGACGTGCTGGTGAACAAGCACAAGGTGCAGCTGCGCAAGTACTCGGACGATATGCTGAAGCGCATCGGCGAAGTGTCGGCGGAGGTGGTGGCCGAGGTCGGCAACTCGGATGCCGTCACCAAGAAGGTGTACGAGAGCTACCTCAATTTCCGCAGGAAGGCCATGGGCTGGAGCGCGCTGGCCGAGCAGGGCTACATGAACGCCCGCGCGCTGAGCAAGTAGCGGCAGACGCTCGATCCGCGACCGCGGGGGCCGTGCCTGCGGGCACGGCCCCACGCCGGTCGCGGTGCTGTTTTCGGAGCTGACGCATGAAGCCCCTGCTGCTGTTCGCGCGCGCAACGGACGCGCTCAACGAGTACATCGGGCGGGTGCTCGCGTGGGTCACGCTCGGCATGGTGCTCACCGAGTTCGTCGTGGTGCTGATGCGCTACGTGTTCGGGCTCGGCTCCACCATCATGCAGGAATCGATCGTCTACATGCACGCGACGGTGTTCCTCGTCTGCGCGGGCTACACGCTGCTGCATAACGGCCACGTGCGCTGCGACATTTTCTATAGCGCCGCCACGGCGCGCCACAAGGCGCTCATCGACCTCGTCGGCGTGTTCGTGTTCCTGCTGCCCGTGTGCTTGCTGATCGCCTGGGTGGGCTGGCCTTACGTGAAGGCTTCGTGGGCGGTGCTGGAAGGCTCGATCGAAGGCTCGATGGGTATTTCGGGCGTCTACCTGCTGAAGACCCTGATCCTGGTGTTCGCGGGGCTGGTGGCGCTGCAGGGGCTATCCCTTGCCATCCATTCCGCGCTGCTGCTTGCGGGCGTAGAGACTTCCCGCGGCTCGCTCGACGAGAAGGCCCGGCCCTCGGCATGACGTCGCACGTCGCCGAATGGCTCGACCTGGCGATGTTCGTCGCCCTGTGCGTGTTCATCCTGCTCGGGTTCCCGGTTTCCTTCACCCTCGCGGGCATCGCGGTGATGTTCGCCGCCATCGGCCTCGCCACCGGCACCTTCGACGCCTCGTACCTCGGGTTCTTCCCGAACCGCATCTACGGCGTGATGACCAACGAGGTGCTGATCGCGGTGCCGCTGTTCGTGTTCATGGGCGTGATGCTGGAGCGCTCAAAGGTGGCCGAGGAGCTGCTCGATACCATGGGCCAGCTGTTCGGCACCCTGCGCGGCGGGCTCGGCATCTCGGTATCGGTCGTGGGGGCGCTGCTGGCGGCCTCCACGGGCATCGTCGGCGCCACCGTCGTCACCATGGGTCTGCTGTCGCTGCCCACCATGCTGCGCCGCGGCTACGATCCCCGGCTCGCCTGCGGCTCGATCGCCGCCGCGGGCACGCTGGGCCAGATCATCCCGCCGTCCATCGTGCTGGTCGTGCTCGGCGACCAGATCTCCAACGCGCACCAGGAAGCGCAGCGCGCCCTCGGCAATTTCTCGCCCGAGCCGGTGTCGGTGGGCGACCTGTTCGCGGGCGCCCTGATTCCCGGGCTGGCGCTGGTGGGGCTGTACATCCTCTACCAGGTGGGCATGGCGATCTTCAAGCCCGCCTCTTCGCCGGCGATTCCGCTCGACGAATCCATGCAGCGCGGAAATATGGGCAAGCGCGTGATGCACGCGCTGGTGGCGCCGATCGTGCTGATCATCTCCGTGCTCGGCTCGATCCTCGCCGGAATCGCGACGCCTACCGAGGCCGCGGGCGTCGGCGCCATCGGCGCGACGCTGCTCGCCGGGCATCGACTGGCCGAGGGCCGTCCGCTGCCCGTGTATGCGGCCGCGGCGGGCCTCATCGGCGTGATCGTGCTCACCACGTTCGTCGACTTGCGCGTGGCGCGCACCCACATCCCGGCCGGCGACATGGCCGGCATCGTGCTCGCCGGCGTCCTGTGCGTGGCCGTGGTCTGGGGCCTGCTCGTCGCACTGGTGCGCACCTACCGCGACGACACCCTGATCCCCGTGATGCGCACCACCGCGCGCCTGAGCTCGATGGTGTTCGTGATCGTCATCGGCGCGCAGCTGTTTTCGCTGGTGTTCCGGGGCTTCGGCGGCGACGAGACGGTGCATCAGGCGCTGACCAGCATCCCGGGCGGCGCGGTCGGCGCCATGATCACGGTGATGGCGCTGATGTTCGTGATGGGCTTCTTCCTCGACTTCATCGAGATCACCTTCGTGGTGGTGCCGATCGTCGGGCCGGCGCTGCTCATGCTCGGCTTCGACCCGGTGTGGCTCGGCATCATGATCGCCGTCAATCTGCAGACCTCGTTCCTCACGCCGCCGTTCGGCTTCGCGCTGTTCTACCTGCGCGGCGTCGCGCCGCCGCAAGTCACCACGATGCACATCTACCGCGGCGTGATCCCGTTCGTCATCCTCCAGCTGCTGATGCTCGTGATCCTCGCGCTGTTCCCGGCAATGGCGACCTGGCTGCCGACGGTCATCTTCGGCTGAGCGGCCGCACCTGCGCCAGGATGCCCTCCACGGTGAGCGCGTCGTGCACCGGCAGGCCGGCGGCGCGCAGCGCCCCCGCCGTCCAGACGTTGCAGGTGCGCAGCAGGTGGAAGGTTTCGCGCCCGGGATAGAAGCCGCGCCCGAGCGGCTCGGCGACGCTTTGGCCGTCGCGCTCGAAGGCATCGTGCACGTAGCGCAGCAGGCCATCCAGCGCCGGGCGCGACACGTGCAGCTCCAGGATCTCGCTTCCCCGGAAGAATGACGCCAGCTCGCCGCGCACGCCGGCGACGTGCACCACGCTGCGCGTGGGCAGGAACGCCGCCTTGAACGTCACCCACGGTCCGGGAGACTCGGCCATGTAGAAATCGCGATCGCCCCAGCCGAATTCCAGGTACACGGCCCGCGGAAAGTCGCGCTTCTCCGGCAGGAGCGTTTGCGGAATGTCGGCGCGGCGCACGGCGAGCCCGGTGTGGCCGCCCTGCGGGACGACGAAGACAGAAACCTCGGCGGGCGCATCGGGCATGCGGGCGACGGGAGCGGCCGCGCAGCCGCACAGCACAAGGCACAGTGCGAAGGCGCGCATGGCGCGAGCATGCGCCGTTTCAAACGCTGCGTCGCCGCAATCCGCCAAGCTATAATTTCACACTCTTCCGACACCCCGGCTCCCCATGAAAGTCCTGGTCAGCGTCAAGCGCGTGGTCGACTACAACGTCAAGGTGCGCGTCAAGGCCGACGGCACCGGCGTCGAGACCGCCAACGTCAAGATGTCGATGAACCCGTTCGACGAGATCGCCGTGGAAGAGGCGGTGCGGCTCAAGGAAGCGGGGGTGGTGACCGAGATCGTGGCGGTCTCGGCCGGCGTGCAGGCCTGCCAGGAGACGCTGCGCACGGCGCTCGCCATCGGCGCCGACCGCGCCATCCTCGTGGAGACCGACGCCGAGCTGCAGCCGCTGGCGGTGGCGAAGCTCCTGAAGGCGCTGTGCGACAAGGAGGCGCCGCAGCTCGTGATCCTCGGCAAGCAGGCGATCGACGACGATGCGAACCAGACCGGGCAGATGCTCGCCGCGCTCCTCGGCTGGCCGCAGGCGACCTTTGCCTCGAAGGTGAAGGTCGAGGACGGCAAGGCGACGGTGACGCGCGAGGTGGACGGCGGCCTGGAGACCATCGCCCTAAAGCTGCCCGCGATCATCACCACCGACCTGCGCCTCAACGAGCCGCGCTACGTGACGCTGCCCAACATCATGAAGGCGAAGAAGAAGACGCTCGAGAACCTGAAGCCCGACGCCCTCGGCGTGGACGTGAAGCCGCGCCTGCAGACGCTCAAGGTGGTCGAGCCGGCCAAGCGCAAGGCGGGCATCAAGGTGCCGGATGCGAAGACGCTGGTGGAGAAGCTGCGCAACGAAGCGAAGGTGATCTGATGGCGGTCCTCGTCCTCGCCGAGCACGACAACAAGGAAGTCAGGAAGGCGACCCTCAATACCGTCGCCGCCGCGCGGAAGGCCGGCGGCGACATCCATGTCCTGGTCGCGGGACACAACGCGGGCGAAGCGGCGCAGGCCGCGGCGCGGATCGCCGGCGTGGCGAAGGTGCTGCACGCGGACGCGGCGCACCTGGGCGAGTTCCTCGCCGAGAACGTGGCGGCGCTGGTGGTGGCGCTCGCCAAGGACTACTCGCACATCCTCGCGCCCGCCACGTCCACCGGCAAGGACGTGATGCCGCGCGCCGCGGCGCTGCTCGACGTGCAGCAGATCTCCGACATCGTGGCGATCGAGTCGCCCGACACGTTCGTGCGCCCGATCTACGCCGGCAACGCGCTGGCGACGGTCAAGTCTGCCGACAATATCAAGGTCATCACCGTGCGCACGACAGCGTTCGATGCCGTGGCGGCGAGCGGCGGCAGCGCCAAGGTGGAAACGGTGCAGGCGCCGGCCGACAGCGGGCTTTCCAGCTTCGTCGGGCGAGAAGTGGCGAAGTCCGAGCGCCCGGAGCTCACCTCGGCGCGCGTCGTGGTTTCGGGCGGGCGCGGCATGGGCTCGAGCGAGAATTTCAAGCTGCTCGAGCCGCTCGCCGACCAGCTGAACGCCGCCATGGGCGCCTCGCGCGCCGCGGTGGATGCGGGCTTCGTGCCGAACGACTGGCAGGTGGGCCAGACCGGCAAGATCGTCGCGCCGGACCTGTACGTCGCGGTCGGCATCTCGGGCGCGATCCAGCACCTCGCGGGCATGAAGGACAGCCGCGTCATCGTCGCCATCAACAAGGACGAGGAGGCGCCGATCTTCCAGGTCGCCGACTACGGCATCGTAGGCGACCTGTTCCAGATCGTGCCCCAGGTTATCGAGGAACTGAAGAAGTAGGGAGAACGCCATGTCCGTGTACGTCGCCCCGCTGAAGGACATGAGATTCGTGATGCAGGAGCTTGCCGGCCTCGCCGAGGTGGGGAAGCTGCCCGGTTACGAGGAGGCGACGCCGGACACGGTAGACGCAATACTTGAGGAAGCTTCGAAGTTCTCTTCGCAAGTCCTTGATCCACTGAACTATAGTGGTGACCTTGAGGGCTCCAGATGGAGCGACGGCGCGGTCAGCACGCCCAAGGGCTTCAAGGAGGCTTACCGCAAGTACGTCGAGGGCGGCTGGGCCGCGCTGCCCTTCGGCGCCGAATGGGGTGGGCAGGGCCTGCCCAAGCTCGTCGCCACCGCGGTCGAGGAGATGCTGACCTCGGCCAACATGTCGTTCTCGCTCTGCCCGCTGCTCACGCAAGGGGCGATCCACGCGCTCGAGCTCGCGGGCTCCAAGGCGTTGCAGAAGACCTTTCTCGGCAAGATGGTCGCCGGCGACTGGACCGGCACCATGAACCTCACCGAGCCGCAGGCGGGCTCGGACCTCGCGCTGGTGCGCTCGAAGGCCGTGCCCGAGGCGGACCACTACCGCATCTTGGGGCAGAAGATCTTCATCACCTACGGCGAGCACGACCTCGCCGAGAACATCGTGCACCTCGTGCTGGCGCGCACGCCCGACGCGCCCGAGGGCGTGAAGGGCATCTCGCTGTTCGTGGTGCCGAAGTTCCTGGTCAAGCCCGACGGGTCCCTGGGCGAGCGTAACGGCGCGCGCTGCGCCTCGATCGAGCACAAGCTCGGCATCCATGCCAGCCCCACCGCGGTGATGGTGTACGAGAACGCCGTCGGCTACCTCGTGGGCGAGGAGAACAAGGGCCTCGCGTACATGTTCATCATGATGAACGCCGCGCGCTTCAGCGTCGGCCTGGAAGGCGTGGCGATCTCGGAGCGCGCCTTCCAGCGCGCGCTCGCCTACGCGCGGGAGCGCGTGCAGGGACGTGACCTCAACGGCGGCGGCACGGTGCCGATCATCCGCCATCCCGATGTGCGCCGCATGCTCATGCTGATGAAGTCGCAGACCGAGGCGATGCGCGCGCTCGCCTACGTGGTGGCGGCGGCGCTCGACGTCGCCGCACGGCATCCGGACGAGAAGATGCGCCAGCAGAACCAGGCGTTCGTGGACCTGATGATTCCGGTGGTGAAGGGCTGGAGCACCGAGACCGGGATCGAGGTCGCCTCGCTCGGCGTGCAGGTGCACGGCGGCATGGGCTTCATCGAGGAAACCGGCGCGGCGCAGCACCTGCGCGACGCGCGGATCACCACCATCTACGAGGGCACCACCGGCATCCAGGCCAACGACCTCGTGGGCCGGAAGATCGCGCGCGATGGCGGGGCGACGGCCAAGGCCTGGCTCGAGCATCTCAAGACCTTCGACGCTGAGCTGGCCGAATCCGGCAACGCCGACGTGAAGGCGATCCGTGGCGCGCTCGCCGCGGGCGCCGCGGCGGTGGGCGAAAGCGTGGACTACATCGTCGCCCACGCGGGCAAGGACATGGTGGCGACCTTTGCCGGCGCGGTGCCGTTCCTGAAGCTCATGGGGGTGGTTGCTGGCGGTTGGCAGATGGCGCGCGCTGCGCTCGCCGCCGAGAAGAGCCTGGGCGCCGGCGACAAGGCCTTCCTCGAGGCCAAGCTCGCCACCGCGCGCTTTTACGCCGACCAGGTCCTGGTGCAGGCGCCGGCGCTGCGCGACACGGTGGTGAGGGGCGCCAGCGCAGTGATGGCGGTTCCGGAAGACTCGATGCTCGCGGCTTAGGAAATCGGGGTCAGAGCCCGATTTCCGTTCCCGGGCCGGCGACGCGAACATTCCGGTGCCTGCGTTTGACGTTCCAGGGTCTCGTGCTTTCTGGCCGGGTGAATCTTCCGGCCCAAAAGCACGAGATCGTTTTGAACTGCAACGGCACCGCGAGAACGCACGCCTCGTCGCTTGCCCAAGGAAATCGGGCTCTGACCCCGATTTTCACTTTAGCCCAAAGAAGCGCTGGATTCGCTCCAGCAGCGCCGGCTGCGCCGGCTCGGGCGGATGCGCCATCGCTTCGGCAGCTTCGGCGCGCGCCGTCTCCAGTTCCGGCTTGCGGGTCGCGATCACTTTGCTCACTTCGTTGGCGAGCTCCGGCCGCGCCAGCAATAGCGCCTGGAACGAGGCGCGGTCCAGGCGGTAGCACTCGACGTCGGTCTTCGCCATCACGGTGGCGTTGCGCGACTCGCCGGCGAGCAATCCCATCTCGCCGAAGAACTGGCCCGGGCGCACGGTGCCGATGACGCGCGGCGCGCGCCCGGGCTGCTCGAAGCGCACTTCGGCCTCGCCGAACGCGATGACGTACAGCCAGTGCGCGATCGAGCCCTGCTTGGTGATGATGTCGCCGCGCGCGAAGGGCGCGTACTGCAGGCGCTCGGCGACGAAGTTCTTCTCCTCGTCGGAGAGCGGCGCGAGCAGGTCGACCTGCTTCAGCATGATGAGGCGGCGCTGCAGCTCGCGCTGGCGCACGCTCTCGGCGTGCGCCTCGTCCTTCGCCACTGCGAGCACCGTGCGCTGCTCCTCGGCGACGCGCAGCCCGGCGCGCTGCAGCGAGGCGAACAGGTGCACGCGCACCGCCGAGTCGGTGTACTCGTCTTCCTGCAGGTCGGTGAGGAAGTAGCGCAGCTCGTAGAGCAGGTTGCCGGCTTCGAAGCCGACCAGGATGCAGCTCGGCGCGGGCGCGCGCGCCACGTTGGCGATCATGATCTCGCGCATCTCCTCGTCGATCAGCGTGATCACGCGCGCGGGCGGCACAGCGGGATCGATCATGAAGCGGATGCCGCGGCGCCACTGCAGCGGCGCGCCTTCGCGCCGGCCGAGAATCGTGAAGCGGTTCTTCATCAGCAGGCTGTTGGGGATCACCACGGTCTGCCAGTCGCGGGTCTCGACCGCGGTGGAGCGCCAGCGGATGTCGATGACCCGGCCGCTCAAGCCGTCCATCTGGATCCAGTCGCCGACGCGCACCGAGTTGTCGAGCTGGATGGCGAGGCCCCCCAACACGTTGCCCAACGTGTCCTGCATGGCGAAGGCGAGGATCGCGGTGATGATCGCGGAGGTGGCAATGATGCCGGTGAGGTCCACCCCGGCGAGCCGCAGTTGCGACAGGCCGTACACCGTGTACACGACGATGATCGCCAGGTCCTCGATGATGCGCGGCAGCGGCCTGCCGAGCTTGGGCAGCACGAGCCGGAAGAGCGCGAAGCCGGCGATGCGAATGAGCGCGATCGTCCAGACGATGCGGAACAGGACCTCGAACACGCGCGCCGCGGTATCGAAGCCGAGCTTGGCCGCGCCGAGGCCCGCCGCCTGGCCGAGGATGCCGAACAGGAACAGCCACAGCGTGTTCAGATAGCTCGAGCGATCGCCCGGGCGCGCGCGCAGCAGCGCCACCGTCAGCACGAGCGCGATGACGACGACGTACGGGAGCTCGGAGCTCCAGAAGCGGTTCAGCACTCGAGCCTCACATGTTGGGGTAGTTCGGCCCGCCGCCGCCCTCGGGCACCACCCAGACGATGTTCTGCGTAGGGTCCTTGATGTCGCAGGTCTTGCAGTGCACGCAGTTCTGCGCGTTGATCTGCAGGCGCGGCTCGTCGGCGTCGCGCACGATCTCGTACACGCCCGCGGGGCAGTAGCGCTGCTCGGGCGCATCGTACAGCGCGAGGTTCACGTTCACCGGCACGCCCGCGTCCTTCAGCGTCAGGTGCACCGGCTGGTCCTCGGCGTGGTTGGTGTTGGAGAACGACACCGAGGTCAACCGGTCGAAGGTGAGCTTGCCGTCGGGCTTCGGGTAGACGATGGGCTGCACGTCGCTACGATTCGCCAGAGTCTCGTGGTCCGCGTGCGCATGGCGCAAGGTCCACGGTGCCTTGCCGCCGAAGACGACCTGGTCGATGCCGACCATCAGTGAACCGGTGTATAGGCCTTTCGACATCCACGGCTTGAAGTTGCGCGCGCGGTAGAGCTCGTCGAACAGCCACGATTGCCGGAACGCTTCCGGGTAGGCGGCGAGCTCGTCCCGCGCGCGGCCCGCCTTGAGCGCCTTGTGCGCGGCCTCGGCCGCGAGCATCCCGGACTTGATGGCGGCGTGGCTGCCCTTGATGCGCGAGGCGTTGAGAAAGCCCGCGTCGTCGCCGATCAGGCAGCCGCCGGGAAAGACGATTTTCGGCAGCGACTGCAGCCCGCCGGCGGCGATGGCGCGCGCGCCGTAGGCGATGCGCTTGCCGCCCTCGAAGGTGCCGCGAATTGCCGGGTGGGTCTTGTAGCGCTGGAACTCCTCATAGGGCGCGAGGTACGGGTTCCTGTAGCCCAGGCCGACGACGAAGCCTACGGCGACGAGGTTGTTCTCGAAGTGATAGAGAAAGGAGCCGCCGTAGGTCTTGGCGTCCAATGGCCAGCCCGCGGTATGCACGACGAGGCCCGGCCGGTGCTGCTCGGGCTTGACCTCCCAGAGCTCCTTCAACCCAAGCCCGAACACCTGCGGATCGACGCCTTCGCGCAGCCGGTACTTCTTTTCGAGTTGCAGCCCGAGGTGCCCGCGGCAGCCTTCGGCGAAGAAGGTGTATTTCGCTAGCAGTTCCACCCCCGGCTGGAAGGCCTCGGTCTTCTCGCCCTTGCGGTTTACGCCCATGTCGCCGGTGGCGACGCCGCGCACCGCGCCCCGGTCGTCGTAGAGCACCTGCGCGCCGGCGAAGCCGGCGAAGATCTCCACGCCGAGGCCTTCGGCCTGCTGCCCGAGCCAGCGCGTGAGGTTGCCGAGGCTGATGACGTGGTTGCCGTGGTTCTTGAAGCAGGCCGGCAGCAGGAAGTTCGGCGTGCGGAACGCGCCGGTCTGCGTGAGGAACAGGAACCGGTCCTCGCTCACGGGCACGCCGAGCGGGGCGCCCTTGTCCTTGTGGCCGGGAAGGAGCTCGTCGAGCGCGCGCGGGTCCATGACCGCGCCCGAGAGGATGTGCGCGCCGATCTCCGAGCCCTTCTCGATGACGCACACCTGCAGCGCGCTCGAGAGCTGCTTGAGCCGGATCGCGGCGGCGAGGCCCGCCGGGCCGCCGCCCACCACCAGCACGTCGTACTGCATCGATTCGCGGCTCATGCCGGCATTATATTATCCGGCCATGAGCGAAATCCGACGGCTCGCGCACATCGAGCGCATCCCGATCCGCTGGGGCGACATGGACGCGATGGGCCACGTCAACAACACCCTGTACTTCCGCTACATGGAGCAGGCGCGCATCAGCTGGTTCGACCGCCTCGTGCCCGAGGCGGATGCGTGGCACTCCATGGGCATCGTGATCGCGAACGCCTCGTGCAACTACCGGCGCGCCATCACCTACCCGGGAACGGTCGAAGTGAAGCTTTACGTGGGCGCGCCGGGCGGAGCGAGCGTGCCGACCACCTACGAGCTGCGCGTGGACGCGGATCCCGTGCCGTACGCCGACGGCGCCGCGGTGGTGGTGTTCATCGACATGCAGACGCAGAAGTCGCGCCGCATCCCCGAAGCGATCCGCGCGCGCCTGGAGCGCGCCGAGGCGGCCGCGTGAGCGCCAAGCCGCTGTGGACGCCGGACCCCGCGCGCGCCGCGCAGACCGGCATGGCGCGCTTCATGCAGCTCGCGGGCAAGCGCGACTACGCCGAGCTGCACCGCTGGTCGGTCGAGAAGAGCGAAGACTTCTGGGCGCTGATGTGGCGCTTCGGCGAGGTGCGCGGCACGCCGGGCGCACGGCGCCTGCTCGACCCCGGCCGCATGCCCGGCGCGCAGTGGTTCCCGGATGCGCGCCTCAATTTCGCCGAGAACCTGCTGCGCGAGCGCGACGACTCGCTCGCCATCGCCTTCTGGGGCGAGGAAGAGGTGAGGCGCCGGCTGACGCGAAACGAGCTGCACGACCTGGTGTCGCGCCTGGCGCAGGCGCTGCGTGCCGCGGGCGTGGGCGAGGGCGACCGCGTCGCCGCCTACCTGCCGAACATGCCCGAGGCGACCGCGGCGATGCTGGCGAGCGCGAGCCTCGGCGCCATCTGGTCGAGCTGCTCGCCGGATTTCGGCGTGCAGGGCGTGCTCGACCGCTTCGGCCAGATCGAGCCCAAGGTGCTGTTCTGCGCCGACCGCTACTTCTACGGCGGCAAGGAATTCGACCTGCGCGCGAAGAACGAGCAGATCCTGGCCGGGCTGCCGAGCGTGCGCAAGGCGGTGACGGCATTCTACGAAGGCGGTTTCGGCGATTTCACCGCACCGTTCCAGCCCGCCGCGCTTGCGTTCGAGCAGGTCGAATTCAACCACCCGCTCTACATCCTGTACTCCTCGGGCACCACGGGCGTGCCGAAGTGCATCGTGCACGGCACCGGCGGCACGCTGCTGCAGCACCTGAAGGAGCACCTCCTGCACAGCGACGTACGCCCGGGCGATCGCGTCTACTACTTCACCACGCTCGGCTGGATGATGTGGAACTGGCTGATGTCGGGCCTCGCGGCCGGGGCGGCGCTGCTCCTTTTCGACGGCTCGCCCTTCGTCAGCCGCGGCCGCATCGTCTTCGACATGGCCGATGCCGAAGGTATGACGCACCTCGGCACCTCGGCCAAGTTCATCGATGCCATCGCCAAGATCGACCTCAAGCCCAAGCAGACGCACCGGCTGGAGCGATTGCGCACGGTGTTCTCGACCGGCTCGCCGCTCGCGCCCGAGGCCTTCGACTACGTCTACCGCAATATCAAGAGCGACGTATGCCTCAGCTCGATTTCGGGCGGCACGGACATCGTCAGCTGCTTCGTGCTCGGCAACCCGATCCTGCCGGTGTGGCGCGGCGAGATCCAGTGCAAGGGCCTCGGGCTGGCCGTGGAAGTGTTCGACGACGAGGGGCGCCCGCTCGTCGGCGAGAAGGGCGAGCTGGTGTGCACGAAGCCGTTCCCGGCGATGCCGATCGGGTTCTGGAACGACCCGGACGGCGCCAAGTACCGCGGCGCCTACTTCGAAAAATACCCCAACGTCTGGCGCCACGGCGACTGGTGCGAGATCACCGAGCACGGCGGCATCATCATCTACGGGCGCTCCGATGCGGTGCTCAACCCGGGCGGGGTTAGGATCGGTACCGCCGAGATCTACCGGCAGGTGGAGAGCCTGGAGGAGGTCGTGGAGTCGCTGGTCATCGGCCAGGACTGGCCGCCGGGGAAACCCGACGACGTGCGCGTGGTGCTGTTCGTGAAGCTGAAGGAGGGATTGCAGCTCGACGAGGCGCTCGTCAATCGCATCAGGAAGCGCATCCGCGACAACACCACGCCGCGCCACGTCCCGGCCAAGGTGTTGCAGGTCGGCGACATCCCGCGCACCAAGTCGGGCAAGATCGTGGAGCTCGCCGTGCGCCACGTGGTGCACGGCCGGCCGGTGCAGAACGTCGAGGCGCTCGCCAATCCGGAGGCGCTGGAGCATTTTCGCGATCGCCGGGAGCTTGCGGATTTGTAGCGGCGGGGGAGTTCCTGTAGACTCCTCCATCCCTACACGCCGTGGGTAGATGACCAAATATGTCTTTGTAACCGGTGGTGTAGTTTCCTCTCTGGGGAAAGGCATCGCCGCCGCCTCCCTCGCCGCGATCCTCGAATCGCGCGGCATCCGCGTCACCAACATCAAGTTGGACCCGTACATCAACGTGGACCCGGGCACCATGAGCCCGTTCCAGCACGGCGAGGTGTTCGTCACCGAGGACGGCGCCGAGACCGACCTCGACCTCGGGCACTACGAGCGCTTCCAGAGCTCGAAGATGCGCCGCGCCAACAACTTCACCACCGGCCAGATCTACGAGTCGGTGATCAAGAAGGAACGCCGCGGCGACTATCTGGGCGGCACGGTGCAGGTGATCCCGCACATCACCGACGAAATCAAGCACTTCATCAAGAAGGGCGCGGGCGACGCCGAGGTCGCCATCATCGAGGTCGGCGGCACGGTCGGCGACATCGAGTCGCTGCCGTTCCTGGAGGCGATTCGCCAGATGGGCCTCGACCTCGGGCGCCACAACGTCTGCTACGTGCACCTCACGCTCGTGCCCTACATCGCCTCCGCGGGCGAGATCAAGACCAAGCCTACGCAGCACTCTGTCAAGGAGCTGCGCGAGATCGGCATCCAGGCCGACGCGCTGCTGTGCCGCACCGACCGGCCGCTGCCCGATGAGGAGCGAAGGAAGATCGCCCTGTTCTGCAACGTGCAGAAAGAGGCCGTCATTTCGGCCTGGGACGTGGATCTGATCTACAAGATCCCGATGATGCTGCACGAGCAGATGCTCGACGAGATCGTCTGCCACAAGCTGCAGATCCTGGCGCGCGCCGCCGATCTCCAGCCGTGGATCAAGCTGGTGTACGCGCTGGAGCACCCGGAGCACGAGATCGACCTCGCCTTCGTCGGCAAGTATGTCGACCTGCAGGATTCCTACAAGTCGCTGAACGAGGCGCTGCTGCACGCGGGCATCCATGCGCGCAGCCGCGTTCGCGTGCATTACGTCGACTCCGAAGAGGTCGAGCGCAGCGGCACGGAGATGCTCGCCAGGATGGACGCCATCCTCGTGCCGGGCGGCTTCGGCAAGCGCGGCACCGAGGGCAAGATGCGCGCCATCCGCTACGCGCGCGAGAACGGCGTACCCTATCTCGGCATCTGCCTCGGCATGCAGCTCGCCACCATCGAGTTCGCGAGGAACGTCTGCGGCCTCGAAGGCGCCAACAGCACCGAGTTCGACCCCGAAACGCCGCATCCCGTGGTGGCGCTGATCACCGAGTGGCTGGACCGCACCGGGCGCATCGAGCGCCGCGACGAGCAGAGCGGCCTCGGCGGCAGCATGCGCCTCGGGGCGCAGAAGTGCCCCGTGGAGCCGGGGACGCTCGCGTATCGGATCTACGGCCCGGAAGTGAACGAGCGCCACCGCCACCGCTACGAAGTCAACAACGTCTACGTGCCGCAGCTCGAGGCGAAGGGCTACAAGGTGGCGGCGCGCACGCCGAGCGAGCAGCTGCCCGAGATCATGGAGCTGCCCGGGCACCCGTTCTTCGTCGGCGTGCAGTTCCACCCCGAATTCACCTCGACGCCGCGCAAGGGCCATCCCCTGTTCAAGGCGTTCGTCGAGGCGGCCATCGAGCAGCGCGCGCGCGCCAAGCGTTCGCCCCCCGGAGCCCCGCTCTCGGCCGTCGCGGCATGAAGCTGTGCGGGTTCGAGGCCGGGCTCGACCAGCCGCTGTTTCTGATCGCGGGCCCGTGCGTGGTGGAATCGCGCGAGCTGCAGGTGGACACCGCCGGCCGCCTCAAGGAGATGTGCGGCCGGCTGGGCATTCCTTTCATCTTCAAGTCTTCCTACGACAAGGCGAACCGCAGCTCGAGCCGCTCGTTCCGCGGACTGGGAATGGAGGAGGGCCTGCGCGTGCTGGCCGAGGTAAAGCGCCAGGTCGGCGTGCCCGTGCTGACGGACGTGCACGACGAGGACGAGATCAAGCCCGCGGCCGAGGTCGTCGACGTGCTGCAGACGCCGGCGTTCCTGTGCCGTCAGACCGATTTCATCCGCGCCGTGGCCGGCGCCGGCCGGCCGGTCAACATCAAGAAGGGGCAGTTCCTCTCGCCGCAGGAGATGCAGAACGTGGTGGACAAGGCGCGCGAGGCGAGCGGCCGGGACAACGTCCTCGTCTGCGAGCGCGGCTTCGCCTTCGGCTACGGCAACCTGGTCTCCGACATGCGCTCCCTCGCCATCATGCGCGCCACGGGCTGCCCGGTGGTGTTCGACGCCACGCACTCGGTGCAGCTGCCGGGCGGCCAGGGCACGTCCTCGGGCGGGCAGCGCGAGTTCATCCCCGTGCTGGCGCGCGCGGCGGTGGCGAGCGGTATCGCGGGCCTGTTCATGGAAACGCATCCGAATCCGGAAAAAGCGCTGTCCGACGGCCCGAACGCCTGGCCGCTCGGGCTGCTGCAACCCCTGCTCGAAACGCTCGCCGCGCTGGACCGGCTGGTGAAAGAATCGGGCTTCGCGGAAAACCAGGTCAAACACTAGCCGAGGCAGACCGATCCCATGAGCTCCATCGTTGACGTCGTCGCGCGCGAGATTCTCGACTCGCGCGGCAATCCCACCGTCGAAGCGGACGTGCTGCTCGAATCGGGCTCCATGGGCCGCGCCGCGGTGCCCTCGGGCGCCTCCACTGGCCGGCGCGAGGCGATCGAGCTGCGCGACGGCGACGCCAGGCGCTATGGCGGCAAGGGCGTGCTGAAGGCCGTCGAGCACATCAACACCGAGATCTCGGAGGCCATCGTCGGCCTGGACGCCTCGGAGCAGGGGTTCATCGACAAGACGCTCATCGAGCTCGACGGCACCGAGAACAAGTCGCGCCTCGGCGCCAACGCGCTGCTGGCGGTGTCGATGGCGGTGGCGAAGAGCGCGGCGGAGGAGTCCGGGCTGCCGCTGTACCGCTATTTCGGCGGCTCCGGCCCGATGCAGATGCCGGTGCCGATGATGAACGTGATCAACGGCGGCGCGCACGCCAACAACACACTCGACATCCAGGAGTTCATGATCGTGCCGGTCGGGGCGAAGAGCTTCGGCGAGGCCCTGCGCTGCGGCGCCGAGGTGTTCCAGGCGCTGAAGAAGCTGGTCGGCGGCCGGGGCTCGTCCACGGCGGTCGGCGACGAAGGCGGCTTCGCGCCCGACCTGCCCACGCACGCCGCGGCCCTCGAGCTGATCCTCGAGGCGGTGGCGAAGGCGGGCTACAAGCCGGGCGCGGACGTGGCGCTGGCGCTCGACTGCGCGGCCACGGAGTTCCACAAGGACGGGCGCTACCTGCTCGCCTCGGAGAAGCTGCAGCTCAACGCGCAGGAGATGTGCGACTACCTGGGCGCGTTTGCCGCGCGCTATCCGATCGTCTCCATCGAGGACGGCCTGGGCGAGGACGACTGGGACGGCTGGAAGCTGCTCACCGAGCGCCTGGGGGCGAAGCTGCAGCTGGTGGGGGACGACCTGTTCGTCACCAACGTGCGCACGCTGCGCGAAGGCGTGCGGCGCGGCGTCGCCAACGCCATCCTGGTGAAGGTGAACCAGATCGGCACGCTCACCGAAACGTTCGCCGCCATCGAGTTCGCCAAGCGCTCGGGCTACGGCGCGGTGATCTCGCACCGCTCGGGCGAGACCGAGGACACGACCATCGCCGACATCGCGGTGGGCACCAACGCGCTGCAGATCAAGACCGGTTCGCTGTCGCGCTCGGACCGCATCGCCAAGTACAATCAGCTGCTCAGGATCGAGGAGGACCTCGGCGACTCGGTGAGCTACCCCGGCCGGGAGGCCTTCGCGCGGCTGCGCTGAAATGAAGATCCTGGCCGGCGTCCTCGGCGCGCTCATCCTGCTCATCCAGTACCCGCTGTGGCTGGGCAAGGGCGGGTGGCTGCGCGTGTCGGTGATCGATAGCCAGCTCTCGGCCCGGCAGGCGAAGAACGGCGAGTTCGAGGCCCGCAACGTGGCCCTGGAAGCCGAGGTGCGCGATCTCAAGCAGGGGCTGGAGGCGATCGAGGAGCGCGCGCGCTACGAGCTGGGCATGATCAAGTCGAACGAGGTATTCTTCCAGGTCGTCGAGGAAGGCAGGAAGTAGGAAGGCCCCGCCATGAACCTGCACGCGAAGCTCCAGGAACGCGAGGCGCAGGGCAGGCCGCTGCGCGTCGGAGTGATCGGCGCGGGCAAGTTCGCCACCATGTACATCGCGCAGGTGCCGCGCACGCCGGGCGTGCACCTGCTGGGCATCGCCGACCTGAATCCTGCGTACGCGAAGGCCAACCTCGAGCGCACGGGCTGGGCGCCCGAGCATTTCGGCGCGCCGTCGCTCGATGCGGCGCTCAAAGAGCGGCGCACGCATCTTGGCGAAGACTGGCGCGCGCTGGTGTCGCACCCTGCAATCGACATCGTCATCGAGGCGACCGGAAACCCGCTCGCCGCCGTGGAGCATGCGCTCGAGGCCTTCCGCCACGGCAAGCACGTGGTGATGGTGACGGTGGAGGCGGACGCGTTCTGCGGACCGCTCCTCGCGCGGAAAGCGTCGGCAGCGGGCGTGGTGTACAGCCTCGCCTACGGCGACCAGCCGGCGCTCATCTGCGACCTCGTGGACTGGGCGCGCGCCGCGGGCTTTCCCGTGGTGGCGGCGGGACGCGGCCACAAGTGGCAGGCGCACTATGCGCAGTCGACGCCGGAAACGGTGTGGGGCTACTACGGGCTCACGCCGGAGCAGGCGAAGATCGGCGGCTTGAACCCGAAGATGTTCAATTCCTTCCTCGACGGCTCGAAGCCGGCCATCGAGACGAGCGCCGTGTGCAATGCCACCGGATTGACGCCTGCGCCGGGTGGTCTCGCGTACCCCGCCGGCCGCATCGACCAGATTCCCAACCTCATGCGCCCGCGCGCCGAGGGCGGCGTGCTGCACCACAAGGGCCAGGTGGAAGTAGTGTCTTCGCTGCAGCCGGACGGCACCCCGGTCGACTACGACATCCGCTTCGGCGTGTGGGTGGCGTTCGAGGGCGAAAGCGAATACATCCGCCGCTGCTTCGCCGAGTACGGGGTGAAGACCGACGACAGCGGCCGCTACGCCTGCCTGTACAAGCGCTGGCATCTCATCGGGCTCGAAGTCGGCATTTCGGTCGCCTCGGTGGGGCTGCGCGGCGAGCCCACGGGCTGCGCCACGGGATTCCGCGCCGACGCCGTGGCGACCGCCAAGCGCGCGCTGCAGCCGGGCGAGCTGCTGGACGGCGAGGGCGGGTACACGGTGGTCGGCCGGCTCATGCCCGCCGCCGATTCTCTGGCGCAGGGCTGCCTGCCGCTCGGCCTGGCGCACGGCTGGAAGGTGCTGAAGCCCGTGGCGGCCGGCCAGCCGGTGCGCTGGAGCGACGTTGCCGTGGACGCAAACGCCGCGGCGGTCAAGCTGCGCCGCGAGATGGAAGCCGCGTGCGGCGCGCAGGAGCGCCATGCCGCCTGAGAACGCAGCGCGCTTTCTCACCAAGTTCGCCTTCAGGATCCGCACCCGGAGCGGCACGCCGGTGGAGAACCTGATGGTGCAGGCCGCCGACCGCGCGCAGGCCGAAGGCCGCATCAAGCAGATGTATCCCTACTGCGAGATCGTCGAGTGCCGCGAGCTGACGGCGATGCCGCGCGACGAGGCGGCGAGCCTGGACAGCATCCTCACGATCATTGCCCGGGACGAGGGTGAGCCGCGATGAACCCCGAGGCGAGCAGTTCGTCGAGCAGCGTGTCGTAGTCCTTCGCGCCCTTGCTGTCCGGGGCGTGCGCGAAGACGTCCTTGCGCACGGACGGGCTCTCGGCCAGGGAGACGTTCTCCGAGATGCGCGTGCGGCAGATGTCGGCGTCGAAGCGCGCCTGCAACTCTTCGGCGATCTGGTGCGAGAGCTTGCGCCGGGTGTCGAAGCGCGTGATCAGGTAGCGCCGCTCGATGCGCTTCTTCAGGACATGCTCGAGCGCCCTCAAGGTCTTCTCGCACTGCTGCACCCCTTTGAGCGCCAGGTAGTCCGCGGATACCGGGATCAGCACCCGGTCCGAGGCGAAGATCGCCGACAGCGACAGCACGCCGAGCACCGGGCAGCAGTCGATGACGATCGGCCGGTCGGTGTTGAGGTTTTCGCGCACGATGCCCAGGTTCAGGCGGTTGAGGACGTTGGCCCCCTTGCCGTAGTGGGTATCCACCTTGGAGAGCTCGACGTGCGCGGAGATCGCGAGCCAGCCGCCGGTGGCCGGGCGGATGAGCTGGGTGAGGGGCTTCGACAACTGGTAGAAGCCGAACACCGAATCGTCGGAACGCTCGACGGTGGCGCCGCAGACGTAGGACAGGTGTGCCTGCGGGTCGAGGTCGATCGACAGGGGATTGAAGCCGCGGCGGGCCAGCGCCGCGGCGAGGTTCAGCGAGGTCGTGGTCTTGCCGACCCCGCCCTTCTGGTTGAATACGGCGATCTTGGCCATGCGGTGCTCCCGGATGACGCTACCTACGGGGAGCGCCGCCTGTCAATCAACTATTGCCTCGATCCTTGAAGACTTCCTTCGCGCAGCGGAACGCCACCACGGCCGCCGGCACGCCGCAGTAGATCGCCACCTGCAGGAACACCTCGCGGATCTGCTCCTTGGTCAGGCCGTTGTTGAGCGCCCCGTTGATGTGCAGCTTCAACTCGTGCTCCTTGCCCAGCGCCGAGAGCATGGCGAGGTTCAGCAGCGAGCGCGTCTTGCGGTCCAGGCCGGGCCGGTTCCAGATGTCGTTCCAGCAATAGGTGTTGAGCAGGTCGACGAACGGCTTGCTGAAGTCGTCGGTGGCCGCCATGGCCTTGTCGACGTACCCGGCGCCGAGCACCTCGCGCCGTGTTTTCAGGCCGTCGTCGAACCGCTCTTTCTGGCTGCGCTTGTCCATCCCGGTCTCCGTTCAGATGAGGTCTTCGTAGTGTATGTCTGCCCGGCGCAGCAGCGCGTCGAAGGGCAGTCCGCCCGGACGCGGGTCGGTATTGAAGCCCTGGCTGCGTGCCGGGGTTTCGTCGAGTACGCGCCGGGCGATGGGGAGATTCTCGCCGCGCATGGCGTCGGTCGCTACCTGGATTTCGCAGGCGCGCTGCAGCCCCCAGTAGGTCAGATAGGCCTGCGGGATGCTCGGGCAGGCCACCAGCAGCCCGTGGTTGCGCAGGATGAGGATCGGCTTGTCGCCGAGGCTCTGCACCAGCCGGGGCTGCTCGGCCTCATCGGTGGTGACGCCTTCGAAGTCGTGGTACGCGACCTTGCCGTAGAGGAACGCGCTGTAGAAATTGTCGTAGCGCAGGCCCTCCTTCTTGCACGCCACCGCGCTGCCTGCCGTCGAGTGGGTATGGATGATGCAGTGCGCGTCCTCGCGCGCGCCGTGGACGGCGCTGTGGATCACGAAGCCCGCAATGTTCACCGGGTACCTCGAGCCGTCCATGACCTCGCCGGCCAGGTTGATCTTCACCAGGTTGGTCGCGGTGACCTCGTTGTAGTTGAGGCCGTAGGGGTTGATCAGGTAGTGGCGCTCGGCGCCGGGCACGCGCGCGGTGATGTGGTTGTAGATCGACTCGGTCCAGCCCAGCCAGTCGAAGGCGCGATAGAGCGCGCTCAGTTCGAGACGCACCCGCCATTCCTCTCCGTCCATTGCTGCGGGCTTGAGGCGCAGCAGTTTTTCGCTCAGGTCCATGGCGGCCTCCTTGTCTTCGACTATAGCCGCTTTCGGGCGCGCGGCAAGAGCGCCGCGCTACCGGCCGCCCAGCGCGTGAGCGTCTGCGGGTCGACGCGGCCGACGAGCGCGTCGGCGACGCGTTCGCCGATCAGCGCGCCGAACTTGAAACCGTGCCCGGAGAATCCGCTCAGCACCCAGGTGCGCTCGCCAGCCTGCTCGACTAGAAAACGCTCGCTTTCGCTCACGTCGTAGAAGCAGGTCTTTGCCTCGAGCCGCCGGTAACTTGCGCGGTCGCGGAAGCGGCGCGTGCAAGCGCGCGCGATCGCCTCGGCCTCCTCGTCGGACGCGGCGCGCTCGCCATCCGGGTCGCCGCGCAGCGAGAAGCGGTGATCGCCGACCTTGAGCCCGTGTGCGCCGCGCGGTGGAACGGCGTAGAAGCCG
This sequence comes from Burkholderiales bacterium, assembly GCA_040902335.1. Lineage (GTDB taxonomy): Bacteria > Pseudomonadota > Gammaproteobacteria > Burkholderiales > SG8-39 > JAABQT01. Next base: position 25,101 of record JBBDXL010000194.1, read on the forward strand.
GCGTCGGCGCCGATCTCGAGCACCATCGGCGCGCTCGCCCAGGCGCGTGCCCACTGCGCCGGGGGCTCGAGATACACCACCAGCTGGCGCGAAGCGGTGACACGCGGCGCGAGTGCCGGAACGAGTTTCGGCGTCCAGGGGCCGGCGGCGACGATCAGCCGGTCGGCCGCGAGCTCGCGGCCGTCGTGCAGGACAACGCGCGCCGCCCCGGCATCGAGCGCAACGACCTCGGTCTGCGTGAGCACGCTTACCCCCAGTGTCGGCAGATGCGCGGCGAGCGCGGCAACGATCTCCGCGGCGCGCAGAAAACCGCCGCTCTCAAGGTAGATCGCCTCGGTCACGCCGACCGGGTCCAGCATGGGGGCGCGCACCTCGAGCTCGGCCGCGCCGAGCCGGCGATGCGCGATGCTGCAGCGCTTGAGCGCGACGCGGCTCGAGCCGACCCATTCGTCGGCGCCGGAAGAGAGCGCGAGGGTGCCGGTCTGCACGTAATAGCACTGGCCCAGGTTGCGCCAGAGCCGCTCCCAGGCATCGAAGGCCTCGCCCACCATGCGCGTGTAGCCCTCCTGCGCGCCATACGGATAGCGGATCAGGCGATGCCGATCGACGGACGAAGCGAGCGGATTGGGCAGGGCGCCCCGCTCGAGCAAGGTGACGGCGTGACCGTCGCGCGCGAGCGCTGACGCGCAGCTCAGGCCCATGATGCCGCCGCCCACGACAAGAGCTTTCATGCCGCGGCCGCTCCCCACTATTGTCGCCTGCGGGCGCGCAGCAAGAGCGCGGCCGCGATCGCCATGTTGAGCAGGTTCCAGGCGATGCCGTTCAGGAACGCGGCGCGGTACGAGCCGGTAAGATCGAAGATCGCGCCCGACATCCAGCCGCCGAGCGCCATGCCGAACAGGGTCGACGTGAGCACCACGCTCACCGTCGCGCCCGCGACCTTGGGGTCGAAGTACTCGCGCACGATGATGGCGTAGGAGGGCACGATGCCGCCCTGGAACAGGCCGAACATGGCCGACACCACGTAAAGCGACGTGAGCCCGTCCGCGGGCAGGAACAGCGCGAGCGCGACCGCCTGGAGCGTGGAACCGAGGAGCAAGGTGCGCAACCCGCCGATGCGATCCGAGATCCAGCCGAAGGTCAGACGGCTGACGATGCCGAAGCCGAGCATCAGCGAGAGCATCTCCGCGCCCCGCGCCGCCGCGAAGCCGAGGTCGCCGCACAGGGCGACGATGTGCACCTGCGGCATGGACATCGCCACGCAGCAGGCGACGCCCGCGGTGCACAGCAGGCCGAGGAGAAGTGCCGGCCGCAGCCCCAGGTCGTGCGGCGCGCCCGGGGCGGCACCCGGCGCCGCCGGCGCAAGCCCGGGAGGGCGCCTGCGCAGCATGAGCGTCAGCGGCAGCATCGCCGCGATGCAGAACACGCCGACGCCGATGTAGGTCTGGCGCCAGCCGGCCGAGTCGAAAAAATGCTGCACCACCGGCGGCCACAAGGCGCCGCCGAGATAATTGCCGCTCGCGCAGATCGCCACGGCGATGCCGCGGCGGCGGTTGAACCAGAGCGAGGTGTCCGCGACCAGCGGCGCGAATGTCGCCGACGATCCGAGAAAGCCGATGAGCAGTCCCTGCACCAGCGCGAACTGCCAGAGGCTGCCGGCGAACCCGGCGGCGATGAAGCCGGTGCCGAGGCAGAAAGTGCCGATCAGCACCGGCACGATGACGCCGAAGCGGTCGGCGAGCTTGCCCATGAGAATGCCGCCCAGGCCAAAGCCGATCATGGTGAGCGTGTAGGGAAGCGACGCGTCCGAGCGACCCACGCCGAACTCAGCCTGGATCGGGGGCAGCGCCACGGTCACGATGTACATACCCGCGGCCCCGAGCGTCATGAGCGCGAGCGAGGCAGCGAGCCGCAGCCAGGCGTAGCCGGATTCGGCTTCGGAGCGCACTCGCGGCTAAGGGGCGGGCCGGAAGACCAGGAAATACTGGTACGGCAGGAAAGAATGCTCGGCGGCCGCGGCGTAGCCCGCGGCGTTCATCTCCGCCTTGACGGTTTCGGGCGCGATGCGGGCAGCACGCGGCGGACCCTCGGGGGAGTCGAGCTTGAAGTCGATGATCGCGACGCGGCCGCCGGGACGAAGCGACAGGCGCAGCCTGCGGAAGTAGCGCGCCCGATCCTCGATGTGGTGGTAGACGTCCACGAGAAGGATCATGTCGACCTTCGCCGGCAGGCGGGGATCGTCCGCTTTTCCCTCCAGCGCGAGCATATTGCCCAACCCTTCGCGCTCCGCACGCGCTTCGAGGTAGCGCACCATGTCGGGCTCGATATCGACGGCGTACACGCGGCCCCGCGGCAGCATGTTGGCGAGGCGCGCGGCAAAGTACCCGGTGCCGGCGCCCAGGTCGGCGATCCGCGCATCGGGCTGAAGCGCGAGCGCCTGGATCAGCTCATGCGGCTTCTGCCAGGCATCGCGCTCGGGGTCGTCGAAGACGTGCGCCCACTTTTCCGCGTCGCGGAAGCTGTGCTGATGAGTGTGCGGCGTCTGCGCCGCGGCGAAACCCGCGACGAAGGCGAGACAGCAGGCAGCAAGTGCGATACGCATGCTGGTCAGTCCATTTTCCTTGGAGGTTGGCTCCCCGACCAGGGCTCGAACCTGGGACCTGCGGATTAACAGTCCGTCGCTCTACCAACTGAGCTATCGGGGATCCGGAAAGAGCGCGATTCTACCGGATTACCTTTGCGATCGCGTCGGCGACGTAGTCGATGTTGCCGGAATTCAGCGCCGCGACGCACACGCGCCCGGTGTCGATGGCGTAGATCGAATACTCCGTGCGCAGACGCTCCACCTGCGCCTTGCTGAGGCCCGTGTAGGAGAACAGCCCGCGCTGCTTCACGACGAATGAATAGTCTGCGCCCGAGCGCTTCTGCACGCCCTCGGCAAGCGCCTTGCGCATCGCTTTGATGCGATCGCGCATGCCGCCGAGCTCCTTTTCCCACAAAGCGCGCAGCTCCGGAGTCGTCAACACCCGCGCCACGATGTCGCCGCCGTGCGTGGGCGGATTCGAGTAGTTGGTGCGCACGACGCGCTTCACCTGCGACAGCGCGCGTGCCGCCTCGTCGGCGCTGCCGGCGACCAAGCTGAAGGCGCCGATGCGCTCGCCGTACAAAGACAGCGACTTGGAGAACGAGCTCGACAGGAAGATCGGCGACATGGCGCCGGCAAACAGCCTCGGCGCATAGGCATCGGCATCGATGCCGTCGCCGAATCCCTGGTAGGCGAGGTCGAGAAACGGCACCAGATCACGCGCCTGCACCACCCCCAGCACCTTCTGCCATTGCTCCTGGCTCAGATCCACCCCCGTAGGGTTATGGCAGCAGGAGTGCAGCACGGGGATCGACCCGGCGGGCAGCGCCTGCAGTGCCGAGAGCATCGCCTCGAACTTCAAGCCGCGAGTCGCGGGGTTGTAGTAGGGATAGGCCTGCACGCGAAAGCCGGCCGCTTCGAAGAGCGCCCGGTGGTTCTCCCAGCTCGGCTCGCTGATCCACACCTGCGCGTCCGGGCTCAGCTGCTTGAGGAAGTCCGCGCCGATCTTCAAGCCGCCGGTGCCGCCCAGCGCCTGCACCGTCAGCACGCGCTTTTCCTTGAGCAGCGGCGCGTCCGCGCCGAAAACGAGCGCCTGCACCGCCTGGTCGTAGGACTGCAGGCCGTCGATCGGCAGGTAGGACTTGGGCGCGCCCGACTGCACGCGCTGCTGCTCGGCGCGCTGCACGCACTCGAGCAGCGGCACCTTGCCCGCGTCGTCGTAGTACACGCCGACGCCGAGGTTGACCTTCTTCGGGTTCTTGTCCGCGACGAACACCTCGGTCACGCCGAGAATCGGGTCGCGCGGCGCCATCGGCACCGAGGCGAGGAGGGAGGGGGCGTGCGGCGCGTTCATCGTGCTAGCATCTTCCGGTTTTGCCAGCCGAAATTCTACCCGTGGCGCTGACTTTCCCCAACAGCCCGTTCCGGCTGCACCAGCCGTTCGCGCCCGCGGGCGATCAACCCGAGGCGATCGAGAAGCTGACGGAAGGCCTGCGCGACGGGCTCGCCTTCCAGACGCTGCTCGGCGTGACCGGATCGGGCAAGACCTACACCATGGCGCATGTCATCGCGCGCCTCGGGCGCCCGGCGCTGGTGCTGGCGCCCAACAAGACGCTGGCGGCGCAGCTCTACGCCGAGTTCCGCGAGTTCTTTCCGGAAAACGCGGTGGAGTACTTCGTCTCCTACTACGACTACTACCAGCCCGAGGCCTACGTGCCGGCGCGCGACCTCTACATCGAGAAGGACTCCTCGATCAACGAGCACATCGAGCAGATGCGCCTCTCGGCGACCAAGTCGCTGATGGAGCGCCGCGACGTGGTGATCGTCGCCACGGTGTCGGCGATCTACGGCATCGGCGACCCGTCCGAGTACCACGGCATGATCCTGCACCTGCGCCAAGGCGAGAAGGCGACGCAGCGCGAGGTCATCGCGCGCCTGGTGGCGATGCAGTACGAAAGGAACGAGCTCGATTTCCGCCGCGGCACGTTCCGCGTGCGCGGCGACGTGATCGACGTGTTCCCCGCCGAGCACGCCGAACATGCCCTGCGCCTGTCGCTCGCCGAGGACGAGATCGAGCGGCTGCAGCTGTTCGACCCGCTCACCGGCCGCGTGCTGCACGCGCTCACGCGCTTCACGGTGTACCCCTCGAGCCATTACGTCACGCCGCGCGAGACCACGCTGCGCGCCATCGAGGCCATCAAGGCCGAGCTGCGCGAGCGCATCGAGCACTTTCAGGATGCCGCTCGCCTGGTGGAGGCGCAGAGGATCGAGCAGCGCACGCGCTTCGACCTGGAGATGCTCGCCGAGCTTGGCTTCTGCAAGGGCATCGAGAACTACTCGCGCCACCTTTCGGGGCGCAAACCGGGCGAGCCGCCGCCGACGCTCATCGACTACCTTCCGCGCGACGCGCTCATGATCATCGACGAGAGCCACGTCACCATCGGCCAGCTCGGCGGCATGTACCGGGGCGACCGCTCGCGGAAAGAGAACCTCGTCGAGTACGGCTTCCGCCTGCCCTCGGCGCTCGACAACCGGCCCCTGCGCTTCGACGAGTTCGAGGGCGTGGTGCGCCAGACCGTGTTCGTGTCAGCCACGCCGGCCAACTACGAGGCGCAGAAATCGGCGCAGGTGGTGGAGCAGGTGGTGCGGCCGACCGGCCTGGTGGACCCGGCGGTCGAGGTGCGCCCGGCGTCGACGCAGGTCGACGACCTCTTATCCGAAATCCGGCTGCGGACGACCAAGCGCGAGCGCGTGCTCGTGACCACGCTCACCAAGCGCATGGCCGAGGAGCTGACCGAGTACCTGTCGGAGCACGGCGTCAAGGTGCGCTACCTGCACTCGGAAGTGGAAACCGTAGAGCGCGTGGAGATCATCCGCGACCTGCGCCTGGGCGAGTTCGACGTGCTGGTGGGCATCAACCTGCTGCGCGAGGGGCTCGACCTGCCCGAAGTGTCGCTGGTGGCGATTCTCGACGCGGACAAGGAGGGATTCCTGCGCTCGGAGCGCTCGCTGATCCAGACCATGGGCCGCGCCGCGCGCCACCTGAACGGGCGCGCCATCCTGTACGCCGACGTGATGACCGATTCCATGCGGCGCGCGATCGGCGAGACCGAGCGCCGGCGGCGCAAGCAGCTCTCCTGGAACGAGGCGCGCGGCATCACCCCCAAGGGCGTGAGCAAGCGCATCAAAGACCTGATCGACGGCGTTTACGACGCCGAGGGCGCGGCCGCGGAGCTCAAGGCCGCGCAGGACGAGGCGCGTTACGAGGCGATGAGCGAGAAGCAGGTGGCGAGGGAGCTGCGGCGCCTGGAGAAGGACATGATCGGCCACGCCCGCAACCTGGAATTCGAGAAGGCGGCGCAGCTGCGCGACCAGCTGGCCGCCCTCAAAAAACGCGTGTTCGGCGTGGAGCTCGCGCCCGAATAGCCGCCGTCAGTTCTTGGTTTCGACCTGGAGCAGCGGCTCTTCCTCGGCCGTGGCACGGGGACGCTCGCGGCGCGGCCGGCCAAGCGGCACGGCCTCGGGCTCGGGCGGGGCCGCGGGCACGCGGTCGGACCGTGTTTCCACCATCTGCAGTCCGGCGCTCTCCAACGCCTCGCGCGCATCGACTTTCGCGATCGCGGGCGCTGCTGCCGGCATGGCGCGCTCGGGCGCCGCTTGCGGCTGCGGCTGTGGCCGCGCTTCGTGCTGCTCGGCTTCGGCGTTCAGGCGCGCTTCTTCGCGCATCTGCGCTTCGTGCATCTCGCGCTCGCGCCGGCGCAGTTCGTTCAGGTCGGGTTCACGCGCCTGGAATGCGGGCGGCGCCGCTGGCGCAGGCTGCGGTTGGCCGCCCGCCGCAGCCTGGCCCTGCCGTGGCGCCTGCTGCTCACGCGCGCCATCCGGGCGCCGCTCGCGGTTGCGGTCGCGTCGGCCGCGCCGTCCGCGGCGCTGCTCGTCACCCTCCCGCTCGCCGGTAAGGGTCCCTTGAGGCTGCTGCGGCCGCTGCTGCTGCTGCGGCCGCTGGTCCGGACGGCGCTCGCCGCCCGGCCGACCATTGCGTTGCTGCTGTCCGCCCTGGCGCTGGTCGGGGCGGCGCTCGCCGCCGCGATGCTCGTCGCGCGGGCGATCGCGGCGGTGATCGCGCCGCTCGCCGCTGCCACCCTGGCGGTGCTCGGGCCGGCGCTCACGCTGCGGCAGCTCGCGGCGCCCTTCCCGCGCCGGTCGCACTGCGGTGTCGTTGGCCGCGGCCGCGGCGCTGCCCGGCTTGTCGGTCTTGAACCAGCCGAGAATGCGGCCGAGAAACCCCGGCGACGCCGGACCGGCGGCAGGCGCTGCAGGCTGCAGGCGCACTTCCGGCACGTGCGGCGCCGGCTGCTCGGGCACGATCGCCTTGACCGCGGCCTCGGGACGCTCGCGCTTCTCCGCCGCCACGGCTTCCGGCGACTTCGGCTCCTCCGGCTGCTCCACCATTTCGTAGCTTGCCGGCACGTGCTCCATGGCGTTCAGCTCGTCATGCTTCAGCCGCTGCACCTTGTAGTGCGGGGTCTCCAGGTGCGGGTTTGGCACCAGGACGATGTTCACCTTCAGCCGCGCCTCGAGCTTCTGGATCTCGGCGCGCTTCTCGTTGAGCAGGAAGCTTGCCGCGTCCACCGGCACCTGCACGTGCACCGCGCCGGTGTTTTCCTTCATCGCCTCTTCCTGCACGATGCGCAGCACGTGCAGCGCGGTCGACTCGGTGCCGCGGATGAATCCCGTGCCGCTGCAGCGCGGGCAGTTGATGTGCGCGGTTTCCTCGAGGGAGGCCTGCAGGCGCTGGCGCGAGAGCTCCAGCAAGCCGAAGCGCGAGATCTTGCCCACCTGCACGCGCGCGCGGTCGTAGTGCAGCGCCTCGCGGAAGCGGTTCTCCACCTCGCGCTGGTTCTTCTGCGACTCCATGTCGATGAAGTCGACCACGATCAGGCCGCCGAGGTCGCGCAGGCGCAGCTGCCGCGCCACCTCGTCCGCCGCTTCGAGGTTGGTGCGCAGCGCCGTCTCCTCGATGTCGCCGCCCTTGGTGGCGCGCGCCGAGTTCACGTCCACGGCGACCATCGCCTCGGTGTGGTCGATCACGATCGCGCCGCCCGAAGGCAGGTTCACGTGGCGCGAATAGGCGCTCTCGATCTGGTGCTCGATCTGGAAGCGCGAGAACAGCGGCACGTCGTCGCGGTACAGCTTGACCTTGCCGACGTTGGCCGGCATCACGGTCTGCATGAAAGCGACCGCCTGGTCGTAGATCTCCTGGGTGTCGATGAGGATCTCGCCGATGTCGGGCTGGAAGTAATCGCGGATAGCGCGGATGACGAGGCTCGACTCCAGGTAGATCAGGAAAGGCTTCTTGTCCTGGGTCTTGCCCGCGCCCTCGACCGCGCTCCAGAGCTGGAGGAGGTAGTTCAGGTCCCACTGCAGTTCCTCGGGCGAGCGGCCGATGGCCGCCGTGCGCGCGATGACGCTCATGCCCTCGGGCACCTGCAGCTTGTCCAGGGTGTCGCGCAGCTCGTTGCGGTCTTCGCCCTCGACGCGGCGCGAGACGCCGCCGCCGCGCGGGTTGTTCGGCATCAGCACAAGGTAGCGGCCGGCCAGGCTGATGAAGGTGGTGAGGGCGGCGCCCTTGGTGCCGCGCTCGTCCTTCTCCACCTGGACGATCAGGTCCTGGCCTTCGTCGAGCGCGTCCTGGATGCGGGCACGCCCGACGTCGACGCCGGCCCTGAAATAGGCCTTGTCGATCTCCTTGAAGGGCAGGAACCCGTGGCGCTCCTCACCGTAGTCGATGAAGGCCGCCTCGAGGCTGGGCTCGATGCGGGTGATGATGCCCTTGTAGATGTTGCTCTTGCGCTGCTCCCTGGAAGCCGATTCGATGTCGAGATCTACTAGCTTCTGCCCTTCTACGATGGCGACGCGCAGCTCTTCCTGCTGCGTCGCATTAAACAACATGCGTTTCACTTATTGTTCTCCTGCGCGCGCAGGAGACCCTGGGGTCCGTCGGTCAGTGCTCTCCTAGGAAAGCGGGTTGCGAAGGGGCGGGGAATGAACCTGCCGCGCGCTATTGAGTAGTATCGCTACTTACGGTGAGCGATAGTCACCCCTGCTTCAGGTCCGGCTGTGGCCAAACAGGAGGCGGGTTGCAGGCTCCGGCGCCGGGAATCCTCCCCTCCGCGCCTCGCGAACCTGTGCCTCGCATCTCGAAGCAACTCGCGGATCATACGGATAATGAAAGACTTAAGCAAGGCTCGCGCGACCCTACTCGAAGTCGGGGAGGAAAGCGACACGCAGCGCATCGACAACTTCCTGCTGCGGCGCCTCAAGGGCGTGCCGAAGAGCCACGTCTACCGCGTGCTGCGCAGCGGCGAGGTGCGCGTCAACAGCGGCCGCGTCAGGCCCGACTACCGGCTGCGGCTCGGCGACAAGGTCAGGGTGCCGCCGGTGCGCCTGGCGAGCCCCGCCGCCAGGCCGGCGCCGCGCCCGCTCGATCTGCCGGTGGTCTACGAAGACGATGCGCTGCTGGTGGTGGACAAGCCCTCGGGCGTTGCGGTGCACGGCGGCAGCGGCGTGAGCTACGGCGTGATCGAGTCGCTGCGCGCGGAGCGCCCGCGCGCCAAGCTGCTCGAGCTGGCGCACCGCCTGGACCGGGATACCTCCGGGCTGCTGGTCATCGCCAAGAAGCGTAGCGCGCTCGTCGAGCTGCACCGCATGCTGCGCGAAGGCGAGGCCGAGAAGGTGTACCTGGCTGTGGTGAAAGGCAGCTGGGAGGGAGGGGCGCGCGAGCTGCGCGAGCGGCTGCACAAGTACGTCACTGCGGGGGGCGAGCGCCGCGTGGCGGTGCATGGCGGCGGGCGGGCGGCCGTGACTGTCGTCACGCCGATCGCCACATCGGCTGCCTGCAGCCTGCTCGAATTGCGTCTGATGACGGGCAGGACGCACCAGATACGGGTGCACCTGGCGCACGCCGGCCACCCGGTCCTGGGAGACGACAAGTACGGCGATTTCGCGCTGAACCGCGCACTGGCGCGGCAAGGGGTGAAGCGGTTGATGCTGCACGCCAGGCGGCTTGCCTTCGCGCATCCATTGACGGGCGCGCGCCTGCGGCTGGAGGCGCCGCTGCCGGACGACATGCGGCGAACCGCGGAGGCGCAGCTTGCGCTACAGCCTGATCGTCTTTGACTGGGACGGCACGCTCATCGATTCGGCGAGCGCCATCGTCGAATGCATCCAGCAGGCGGCGCGGGACATGGGTCTGGAGGTGCCTGACCGGGAGCGCGCCAGCCACGTGATCGGCCTCGGCTTGCACGACTCGCTGCGCCACGCGGTGCCCGATCTGCCGCAGGCGCGGATGATGGAATTTGTGGCGTGCTACCGGCGGGAGTTCCTGGCGCGCGAAGATCGCATGCGCGTGTTCCCCGGGGTCCTGGAGCTGCTCGAGGCGCTGCGCGCGCGCGGCCATGCGCTGGCGGTGGCGACCGGCAAGAGCCGGCGGGGGCTGGAGCGCGCGCTCGACGCCTGCGCCCTGCGGACGTACTTTGCCGCGTCGCGCTGCGCGGACGAGGCCGAGCCCAAACCGCATCCGGCGATGCTGCACGAGCTGCTGCAGGAGCTGGCGTCGCCTGCGGCGCAGGCACTGATGGTGGGCGACACCTCGCACGACCTGCGCATGGCGGCGGCGGCGGGGGTGGACGCCCTGGCGGTGTGCTACGGCGCGCATGCGGAGGGCGAACTGCGCGCACTGCAGCCCCGCGCCTGCCTCGCCAGCGTGCCGGAGTTGAGCGAATGGCTGCTGCGCCACGCCTGATCTGCGAGGCCGCGGCGCTCCAGGATGGCGGAGCCGGCGTGCGCTTCGAGATCGAGTACCGCGGCGAGCGCGCGCCGGCGTTCGCGGTGCGCTACGAGGGCCGCGTGTACGGCTATCTCAACCGCTGCGCGCACGTCGCCTTGGAGCTCGACTGGCGCGCAGGCCAGTTCTTCGATTTCGAAGGACGCGATTTGATATGCTCGACGCACGGCGCCGTGTACGCCGCAGCGAGCGGCCGCTGCCTGGGCGGACCCTGCGGCGGCGCACCGCTGGTGCGCTTGCGGGTCGAGGAACGCGACGGTCGCATCTACTACCTGGGAGTCGACGATGGCTGACAACGACGGGCAATGGGAGCGCGGGCTGATCGAGCGGCTCGCCGGCGCGGCCCTGCAGGAGCAGCGGCGCGGGCGCCGCTGGGGCATCTTCTTCAAGCTGCTGACGTTCGCCTACGTCACGGTGATCATCCTGATGGCGGTGGACTGGGGGGAGCGCGGCAAGACGTCGGGCAAGCACACCGCGCTGGTGGAGGTAAGCGGCGTGATCGCCCCCGGCACCGACGCCAGCGCGGAGCGCGTCATGGCGGCGCTGCAGTCCGCGTTCAAGGACGAGAACACGCAGGGCGTCGTCATGCGCATCAACTCGCCCGGCGGCAGCCCGGTGCAGTCGAACACCATCTACGAGGAAATGCGGCGCCTGCGCAAGAAGCATCCCGCAGTGCCGCTCTACGCGGTGATCGAGGACCTTTGCGCCTCCGGCGGCTACTACGTGGCGGCGGCCGCGGACCGCATCTATGTCGGCCGCTCGAGCATCGTCGGCTCGATCGGCGTGCGCATGGACAGCTTCGGCGTCACCGGCCTGATGGAGAAGCTCGGCGTCGAGCGGCGGCTGCTGACGGCCGGCGACAACAAGGGGTTCCTGGATCCGTTCCTCCCGGTCGACCCGACGCAGAAGGCGCACGCGCAGGCGCTGCTCGAGGACGTGCACCGGCAGTTCATCGGCGCGGTGCGCGACGGGCGCGGCAAGCGGCTCAAGGAGACGCCGGACATGTTTTCGGGGCTCGTGTGGACCGGGCAGAAAAGCGTCGAGCTCGGCCTCGCCGACGCCTTCGGCAGCCTGGATTACGTGGCGCGCGAGGTGGTGAAGGCGGAGAAGGTGGTCGACTTCACGCAGAAGGAGAACCTGGCGGAGAAATTCGCGCGGCGCCTGGGCGCCGGCGCGGCAAACGCGGTGCTCGAGTTTGCGCTGCGCGGCGCAGCGCAGCCGCGCTAGGCGAGCAGCAGAAACACCGCCGGGCGCCGGCCGATCGCCGTGCGCGCGCGGCGCCACTGCGCGACGCTGCGCGTGGCGATGTCCTCGCCCGGCAGCGTCAGATCCACGGCAACGCACAGGCGCGTGGCCGGCGCGCAGCATTCGAGCAGCGTGGCGAGCAGAGCGTCGTTGCGGTAGGGCGTCTCGATGAAGATCTGCGTTTCCCGCGCTTCGCGGGAGGCGCGTTCCAGTGCGCGAATGCGCTGCGCGCGCGCCGTGGCGTCGCGCGGCAGGTAGCCGCGGAAGGCGAAGCGCTGGCCTTCGAGGCCGCTCGCCATGAGGGCGAGCAGGAGCGATGAGGGGCCGACGAGCGGCACGACGCGGTAACCCGCGGCGTGCGCGGCGGCGACCAGGGCTTGGCCCGGGTCCGCGACCCCGGGACATCCCGCCTCCGAGATCACGCCCAGGGATCGGCCGGCACGTAGCGGCGCCAGCAGGGCAGCGGCGTCGCCGTCGATGGGCGCAATGCGCAGCTCGCGCACCGGGCAGGGCATGCCGAGCGCGGCTAGGAATGCGCGCGCGCTCTTGGCATTTTCCACGGCGAAGTCGCGCAGTGCGCGCACCGTGTCGATCGTCGGCGCCGGCAGCACCTGCGCCGGCGCGCCGCCGAGCGCCGCGGGCACGAGATACAGCGCCGGCGTCACGCGCGCAGCACCGGCATGCCGGCTCGCGCCAGGAGCTCGCTCAGCGCGATCAGCGGCAGGCCGATGAGCGCGGTCGGATCGCCGCTGTCGATGCCGGCGATCAGGGCGATGCCGAGCCCTTCGGCCTTGGCGCTGCCGGCGCAGTCGTAGGGCTGCTCGCGGCGCAGGTAGTCCTCGATCTGCGCCGGCGTAAGCTCGCGGAAACGCACCAGGCTGGGAACGACGCGCTCCAGAAGCCGGCCGCTACGCGCATCGAGCAGCGCCACGGCCGTGTCGAAGCGCACAGTCTTGCCGCTCACCGCCGTCAATTGGCGCACCGCGTTCGCGTGCCCCCCAGGCTTTTCCAGGCGCAGCGGGCCGCAGGAAGCGACCTGGTCGGCGCCGATGACGAGCGCTTCGCGGTGGCGCACCGCCACGGCGCGCGCCTTGTCCGTTGCAAGGCGCCGCGCCGTGGCGGCGGGCGCTTCGTCCGCGTTCACGCTTTCTGCGACCTGTGGATCGACGCACGCAAACGGCAGTCCGAGCCGCTGCAGCAGCTCCTTGCGATAAGGCGACGTCGAGGCGAGCACCAATGCGCGGGAGTCAGGCATGACTTTGTTTTGACACGTCTTTTTTTGCGATGATATCATCCGCCCCTTCATGCCGCAGCCGCCGCGGTTTCCCATGTTCGACGGCTTCGATTTCGCGGGGGCCGGGGGCAGCATGCGCGGCGCGTGGGCTGCGGGGGAATTTCCGCGGCTGCGCGCGTTGCTGCATGACGAGGCCGGTTCGGTCGAGTACGAATTGCAGGGCGCGCGCGACGAACTCGGCCGTCACAGCCTGGATTTGCACGTGGTGGCCAGGCTGCGATTGTCCTGCAAGCGCTGTCTCGAGGCGGTCAGCGTGGAGTTGCGCGAGGACGTTACGCTGTGGCTGGCGCGCTCGCAGAGCGAACTCGACGCGCAGCCGCTCACCGCGGAAGGGCCCGACGGCATCGTCGCCACGAAGGACATGGCGGTGCGCGATCTGGTGGAGGACCAATTGCTGCTGGCGCTGCCCTATGCGCCGCTGCACGATAATTGTTCGGCGCAGGGCAGTGCGGCGCCGGTAGGACGGCAGACGCCGTTCGCAGGTCTGCGCGGCATGCTGCGCGGCAGGAATCGACATTGAGAGGAGTCTGAACATGGCTGTGCAACAGAATAAGAAGTCCCCGTCGCGGCGCGGCATGCATCGCGCCCACGATTTCATCGGCAAGCCGCCGCTGGCGCTCGAGCCGACGACGGGCGAGGTGCATCTGCGCCATCACGTCAGCCCGAGCGGCTATTACCGCGGCAAGAAGGTCGCCAAGTCGCGGGACGAGTAAGGCGACGCGGCGCTCGAGTCCCGGGTGAGCGGCGCGCGCGCCGCAGGCTCGATGGATATCACTGTCGCCATCGACTGCATGGGGGGAGATCACGGCCCCCGTGTGACGGTCCCTGCCGCGCTGGAGTTCCAGCGCCGACACGCGGGGGTTGACATCATTCTGGTGGGCCCGCGCGATGTGCTGGAGTCGGCGCTGCGCGAACAGGGCGCCGCGGCCGGACAGCACCTGCGGGTGCAGCACGCGACCCAGCTGGTGAGCATGGACGAGCCGCCGGTCCAGGCGCTGCGCTTCAAGAAGGACTCCTCGATGCGCGTCGCGGTCAATCTGGTGAAGAGCGGCGCCGCGCACGCCTGCGTGAGCGCCGGCAACACCGGCGCCCTGATGGCCATTTCGCGTTTCGTGCTGAAGACCCTGCCGGGTATCGACCGGCCCGCGATCGCCACGGTCCTGCCCAACATGCGCGCCGGCTGGACCTACGTGCTCGACCTCGGCGCCAATGTCGACTGCACCGCCGAGCAGCTGATGCAGTTCGGCGTGATGGGCGCCATGCTGGTGGCCGCGCTGGAGCACAAGGAGCGACCCTCCGTAGGCCTGCTCAACATCGGCGTCGAGGACATCAAGGGCAACGAAACCGTGAAGGTGGCGGCGGACCTGCTGCGCGACAGCGGCCTCAATTTTCACGGTAACGTGGAGGGTGACGACATCTACAAGGGCACCACCGACGTGGTGGTGTGCGATGGCTTCGTCGGCAATTCCGTGCTCAAGGCGTCCGAGGGCGTCGCCAACATGATCGTGGGATTCCTGCGCCAGGAATTCACCCGCTCGCCATGGCGCAGGCTTTCCGCCCTGATCGCCCGGCCCGTGCTGAAGGCATTGCGCGCGCGCATGGACCCGGGCCGCTACAACGGCGCGAGCCTGCTCGGGCTGCGCGGCATCGTCATCAAGAGCCACGGCTCGGCCGACGCGTTCGCCTTCGGCAAGGCGCTGGAGCGCGCGGTGGACGAAGTGCGCAACGACGTCATCGAGCGCATCACGCGCCGCATGGCGCAACTGCATCCCGCCGCGCCCGCGGCGCGCGCGGCGTCCGAATGATCTACTCGCGCATCGTCGGCACGGGCAGTTATCTGCCGCCGCGCGTGGTCGGCAACGCGGAGTTCGCGTCGCGCCTCGACACCAGCGACCAGTGGATTCGCGAGCGCACCGGCATCGTGCAGCGCCACATCGCCGACGAGTCGCAGGCCTCGAGCGACCTGGCGCTCGCGGCGAGCCGCGCCGCGCTGCAGGCCGCGGGACTGCGGCCCGAGGACGTCGATCTGATCATCGTCGCCACCTCGACGCCCGACTTCATCTTCCCGAGTACGGCGTGCTTGCTGCAGGCTAAGCTCGGCGTGCGCAACTGCCCTGCGTTCGACCTGCAGGCGGTGTGCAGCGGGTTCGTCTACGCGCTCGCCACGGCCGACAGCTTCATCCGCGCCGGCATGAACAAGCGCGCGCTGGTGGTGGGCGCCGAAGTGTTTTCGCGCATCCTCGACTGGAACGATCGCGGCACCTGCGTGCTGTTCGGCGACGGCGCCGGCGCGGTGGTGCTGGCAAGCGCCGAAAAGCCCGGGTTGCATGCCTCGGTGCTGCGCGCCGACGGCAGCCATGCCGACATCCTGTCGGTGCCAGGAAACGTGTGCGGCGGACGCGTCGTCGGCTCGCCGTATCTGCACATGCAGGGCAGCCAGGTTTTCAAGTTTGCGGTCAAGGTGCTCGACGAAGTGGCGCGCGAGACCCTCGCCGCCGCTGGCATGCAGCTCGCGGACGTCGACTGGCTCATCCCCCACCAGGCCAACGTGCGCATCCTCGAGGCCACGGCACGCAAGCTCGGGCTGCCGCTGGAGCGCCTGGTGGTGACGGTGGACCATCACGGCAATACTTCCGCCGCGTCCATACCGCTCGCGCTCGACGAATACGTGCGCGCCGGGAAAATCCGCGCCGGTCACCGCGTGATGATGCAGGGCGTGGGTGGCGGCTTCACCTGGGGCGCGACTCTGGCGACAATGTGACGCCATGACACTGGCCATGGTTTTTCCCGGGCAGGGCTCGCAGGCTTTGGGCATGCTGCGCGCCTATGCGGGACTGCCCGGCGTGGACGAGGTACGCCGGCAGGCGGGTGCAGCGCTGGGCGCGGAGTTTCTCAGGCTGCTCGATGAAGGACCTCAGGAGGCGCTCAACCTCACGGTGAACACGCAGCCCGCGATGGTCACCGCCGGCTATGCGGCGTATCGCGCCTGGCGCGAGCTCGGCGGCCCTGCGCCGCAGTTCGTCGCCGGACACAGCCTGGGCGAGTACACGGCCCTGGTGGCGGCGGCGGCGATCGACTTCGCGCAATGCCTGCCGCTGGTGCGGTTCCGCGCGCAGGCGATGCAGGAGGCCGTGCCCGAGGGGCAGGGCGCGATGGCGGCGATCCTCAACTTGGACGACCAGGCGGTGCGCGCGGCGTGCGCCGAGGCGGCGCAAGGCCAGGTCGTCGATGCGGTGAACTTCAACGCGCCGGGCCAGATCGTGATCGCCGGCCACAAGGACGCGGTGGCGCGCGCGATGGAGCTGTGCAAGGCGAAGGGCGCCAAGCGCGCACTGTCCCTGCCGGTGAGCGCGCCGTTTCATTCCAGCCTGATGCGGCCGGCGGCGGAACGCCTGCGCGGCTACCTCGCCGGCGTCGCAGTGACGACGCCCGCGTGCCAGCTGATCAACAACGTGGACGTGCGTATCGAGACGCAGCCGGAAGCCATCAAGGACGCGCTCGTGCGCCAGGCGGCGGCGCCGGTGCGCTGGGTGGAGACGGTGCGCCAGATGCGCGCGCAGGGCGTGACGCACGTGCTGGAATGCGGTCCCGGCAAGGTGCTGGCGGGAATGGTGAAGCGTATCGACGGCGACTTGCAGAGCCTTGCGCTGGCGGACAAGACGTCCCTGGAGCAGGCGCTGGCGACCCTGAAGGGGGCGTGACGATGCGGCAGGACAGGCTTGCACTGGTGACCGGCGCGTCGCGCGGCATCGGCCGGGCGATCGCACTCGAGCTGGCGCGCCAGGGCGCTACGGTCGTGGGCACGGCCACCACGGAGGCAGGCGCCGCCGGCTTCGGGCAGGCGTTGGCGCAGGCGGGCGCCAAGGGCGCGGGCCGGGTGCTGAACGTGCGCGACGCCGCGCAGGGCGATGCACTGGTCGCGGACCTCCAGAAGACGCTGGGCGACGTCGCGATCCTGGTGAACAACGCCGGCATCACGCGCGACAACCTTGCCCTGCGCATGAAGGACGCCGAGTGGGACGACGTGCTCGACACCAACTTGAAGGCGGTATTCCGGTTGTCGCGCGCCGTGATGCGAGGCATGATGAAAGCGCGCTGGGGACGCATCATCAATATCACTTCGGTGGTCGGCGCCTCGGGTAACGCCGGACAGGCGAACTATGCGGCCGCCAAGGCCGGAGTCGTGGGTCTCACCAAGTCGCTCGCGCGCGAGCTGGGCAGCCGCGGCATCACGGTCAATTGCGTCGCGCCCGGATTCATCGACACCGACATGACGCGCGCGCTCTCGCAAGCGCAGCGCAGCGCCTTGCTGGCGCAGATTCCCCTGGGCCGGCTCGGCGAGACCGCCGATGTCGCTGCTGCGGTCGCCTATCTGGCGTCGCCGGGGGCCGGCTACATCACGGGTTGCGTGCTGCACGTCAACGGCGGCATGTACATGGGGTGAGGGCGAGGACGCCAATTTGGTAAAATCCGGGCCGCCGCTTGGCCCCACTAGGGAAGGAGCAGAACATGGAGAACGTCGAACAACGCGTCAGGAAGATCATCGCCGAGCAGCTCGGGGTGAACGAGTCCGAGATCAAGAACGAGTCGTCGTTCGTCGATGACCTGGGCGCGGACTCCCTCGATACCGTGGAGCTGGTGATGGCCTTGGAGGAAGAGTTCGAGACCGAGATTCCCGATGAGGAAGCGGAAAAGATCACCACGGTGCAGCAGGCCATCGACTACGTGAAGTCGCATTCCAAGTCGTAGCGCCGCGCACTCTAAGTGTCACGCCGCAGAGTCGCCGTCACCGGGCTCGGTATCGTCTGCCCGGTCGGCAACGCCGTAGAGGAAGCCTGGCAGAACCTGGTTGCGGGCAAGCCCGGCATCGGCCCCATCACGCGCTTTGACGCGGCGCCCTTCGCCTGCCGCATCGCGGGCGAGGTCAAGGGCTTCGACGTCTCGGCATACCTGCCGCCAAAGGAAGCGCGCCACATGGACGCGTTCATCCATTACGGGCTGGCGGCGGCGATCCAGGCCTGGAAGGACTGCGGCCTGCAGGTGAGCGAAGCCAACGCCGGGCGCATCGGCGTGAACATGGGCTCCGGGATCGGCGGGCTGCCGCGCATCGAGGAAACGCACGCCGAGCTGACGCAACGCGGCCCGCGGCGCATCTCGCCGTTCTTCGTTCCGGCCTCGATCATCAACATGATCTCGGGGCATATGTCGATCCTGTACGGCATGAAGGGCCCCAACTTGGCGGTCGTCACGGCCTGTACTACCGGGCTGCACGCCGTGGGCCAGGCGGCGCGGCTGATCGAGTACGGCGACGCCGACGTGATGGTGGCCGGCGGCGCCGAGGCGACGATCTCGCCCCTGGGGATCGGGGGGTTCGCCGCCGCGCGGGCGCTGTCGACGCGCAACGACGACCCGGCGACGGCCAGCCGTCCCTGGGACCGGGACCGCGACGGCTTCGTGCTCGGCGAGGGCGCCGGCGCGCTCGTGCTGGAGGAATATGAGCACGCACGGGCGCGTGGCGCCCGGATCTATTGCGAGCTGACCGGCTTCGGCATGAGCGGCGACGCGTTCCACATGACGGCCCCGAATCTGGACGGGCCCAGGCGCTGCATGCAATCGGCGCTCGCGAACGCCCGCATTGCCGCCGACCAGGTGCAATACCTCAATGCCCACGGCACCTCCACGCCCCTGGGCGACAAGAACGAAACCGAGGCGGTGAAAATGGCGTTCGGTGCGCATGCGCGCAAGCTCGTCGTCAACTCCACCAAGTCGATGACGGGTCACCTTCTCGGCGGGGCGGGCGGCATCGAGTCTGTCTTCACCGCCCTCGCCGTGCACAAGCAGATTTCGCCGCCCACCATCAATATCTTCAACCAGGACCCGGAGTGCGACCTGGATTACTGCGCGAACACCGCCCGGGACCTGAAGATCCAGAACGCGGTCAAGAACAACTTCGGTTTTGGCGGCACCAACGGCACGCTGGTGTTCGCGCGCGTCTGAGCCGGATGGCGGCGCTGCGGCTGGAGTTGCGCGCGTCGCGCGCCTTGGCGGGCGCGCTGACGCTGGTGCACGGGGCCGGCGCGGCGTGCCTCGTGGCAGTATGGCCTGGTTATGCGGGGGCAGCCCTTGCGCTTCTATTGCTGGCCTTGGGCGCCGCCGCCGCGTGGGACCGGGCGCTGCTGCGTGCACGCGGCTCGGTGCGGGCGCTGGAGCTCGCGGACGACGGTGCCGCGACGCTCGAGCTGGCCGACGGCCGGCGCCTTGCGGCGCGCGTGGGGCGGCGGCGCCATATCGGCCCCTGGTGGGTGGCGCTGCCCCTGGCGGGCGTATCGCGACGCAGTCTGGTCGTGGTGCGCGACATGCTCCCGAGCGCCGAGTTCCGCTGCTTGAGGCTATGGGCGCTGTGGGGCAGGGTGCCGGACGCGGCGCGGCCGCCGCAGGCGGCTTGAAGGCGCGCCGGATGCGGGCGAACTATTTCCTGCACGCCGTGTCTCTGGCAGGTAGGCGTTGCATCCGGGGGCGGTGCGGGTATGCTGCCCGGGCCGGAGCGGTAGCGAGCGGCGGGTGCAGTCGTGTCTGAGCGCGAGGTCGACCGCCAATTGGTGGCGCGCGCGCAACGCGGCGACAAGCGCGCGTTCGAGTTGCTGGTGGAAAAGTACCAGCGCAAGCTCGGCCGCCTGCTGGCGCGGTTCATCCGCGATCCGGCCGAGGTGGAGGATGTGACGCAGGAGGCGTTCATCAAGGCGTACCGGGCGCTTCCGGGGTTTCGCGGCGATAGCGCGTTCTATACGTGGCTGTACCGTATTGGCATCAACACCGCCAAGAATTATCTGATGGCGCTGGGGCGGCGGGCGCCGACCTCCACGGAGGTGGAGGCGGAGGACGCCGAGGGCTTCGAGGATGGCGAGCAGTTGCGGGACATCAACACGCCGGAAAGCTTGTTGCTGTCAAAGGAAATCGCACAGACGGTGAATGCGACGATTGACGAGCTGCCCGAGGAGCTGCGCACCGCGATCCAGCTGCGCGAGATCGAGGGCATGAGCTACGAGGACATCGCGCGCATCATGGACTGTCCGATCGGCACGGTGCGCTCGCGGATATTCAGGGCGCGCGAGGCGATCGCGGAACGGCTGCGGCCTCTGCTCGACACGCGCAAGGACCAGAGGTGGTAGCGCTATGAAAGCCAAGATATCGGCATTGATGGACGGCGAGCTCGATGCGCATGAGCTGAACGAGCCGCTGTCGGCGCTGGGCAAGGACGCCGACGCGTTCGAGACCTGGCGCACCTACCACCTGATCAGCGACGCCCTGCAGGGACGCGCCATGCTGGCGAACGACTGCCTGCGTCGCGTCTCTGCCCGCCTCGCCGACGAGCCGACCCTGATAGGCCCGCTGCCGGCGGATGTGACGCGGCCGCAGCGTGCGCGCTGGTTCGTGCCTTCCGCGCTGGCGGCGAGCGTGGCGGCGGTGGCGCTCGTCGGCTGGATGGCATTTTCCCCGCAGCAGAGTACCGGGCCCCTGCTGGTGCCGGTCGCCAAGGCGCCGCAGCCGGCGCAAGTAGCGGCGCGCGCCGCGCCCCCGGCACCCGTGCGCCTGCCGATGACCGCGGCGACGCGCGACTATCTGATCGCGCATCAGGCGCTCTCATCGCGCAATTCGCTGCAGGGCATGGCGCCTTTCGTGCGCGCGGTAGCCGCCGAATCGATCCCGGGTAAACCGTGAGCCGCACCCTCGGCGCCCTGTTGCTTTTCACGGTCGCCGGGTGGGCGCAGGCGCAGACCACGCCCGAGGCGCTCGACTGGCTGCGCAAGATCTACCAGGCGACGGAGAAGCTCTCGTATACCGGTACCTTCGTCTATCAGCAGGGCGATCGCACCGAGACTTCACGCATCACGCGCCTGGCGGACGCCGCCGGCGGCACCGAGAAGCTGGAAGTGCTGGACGGCACGCCGCGCGAAATCCTGCGCACGCGAGACGAGATCCGCTGCTATCTGCCGGAGAGCCGCACGGTGAAAGTCGATCGCCGCAGCGACCCGCGCGCGTTTCCGGCGCTGCTGCCCGCGCAGGTGGGCGGGCTGACGGACTACTACGTGATCACCATGGGGGAAAGGCGGCGCATCGCCGGCTTCAAGTGCCAGGCCATCGTGCTGACCCCCAAGGACGACCTGCGTTACGGCTACCGGTTGTGGGCCGACGCCAGCAGCGGCATGCTGCTCAAGGCGCAGACCTTCGATCGCGACGGGCACACGATGGAGCAATTCACCTTCACGCACCTGGAGATCGGCAGCGTAGCGCGCGAGCGCCTGCAGCCGCCGCGCGCCGCCCAGGGCTGGCACGTGGAGCGGGCCGGCGTGGCGCCGGCCAATCTGTCGCAATCGGGATGGAGCGTAGGCGCCGAGCTGCCCGGCTTCCGCAAGATCGTGGAGATTCGGCGCATGCTGCGCGACGCCCAGCCGGTGGCGCAGATGGTGTACTCGGACGGCCTCGCCGCCGTATCTGTGTTCATCGAACCGATGCCCGGCCGCGCCGAGGCCGCGCGCATCGGCATTTCCAGCATGGGAGCGGTGAACGTCTATACGCGGGAGGTGGCGAACCACCTGGTCACCGTGGTGGGCGAAGCGCCGGCCGCGAGCGTGCAACGCATCGGCAACACGGTCGAATACCGCCCGCAATAGCAGTCGTCGCCTACCGCCCGAGAGGATTCTCCATGTTCCTGATCAAAGCCGCCGCCGCGCTGGCGTTCGGCACGTTCGCCGCATGCGCCGTCGCGCAGGTGCGGGAATTGCCCGACTTCACGCGACTCGTCGAGGAGCATGGCGCTGCCGTGGTCAACATCAGCACCACGCAGGCGCCGCGACGCGCGAGCACGCCGCAAATGCCGAACATCGAAGACGAGGAGATGCTGGAATTCTTCCGGCGCTTCATTCCGCGGCAGCCCGCGCCGGGGCTGCGGCCCGAGAGCCGATCGCTCGGCTCGGGGTTCATCATCAGCGCCGACGGCTACATTCTCACCAACGCGCACGTCGTCGAGGCGGCGGACGAGATCGACGTGCGCCTCACCGACAAGCGCGAGTACAAGGCCAAGGTGGTGGGCGCCGACAAGCGCACCGATGTCGCGCTGATCAAGATCGAGGCCAGCAACCTTCCTGCGGTGCGCATGGGCGATCCCACGCGCCTCAAGGTGGGGGAATGGGTGGTGGCGATCGGCTCGCCGTTCGGCTTCGAGAACACGGTGACCGCAGGCATCGTCAGCGCCAAGGGCCGCTCGCTGCCGCAGGAGAACTTCGTGCCCTTCATCCAGACCGACGTGGCCATCAATCCGGGCAACTCCGGGGGACCGTTGTTCAACATGAAGGGCGAGGTGGTGGGCGTGAACTCGCAGATCTACAGCCGTACCGGGGGCTTTATGGGGCTGTCGTTCGCCATTCCGATCGATGTGGCGCTCGACATCCAGAACCAGCTGCGCGAGAAGGGCCGGGTATCCCGCGGCCGCATTGGCGTGGTGATCCAGGAGGTGACCAAGGACCTCGCGATGTCCTTCGGCCTGCAGCGCCCGCGCGGCGCGCTGGTTAATTCCGTCGAGAAGGGCAGCCCCGCGGACAAGGCGGGGGTCGAGGCGACCGACATCATCACGCGCTTCGACGGCAAGGAAGTGGAGTCCTCCGCCGATCTGCCACGCATCGTCGGCGGCACGCGTCCGGGAACCCGCGTGCCGATGGAAGTCTGGCGCAAGGGCGCGCCGCGCATGCTCAGCATCACGGTGGGCGAGCTGCTCGAGGAGCGGGTCGCGGCGCGGGAGGCGCCGCGGGAGCCGAAGCCCGCAGCGCTGGCCGCGAACCGCCTCGGGGTGGTGGTGAGCGAGCTGAGCGCCGAGCAGAAGCGGGAGCTCAAGCTCTCCCACGGCCTCGTGGTCGCCGAGGTGCGCGCCGACGCGCGCGCGGAACTGCGCCGCGGCGACATTCTGCTGAAGATGGTGCACAACGGTCAGCACACGGATCTGAAGAGCACCGAGCAATTGAACAAGCTTCTTGCGGGCCTGGACAAGCACGCCGTGATCACGTTCCAGGTGCGCCGCGGCGAGAGCACCGCCTTCATCTCCGTCGCCGGCCTCGGCGACAAGGGCTGAGCCGATTCTGCGCCTGTACTCGCGCGCCAACTGCCCTCTCTGCGAGGAGATGGCGGACGCCCTGCGCGGCCTGGGGGTCGGGTTCGTGAAGCTCGACGTGAATGCCGACCCCGCGCTGGCCGAGCGTTACGGGCGGAAAGTACCGGTGCTCACCGACGGCGAGGGCCGCGAGATCTGCCACGCGCGGCTCGACGCGCAGGCCCTGCGCGCGCGGCTTGCGCTAGAATAGCGCCCGCTGCAGACAGGGAAGGGTGCCGCCGGCACCCTTTTTTTCATGACGCCGCAAGGCCGCATCCGCAACTTCTCCATCATCGCGCACATCGACCACGGCAAGTCGACGCTTGCCGACCGCATCATCCAGCGCTGCGGCGGCCTCGCCGAGCGCGAGATGGCCGACCAGGTGCTCGACTCGATGGCGCTGGAGCGCGAGCGCGGCATCACCATCAAGGCACAGACCGCGGCGCTGGAATACGCGGCGCGCGACGGCGAGCGCTACCTTCTCAATCTCATCGATACCCCGGGGCACGTCGATTTTTCGTACGAGGTGAGCCGCTCGCTCGCCGCCTGCGAGGGCGCGATCCTGGTGGTCGACGCGTCGCAGGGCGTCGAGGCGCAGACGGTGGCCAACTGCTACACGGCGATCGAGCAGGGCGTGGAGGTGATCCCGGTGCTGAACAAGATCGACCTGCCCTCGGCCGACCCCGAGAATGCCATCCGGGAGATCGAGGACGTCATCGGCATCGAGGCGAAGGATGCGCTCCGCGCCAGCGCCAAGACCGGCGAGGGGGTGGACGAGATCCTCGAGGCGGTCATCGCGCGCGTGCCGCCGCCCAAGGGAGACTCGGCGGCGCGGCTGCAGGCGCTGGTCATCGACTCCTGGTTCGACAATTACGTGGGCGTGGTGATGCTGGTGCGCATGATGCAGGGCACCCTGCGGCCCAAGGAAAAGCTCCTGCTGATGAGCACGGGCGCGCAGCACCTGTGCGAGCAGGTGGGCGTATTCACGCCAAAGTCGCAGCCGCGCGAGGCGCTTGCGGTGGGCGAGGTGGGCTTCGTGATCGCGGGGGTGAAGGACCTGCGCGACGCGAAAGTCGGTGACACCATCACGCATGCCGACAAGAGCGCGCCGCAGCCGCTGCCCGGATTCAAGGAGATCAAGCCGCAGGTATTCGCGGGGCTGTACCCGGTCGAATCCAATCAGCATGAGGCGCTGCGCGAGGCCCTGGGCAAGCTCCACCTCAACGACGCGTCGTTTCACTACGAGCCCGAAATTTCGCAGGCGCTCGGCTTCGGCTTCCGCTGCGGCTTCCTCGGGCTCCTGCACATGGATATCGTGCAGGAGCGGCTGGAGCGCGAGTACGGCATGCAGCTGGTCACCACCGCGCCGTCGGTGGTGTACGAGGTGCTCCTGCGCGACGGCACGGTGGCGCAGGTCTCCAACCCGGCCAAGCTGCCCGATCCCGGCCAGATCGAGGAGATCCGCGAGCCCGTCATCGCCACCACGATCTTCGTGCCGCAGGAATACGTCGGACCGGTGATGACGCTGTGCACCGATAAGCGCGGCGTGCAGACCAACCTGCACTACGCGGCGCGTCACGTCGTCCTGTCCTACGATCTGCCGCTGAATGAGGTGGTGCAGAACTTCTTCGACCGGCTCAAGTCGCTTACGCGCGGCTTCGGCTCGATGGACTACGACTTCAAGGAATACCGTCCTGCCGACGTCGTGCGGCTGGACGTACTGGTGAACGGCGAGCGCGTGGACGCGCTTTCCAGCATGGTGCATCGCGACGTCGCGCAGCGCCGCGGTCGCGAGCTGGCGGCGCGGCTGCGCGGCCTCATTCCCCGGCAGATGTTCGACGTCGCTATCCAGGCGGCCATCGGCGGTAACGTGGTTGCGCGCGAGAACGTCAAGGCGTTGCGCAAGAACGTGCTCGCCAAATGCTACGGCGGCGACGTGACGCGCAAGAGGAAGCTCCTCGAGAAGCAGAAGGAGGGCAAGAAGCGTATGAAGCAGGTGGGCTCGGTGGAGATCCCGCAGGAGGCGTTCCTGGCGGTGCTGCAGCGGGACGCCGACTAGGCATGAGCTTCGCGTTGTTCCTGCTGCTGCTCTTGCTCGTGACCGGCGCGGTCTGGGCGCTGGAGGTAGCGTGGCTGCGCAAGCGCCGCGGCGCGGGCGCCAAGCAGCCGTGGTGGGTGGAGTACTCGGTGAGCTTCTTCCCCGTGATCCTCATCGTCTTCCTGCTGCGCTCGTTTCTCGTCGAGCCGTTCAAGATCCCCTCGGGCTCGATGATCCCGACTCTCCTGGTCGGCGATTTCATCCTCGTCAACAAGTTCACCTACGGCATCCGGCTGCCGGTGGCCAACCGCAAGCTGCTGGACGTGGGCCGCCCGCAGCGCGGCGACGTGATGGTGTTCCGCTATCCCGAGGATCCGTCGCTCGACTACATCAAGCGCGTCGTCGGCGTGCCCGGCGATCGCGTCGAATACCGCAACAAGCGCCTGAGCATCAACGGCCGCGCCGTGCCGCTGCGCCAGATCGAGGACTACCTGTCGCGGGAGCGCATGCAGTACTCGCGGCGCTACCTGGAAACGCTGAACGGCACCGAGCACCCGATCATGATCGAGGAAGACGCGCCGGCATTCGTCCCCCAGGTGCGCGCGTTCCCGCACTCGGGCAATTGCAACTACAATATCTCCGGCCTGGCGTGCACGGTGCCGCCTGGGCACTATTTCATGATGGGTGACAACCGTGACAATTCGAGCGACAGCCGGGTCTGGGGCTTCGTACCCGACGCCAACATCGTCGGCAAGGCGTTCTTCATCTGGCTCAACCTCGGGGAGCTGGGCCGCTTCGGCTCTTTCCGCTGAGGGCTCGTTGCGACAGGAGACCGGCCATGCGCGCTAGGCAACGGGGTATCACGCTGTTGGGGCTCATCATGAGCTCGTTCGTCCTCGTTTTCGCAGCACTGCTGGTGATGCGGCTGCTGCCTTCCTACATCGAGTATTTCACCATCAAGAAAGCGGTGGTCTCGATCTCGAACGAAATGCGCGGCCGCGGCGGCTCTGTGAACGACGTGCGCCGCGCCTTCGACAGCCGGCAGGCGATCGACGATTTCAAGGCGGTCAACGGGACCGACCTCGAAATCACCAAACAGGGCAACGATTTTCTGATCGTCGCCGTCTACCGCAAGGAAATCCCGCTATTCGCCAATATCGGGGTCTACATCGACTTCGTGGCCTCGTCCAACTAGCCGGGGCGGCGCACGCGCCTTGTCACGGACCGCACGCCTCGAGGAATGCCTCGGCCATCAGTTCCGCCACGGCGAGCTGCTCGAGCAGGCACTCACGCACCGCAGCTTCGGCGCGCCGCACAATGAACGTCTGGAGTTCCTGGGCGACGGCGTACTGGGCTGCGTGGTCGCGGAGGCGCTGCTCGCGCGCTTCCCGCAGTTGAGCGAAGGCGAGCTTTCCCGCATGCGCGCCAGCCTGGTGCGCAAGGAGGCGCTGGCCGCCGCGGCAGCCGGCCTCGGCCTAGCCGAGCACCTGCGCATGGGGCAGGGCGAAAGCGCCAGCGGCGGCGCGCACCGCCCCTCCATTCTCGCCGATGCGCTCGAAGCGCTGTTCGGCGCGGTCTTTCTCGACGGCGGCTATGCCAGTGCCCGCGCCGCCGTTCTCGCGACGCTCGGCGGCGCGCTCGCAACCACCGACGAGCACACGACCGCCAAGGACCCCAAGACGCGGCTGCAGGAGGTGCTGCAGGCGCGGCGCCACGGCTTGCCGCGCTATGAGGTAGTCGCCACGCGCGGCGCGGCGCACGAGCAAGTCTTCGAGGTGGAATGCTCGATCGAGGGTCTCGACCTGCAGGCGCGCGGCAGCGGCGCCTCGCGGCGTGCAGCCGAGCAGCAGGCGGCCCAGGCGCTGCTCAGCCGGCTCGACGCATGACGCCGTTCCGCAGCGGCAGCGTCAGCCTGGTCGGCCGCCCCAACACCGGCAAGTCCAGCCTGCTCAACCGACTCCTGGGCCAGAAGCTCGCGATCGTCTCGCCGCGCGCGCAGACGACGCGCCATCTGCTGATCGGCGTACTGAACGCCGAAGGCTGTCAGGTGGCGTTCGTCGACTCCCCCGGCTTCCAAACGCGCCACCGCAATCTACTCAATCGCTCGCTCAACCGCCGCGCGGGAGAGGCGGCGCGCGATGCGGACGTGGTCGCGTTCGTGCTGGAAGCGATGCACTTCGATGCCGCCGACCGCGCGGCGCTTGCCCGGGTACCAGCAGGCCGCCCGACGGTAGCCGTGCTCAACAAGGTCGACCGCGTGCGTACGGCTTCCAGCCTGCTGCCCTTCGTCGCGCGCGTCGCGCGCTCGCATGCGTTTGCGGCCATCGTCCCGGTATCGGCGACGACCGGCCGCAACATTCCCGAGTTGCTGCGCGTCTTGGGCTCGCTGCTGCCGGAGGGGCCGGCGCTGTATCCTGCCGATCAGCTGACCGATCGCGACGAGCGCTTCTTCGCCGCCGAGCTGCTTCGGGAGAAGCTGTTCCGCGCGCTCACCGACGAGCTGCCGTACAGCTGCGAGGTCATGATCGAGAATTTTCGGGAAGAAGGCCGCATGCGCCGCATCGACGCCACGGTGTGGGTCGAGCGCGAGGCGCACAAGCCGATCGTGCTCGGCCGCGGCGGCGAAACGCTGAAGCGCATCGCGACCGAGGCGCGCAAGGACATGGAGCGCATGTTCGGCGGCAAGGTGTTCCTGCAGGTGTGGATCAAGGTCAGGCGCGGCTGGTCCGAGGACGAGCGCACGCTGCGCCAGCTGGGGTACGCGTAATGCGACGCCGGACGGAGCAGGAGCCCGCGTTCGTGCTGCACAGCTATGCTTACAAGGAATCGAGCCTCATCGTGGAGGCGTTCACGCGCCATCGCGGGCGCGTCGGGTTGCTGGCGCGCGGCGCGCGCCGGCCGCGCTCCGCGATTCGAGGCACGCTGCTCGCGTTCCACCCATTGCGACTCAGCTGGAGCGCGTCCGCCGAGCTCGGCACCCTCATTGCCGCGGAGTGGGCGGGCGGGCAGCCGGCGCTCTCGGGGATGGCGCTGATGTGCGGCTTCTACGTGAACGAGCTGCTGCTGCGTCTGCTGCCGCGCGAGGATGCGCACGAGGCGCTGTTCGATGCCTATGCCGCAGCCGTCGCGCGCCTGGGGGCGGGCGACGAGCCGTCCGGGCTGCTGCGCGGCTTCGAGCTGAGGATGCTGCGCGAACTCGGGTATGCTCCGCCGCTGGACCGGGATGCGGGCCGCGGCACGCCGGTGCAGCCGGAACAGCGCTACGCCTATGTGCCGGAGCGCGGGCCGCTCGCCCTGGCCGACGCCGGGCCGGATGGCGCGGACGCCGAATTCACGGTGTCCGGGCAGACATTGCTCGACATGTCGCGCGAGGACTACACGCGCCAGGAGACACGCGACGAGGCGCGGCGCCTGATGCGCCGGCTGATCGCGGCGCGCCTCTCGGGGCAGACGCTGCACACGAGCGACATGCTGCGGGAGCTGCAGGAGCTATGATCGAACTCGGCGTCAACGTGGACCACGTGGCGACCGTGCGCCAGGCGCGCCGCACCTACGAGCCCGACCCGGTCTGGGCCGCGATCGAGGCGCACCTGGGCGGCGCCGACGGCATCACGGTGCACCTGCGCGAGGACCGGCGCCACATCCAGGACGAGGACGTGCGCCGACTGCGCGAGCTGACGCACATCCGCCTCAATCTGGAAATGGCGGCGACGGGGGAGATGGTCGCCATCGCCGCGCGCATCAAGCCGGAAATGGCGATGCTGGTGCCGGAAGGCCGCCACGAGATCACGACCGAAGGCGGCCTCGACATCGCCGCCCAGGAGGACAAGCTGCGCGGGGCTGTAGAGCGCCTGGCGGCCGCGGGCATCATCGTCTCGGTGTTCATCGATGCCGACGCGCGCCAGGTCGAGGCTGCGCAGCGCATCGGTGCGTCGGTCTGCGAAGTGCACACCGGCCCCTATGCCACGGCGTTTCACTCGAAGGGCAGGGACGCGGAGAGCCCGGCGGTGCAGGCCGAGCTGGCGAAGATTCGCGGCGCCGGCGAGGCCATCCGCGCGCTCGGCATGCGCTTCAACGCAGGGCACGCGCTCAATTATTTCAACGTCGAGCCGGTGGCCCGCCTGCCGGGGCTGCGCGAGCTGCACATCGGCCACGCCATCGTCAGCCGCGCGGTGTTCGTCGGCATGCGCGAGGCCGTACGCGAGATGAAGCAGCTGATGCTGCAGGCGGCAAGGTGATCTACGGCGTCGGCACCGACCTGATCGAGATACCGCGCGTCGAGCGCGCGCTGGCGCGTTTCGGCGTGCGGTTCGCACAGCGCATTCTGTGCGAGCCGGAGCTGCGTCGCTTCCGCGCGCATGCCAAGCCCGCGGCGTATCTTGCGAAGCGCTTCGCCGCCAAGGAAGCGTTCACCAAGGCGCTGGGCACCGGCATCCGCGCGCCCGCCAATTGGCACGGCGTCTGGGTGAGCAACCTGTGCTCGGGCAAGCCGCAGCT
Organism: Burkholderiales bacterium; assembly: GCA_040902335.1. Lineage (GTDB taxonomy): Bacteria > Pseudomonadota > Gammaproteobacteria > Burkholderiales > SG8-39 > JAABQT01. Next base: position 54,743 of record JBBDXL010000194.1, read on the forward strand.
GGAGTTCTCCGCGCCCCTGGCGGCGCTGCTCGAGACGCGCGGCATCCGCCGCACGCACCTGACGCTGTCCGATGAGCGCGGGCTGGCTGCTGCAACGGTCATTCTGGAATGCGACGTGTAAGGGCGCGCCTGCCGCTCGGGCCGGCGGTGATCGACCCTGCGGGCGCGGTGCTGACGCAGGACGATGTCCGGCGCCTGCGGCATCCCGCGGTGGGCGGAGTCATCCTGTTCACGCGCAATTTCGTGTCGCCGGCGCAGCTGCAGGCGCTGACGCAGGACATCCGCGCGCTGCGCGAGCCGCAACTGCTGATCGGCGTAGACCACGAGGGCGGCCGCGTGCAGCGCTTCAAGGAGGGCTTCACGGCGCTGCCGCCCATGCGCGCGTTTGGCCAGCTGTGGGATCGGGATCGCGATGCGGGCCGGGCGGCGGCGCATGCCGCCGGTTACATCATCGGCGCCGAACTGGCCGCGCACGGCCTCGACTTCAGCTTCGCGCCCGTGCTGGATCTCGACTACGGCGCGAGCTCGGTGATCGGCGACCGGGCACTGCACTACGATCCGCTCGCCGTCGGTGCGCTGGCGGCCGCGCTGATCGGCGGACTGGCGCAGGGCGGCATGGGCGCCGTCGGCAAGCATTTTCCCGGGCACGGCTACGCCGCCGCGGACTCGCACGTCGCCGTACCGACCGACGGGCGAGCGCTGTCCGAAATCCTGCGCAAGGACCTGGTGCCCTACGCACCCGCCATCCAGGCGGGGCTGGCGGGCGTCATGCCCGCGCACGTGATCTACCCGAGGATCGACGCCGAGCCGGCGGGCTATTCGCGCGTCTGGCTGCACGACATCCTGCGCGGCAAGCTCGGCTTCGGCGGGCTGGTGTTCAGCGACGACCTGTCGATGGCGGGCGCGAGCACCGCCGGCGGCGTCGCCGAGCGTGCCCGCGCCGCGCTGGACGCGGGCTGCGACATGGTGCTCCTGTGCAACGATCCGGAAGGCCAGGACCGCCTGCTGCATTCGCTCGAGGCAAGCGCGCCCGTCCCGCCGGCGCGCGCCGAACGCATGCGCCACCGCGGCGGACGCGACCTGCGCCGAAGCGTGGCGTTCCGCGAGGCGCAGGGCGCCCTGGACAGGCTCGCCTAGGCGCGCTCCATGTAGGTGCCTTCGTTGGTATCGACCTTGATGCGCTCGCCCTTGTTGATGAACGGCGGCACCTGCACCGTGATGCCCGTTTCCAGCGTCGCGGGCTTGAAGGTATTGGTGGCGGTCGCATTGCGGATGCCGGGCTCGGTATCGGTCACCGTGAGCACCACCGACGGCGGGATGCCGATGCCGATGGCGCGGCCGTTGTAGAAGTTGATCTGCACCTCGGCGTTGGGCAGCAGGTAACCCGCCTGGCCCTCGAGGAACTCGGCAGGCAGCTGCAGCTGCTCGTAGTTCTCCTTGTCCATGAACACGTAGCTGTCGCCATCCTGATACAGGTATTGCATGGCGCGGGCATCGACGAAGGCGCGCTCGACTCTGTCCTCGGTGCGGAAGCGCTGGTTGGTCTTGGTGCCCGACTCGATGTCCTTCATCTCCACCTGCATGAACGCGCCGCCGCGGCCGCCGACGTGCACGTGGTAGCACTTGAGAACGCGCCACACGCGCTTGTCCCATTCGATCAGATTGCCGACGCGGATTTCGACTGCCGAGACCTTGGCCATGGCTGAATTGTCGGGTGGAAAAGGGCGCGAATTTTACACTGATTCCGAGGCGCGGCGCTAGAATTCCCCCTCGATGGACGACGCGGAGTTCGACGCGAAGCGCTTCGTCGCCGGCCTGCCCAACCTGCCCGGCGTGTACCGCATGCTCGGCGCCGGCAGCGAGGCCCTGTACGTCGGCAAGGCGCGCGATCTCAGGAAGCGCGTCGCTTCCTATCTGCAGAAGAATGCGGGCAGTCCCCGCATCCGCATGATGCTCTCGCAGCTCGCGCGCATCGAGGTCACCGTGACGCGCTCCGAGGACGAGGCGCTGCTGCTCGAGAACAATCTCATCAAGAGCCTGGCGCCGCGCTACAACATCGTGTTCCGCGACGACAAGTCGTATCCGTACCTGATGATCACGGCGCACCGCTTCCCGCGGCTGGGTTTTCACCGCGGCGCGCGCGATGCGCGCAACCGCTACTTCGGGCCGTTTCCGCACGCCTATGCCGTGCGCGAGAGCATCCAGCTGCTGCAGCGCGTGTTTCGCCTGCGCACCTGCGAAGATACGGTGTTCGAGAATCGCTCCCGCCCGTGCCTGCTGCACCAGATCCGGCGCTGCACGGCGCCGTGCACCGGGCTGATCGGGGAGGGCGACTACGCCGAGGACGTGGAGCACGCGACGCTGTTCCTGCGGGGGCGCGAGGACGACGTGGTGCAGACGCTGACCGGTAGGATGGAGGCGGCCGCCGCCGCGCGGCACTACGAGCAGGCGGCGATATTCCGCGACCAGGTGCGAGCCCTGTCGCGCGTGCAGGCGCGTCAGTATGTGGAATCGAACCGCGGCGTCGACGCCGACGTCGTCGTCTGCCACGCGCAAGGCGCGGCGGTATGCGTCAATCTGGCGATGATCCGCAGCGGCCGCCACGTCGGCGACCGCAGCTTCTTTCCGTCGAACGCCGATGCGGCCGCGCCCGCCGAGGTACTGCAGGCATTTCTGGAGCAGCACTACGTCGAGCAGCCCAAGCCGCCGCTGGTGCTGGTCAGCCATGCCGTGGAGTTCGACGCCCTGGTGCCGACGCAGGGCGAGCGCCGCGTGTGGCTGGAAATGGCGCTGACGAACGCGCAGCTGGCGCTGCAGCAGCGCGTACGTGAGAAAAGCGCGCAGGAGGCGCGCCTGGCGGCGCTGCGCGAGGCGCTGCATCTTCCCGAATCAGTGCAACGAATCGAATGCTTCGATGTCAGCCATACCATGGGCGAGGCGACAGTGGCATCCTGCGTGGTGTATGACCGGCACGCGATGCAGAAGGGAGAGTACCGCCGCTTTAACGTGCGCGACGCGGCGCCGGGTGACGACTACGCGGCGATGCGGCAGGTGCTGGCGCGCCGCTACGAGCGGGTGAGCGCTCAGGGCGGCAAGGTGCCCGACCTGGTGCTGGTGGACGGGGGCAAGGGCCACGCCGGCGTCGCGCGCGCGGTGCTCGCCGAGCTCGGCATGAACGATGTGTGCGTCGTGGGCGTCGCCAAGGGGCCGGAGCGCAAGCCCGGCCTCGAGGAGCTGGTGATCGAGGCGGACGGCGCAGCGCTCAGCCTGCCCCCGACGCACGCGGGGCTGCACCTCGTGCAGCAGATCCGCGACGAGGCGCATCGCTTCGCGATCGTCGGCCATCGGGCGCAGCGCGCCAGGACGCGAACCGCCTCGGCATTGACGCAGATTCCAGGCATCGGCGCGCAGCGCCGCCAGCGGCTGCTCGCCCATTTTGGCGGGCTGCGGGAGGTGCAGGCGGCGGCGGTGGACGAGCTCATGCAAGTCGCGGGCATCAGCCGGCCGCTCGCGGAACGCATCCACAAGGCGCTGCACTGATGCCGCTCAACCTGCCCAACCTCATCACCTGGCTGCGCATCATCCTGATCCCGCTGTTGATCGGCGTCTACTATGTCCCTGAGGATTGGCTGTCGATGGGCACCAAGAACACCCTCGCCTGCGGCACCTTCATCGTCGCCGCGCTGAGCGACTGGCTGGACGGGTATCTGGCGCGCGCCCTCAATCAGACTTCCGCCTTCGGCGCGTTTCTCGATCCGGTGGCCGACAAGCTGATCGTGGCCGCCGCGCTCATCGTGTTGCTGCAGCTCGGCCGCGTCGAAATGATCGTCGCGCTGATCATCATCGGCCGCGAGATCGCCATCTCGGCCCTGCGCGAGTGGATGGCGAGTATCGGCAAGTCGAAGAGCGTGGCGGTGGCGTTCGTCGGCAAGCTGAAAACCGCGAGCCAGATGATCGCCATCCCGCTGCTGCTGTATCAGGACGATCTGTTCGGGATTATCAACGTCCCGTTGCTCGGCACCATCCTGATCAATGTGGCCGCGCTGCTGACCGTGATCTCCATGCTGGTCTACCTGCGCCGCGCGCTGCCCTACGCGAGTGGATGAGCTATAATTTGCGGCCCCAAGACGCGGGAGTAGCTCAGTTGGTAGAGCGCAACCTTGCCAAGGTTGAGGTCGCGAGTTCGAGACTCGTCTCCCGCTCCAGTTTAGGCTAGGGGAGGCCGGCAGGCCTTCCCTGCTTCCGATGCGTCCCCTGGCGGGATGGCAGAGTGGTCATGCAGCGGCCTGCAAAGCCGTGGACGCCGGTTCGATTCCGACTCCCGCCTCCAGACTCCCCCTTTTCGTAGCGTCGCCCGGGTGGCGAAACTGGTAGACGCAAGGGACTTAAAATCCCTCGGCCGCAAGGCCGTGCCGGTTCGAGTCCGGCCCCGGGTACCAGATCAGGCCGCGGCCAGCGTGAGGCGAACGCGGTTGCGGCCGAACAAGTAGGCGTAATCGCGAGATGCCGCGAGCTCCTTGGTCAGGAGCACGCCGAGGCCCCCGATCTTGCGCATCGAGACCGTGGTATCGACCACCGGATCGCTCAGGTGGGCATACGGATTGAAGGGCGGCGCCTTGTCCTCATAGAGCACCGATAGCGTGTCGTCGCCACGCGACACCGCAATCCAAACCGGTGCATTGCAGTCGCCGCGGTGGCCATGCTTGACGGTATTGGTGAAAAGTTCTTCGAGAACGAGGTTCAGGCGTAAATATGCCGCGCGGGGCAACCCCGATTCGGCGCAGAATGCCTCCAGAAACCGCTGCATGGGCCGCAACTGGTCGAGGCGTGCAAGAAACTGTGCTGCGCGGTCGTATGTCACGGCTTTACCCAATGTCCTCAGGCCATTATAGAATTCTTGTAACTCAGCAGGAGGGCCTATGCGCCACTTTCTTGCGGTAGCGGTACTGGCATTCGCGATTACCGGATTCGCCCGGGCGGAGGACGTTGGCCACGTCAAGGTCGCCAAAGGGACGGTTCACGTCGAGCGCGACGGCAAGCGCCTTCCTGCTGCAGTGGGCATGGCTGTTCGCCAGTCCGATACGCTGATCACGGGCGCCGACGGCTCCGCCGGCGTCACCTTCAGCGACAACAGCCTTTTGTCCACGGGCCCGAACAGCGTGCTGGTGGTGGATCACTATACGTTCAATGCCACGACCCACGCCGGCAAGTTCGACGCATCGCTCAAGAAGGGCACGCTGGCCGTGGTGTCGGGCAAGATGGTCAAGCAGTCGCCGGGGTCGATGCGCGTGCGTACTCCTGCAGCGATCATGGGCGTGCGCGGAACCGAATTCATGGTGCAGGTGGACGAGCCGGCAAAGTGAAATGGGGGCCGTGATCGTCGCGCTTATCGGGACGCTCATGGTCCTCCTGACCCCAGATCAGGTCGGGGACGAACTGGTCGTGGTAGTGCCTTCGGCCGACGGCCACATCGGTACCGTGATCGTCGAGCGTAGCGGCAAGCAGGTGGTCTTGAACAAGGCGTACGCCGCCAGCCGCATCGTCGATGGCAACGCGCCGCGCGCGGAGCGGCTGAGCGCCGACGAAGTACGTGCCGAGTTCGACATCGTCCTGAGCACGCTGCCCGACCGCCCCAAGTCCTTCCTGGTCTATTTCCTGGAAGCCACTGACGAGTTCACCGCCGAGTCGCGCGTCGAGTTCGACCGGATCCTGGACGAGCTGCGCGGGCGCGGCGCTCCCGACGTGGTCGTCATCGGTCACACCGATCGCGTCGGCAACACCCAATACAACGACCGGCTTTCCCTGCAGCGCGCGGAGCGCGTGCGCGACGAGCTGGTCAGGCTGGGACTCGCGGCGCGGCGCATCCGCATCACCGGGCGCGGCGAGCGCGAACCGCTAGTCGCGACTGACGACGAGATCCCCGAGCCCCGCAACCGGCGCGTCGAGATCAACGTCCGCTGACCCGTCTTCGTCCGGCGCTGCCGCCGCGGCGCCGTTCCATCGCACGCAGAGCAGGGTGAGGTCGTCCGAAGCTTCGGCCCTGCCCACGAAGCGGCCGACGTCGGCGCGCACGGCTGCCAGCAGCTCGCTCGGGCCGACGCTCACCGGCAGCGCGTCAAGCACCGACTTCAGCCGCGCCGCGCCGTAGAGCTCGCCGGCAGTATTCATGGCCTCGGTCACTCCATCGGTGACGACGCAGATCCACTCGCCCGCAGCGAGCGCGCGATATTCGACCGGATAGGCGTAGTTCTCCATGACGCACAGCGGGGGCCCGCCCGCGTGCACGACGCGCTCGAGGCTGCCGCCCGGGGCGCGCGCAAAGGGCGGCTCGTGGCCGGCATTGCAGAATTCGAGCATCCCCGTGCGCGCATCCAGCAGGCCGGCAAACGCGGTGATGAACAACGACTCCGGGTTCTCGCGCGACACTTCGGCGTTGGCGCGCACCATCAGCCCCCCGACGTCGTCGACGCGGCGCGCGGCGCTCTTCAGCAGCGTCTTGGACAGCGCCATGAACAGGCTGGCCGGCAGCCCCTTCCCCGACACGTCGGCGACGATGAAGAACAGTCGCCGGGAATCCACCATGAAGCAGTCGTAGAAATCCCCCCCCACGGTGCGCGCGGGCTCCAGCAGCGCGTCGACGGTGAAGCGCGGCTCGCGGGCAAAAAGCTCGCGCGGCGCCGGCAGCAGACCCATCTGAATGCGGCGCGCCGACTCGAGCTCGCCGCTCACCTTTGCCGCCTGCTCGCGCAGCCGCCGCCGCTGCTCGTCCGCCTCGCTCAGCGCCTGCGCCAGCACGATGCCGAACACCAGCGTGGCACCGATGGCCGGCCAGGCGATGTCGAGCAGCAGGCCTTCGAGGAGAAAGCCCTCGATCCCCAGGACCGCCAGGAAAGCGATCACGACGGCGTACAAGGCGATCGAGGTGCCGGCGCCGAGCGCGGGCACCGACAGCGCGAACATCAGCGCCGCGGCTGCCAGCAGCCCCAACTCGAGCGCTTGCAGGGTGGCGGGTCGGCGCAGGAAATCGCCTTCGAAAATCTGCTCCAGGATCTGCGCGTGTATCTCCACCCCGGGGATGCGCTCGCCCAGCGCGGTGGTCTGGTAATCCAGCAATCCGAGCCCCGTAACGCCCACCAGCACCAGCTTGCCCCGGAGTTCCCGCGCCGCGACGCTGCCGTCCAGAACCTCTGCCGCGGAGACGAAGCGGGCCGGATCGTGCGTCCCGTAGCGGATCCAGAAGCGGCCATCGGCATGCGCAGGAATAGAGATGTCTCCGAGCCGAATTTCCACCTGGTCGCGTCCGCGCCCGATCAGCGCGAGCGGGGCACCGCTCGCCACGCGCAGCATTTCCACGCTCAGCGCCGGCACGATGACCTCGCCGATGCGGGCCACGGCAAGCGCGCGGCGAATCACATTGCTCTCCGGATCCACGCTGAGCAGGCCTCGGCCCGCGGCGGCAATGTCAATGTCGGGCAGGCTTTGCAGGTGCCCGGCAAAGCGCCGCAGGTCGAGATCGGCAGCGCCCGCAATGAGCACCGGAACCGCCGCCGGCGGGCGCTCGAAGCGGGGATCCGGGGCTTCGAGGCCTGCGATGCCCAGCACTACGGCGCGCCCTTGCACGGCGGCGGCCAGCGCGGCGTCATTGGACGGCAAGGAGCGCAGCCGCCGCGCCACGTCCGCGGAGAGCTCCTGCACCTCGCGTGCGACTTCGGCGGGCGAGAAGCGATCGGGCTCCGGGAACAGCAGGTCGACACCGATCGCCGCCGGGCCGGCGTCCGCAATGCCGGCGAGCAGCTGCGCAACGCGCGTGCGCGGCCAGGGCCACTGGCCGTGACGCTCCAGGGCGCGCTCATCGATGGCCACGATCACCGCTGGCGCGCTCTTGCGTTCCCGCGGGAATAGCCTCTGGTAGCCGTCGAACAGGGCGTGGCGCAGTCCGAACACGAACGGCGGTTCGCCTGCGAGCAGCAGCAGCAACGCGATCACCAGCAGCAGCGGTCCGGCCCGCTTGGACCAGGCCGAACTCACACGTCGATCTCCAGGCCGTCATAGGCCGCCGAGATCTGCAGCGGCTGGGTGCCGCGCGTCAGT